>CAIVDV010000015.1 GCA_903904755.1 uncultured Acidobacteriaceae bacterium | reverse complement strand
GGCACGGCTGGGTAGCGAAGTTCGGTTGTGATAACCGCTGAATGCATATAAGCGGGAAGCACGCTCCAAGATGAGATTTCCCTGAAGGGCCCAGGAAGACCACCTGGTTGATAGGCTGGATGTGGAAGCGCAGTAATGCGTGTAGCTTACCAGTACTAATCGCCCGTTCGGCTTGTCCATAGAATTAACTCCGCGCAGTGCGCGGCGTGAGACTCTGACAGGCGCTCTGTAGCCTTGAAACATCCAATCAATTTCGTTGTGTTTGACAATATTTGGCGCCAGATTGCTTCTGCGTCTTCCTCCCCGCCATCGAGAAACAAGACGATGCGCACGAGAGAAGACCCTGGCTGCGGGCAACCACCCGCCAAGCGCCATCAAGTTTGCCGGTGACCATACCGCGAGGGATCACCCGTTCCCATCTCGAACACGGAAGTTAAGCCTCGTTGGGCCGATGGTACTGCACGGGTAACTGTGTGGGAGATTAGGTGATCGCCGGCAATAATCTCAACAAAAAAGCCAGCTCTTCGGAGTTGGCTTTTTTGCGTTTGAACGAAAGGGAGCGATCCCGCACAGAGATTCCCCCTCCAAAATGAAACGCTCCCGCCTTGTAAGGCTTGGGAGCGTTGCTTGTTTCGGCGGCAGAGGAATGCTTCTAGTAGATTCCAGCAGGCAGGGTCGGAATCCCGTTCGCGGCTTCGGCTTCGGCGATTACCGCATCCAGGTGCTCCAGAACTTCAGGGACGCTCATGGTGTACATTTCGCGACTGGCATCGTAGCCCTCTTCCAGAATGGTCTTCAGGTAGTGCCCGGCGGTTTGCGCGGCAAGACCATCGGTGAGGACTTTTCCGCTGCGCTTCTTTTGTTCCAGCCAGGCGTCGCACGGCAGCGCGATCCACATGGGGCGGCCGCTGACGTCAAAGCGCACATCGACAGCGTCGGCGTGGCGGGTGGCAATGGCTACAATGTTCGCTTTCCAGGTGCAGTGGAGGTCCGCTCCGCTCCACAGGTCTTTTGCGTGGAAATCCTCGTACATGTTTCCAGCCTAACGGGTTGGGATTGCTGTCGGCAAGCGATCGGCTGCGAAAATCCCTGCTGTGCTCAACTTCCACCCCATTTCACCGATAGGGAGAAGAGAGGAGCGCGGTTCGTGCAGATATCGGTGGAGATTTCGTCGCAGATGCAGCAGGAGGCAGCCATGCGTGGTTTGCCGATCCATGCTTTCGTTGAGTTGCTTCTTGAGCGTGGACTGGAGAGCCTCCTGGACCGCAGCTCTGTAGCCAGCGCGGTGGAGCGGATTCGCGCGCTGCGAAAACCGGTGATTACTGGTGGGGCAGGTTAGTTGGGGATGCTGTCAACGTTCGCCGCCATTCCGCTGATGATTTGCCAGGTGCGGCCGACCTGGAGCCAGGTGTGCGTGACGCGGATGTTCCAGGTTTGGTTTTTGCCTGCGGTATCAGTCCATACAGCGTTGGCCCAGTAGTGGGTGACGACCAAATTGCCGGTGCGTTGACTGTCGGCCCGCTTGATGGTGTAGCTGCCAAGATGTTCTCCCCTGGCGTAGAGTGCGGTGTAGGTGGCTGCGATTGAATCTTTCCGGCGGGGTTTGTCGGCAAGTGCTGGCCAACCCACAAAGTCTGGATGCCACAGGGTGAGGAAGGTGTTCATATCACCCGCCTTGACGTACTCCCAATATGCCGTTTCCAGCTTCCAGACGGCCGCTTCCTGGCTGGTTTGCTGCGCGTGCAGGGAGTGAAAGGCGGGAAGGGAAACAAGGGCGAGGAGCATGATGCTTAGGACGCGGCGAATGTTGGGCACTTTGGGACTCCTGGGGAAGACTGGACAAGTGTACCGGAAGGATTCGACGATATGCGAAGTGGATTCGCTGGGTGGTTGCCGTGCAACTCCGGGGGCTTGATAGACTCTGCTCGGAGCGCCCTGATAGACTAATAGGGTTGTCCACCGCAAATCTGCCTTCTTGAGGCAATCGCGGATGGGCAGAAACCTATATTTGGGCGTTGCCGAGATGCGTTGTAGTGGGGCTCCGGCCCCGGCAAGCATCCCCAGCCAGCCCGGCAAGAAGGAACAACGTGGATTCGCAGACGCGGCATGCGCTTAAGCAGGACAAGTTTGTACAGGCAACTCAGGGCAGTGTCAGCTGGATTGGCGAGCATCGCCCGGTCGTCATTCGCTGGGCCATCATCGTAGTGGTTGTGCTTGCTGTCGTTATTGGCGGTTCGGTTTTCTACAGCCAGCAAGCGGATGCGGCTGCGGCCGCGCTGGGTGTTGCGTTGGACACCTACTCGGCTCCGCTGGCGCAGCCGGGCGTTCCCGCCGGGAATGGCTTGTATAACACGGCTGCCGATCGCTCCAAGGCTGCCAACAAGCAGTTTGTGGATGCCGCGACCAAGTACAGCTGGGTGCCGGGTGCTGCCAAGGCCCACTACTTCGCAGGCCTTACCTATCAGGAACTGGGCCAGACGGCCTCGGCCGAGACTGAGTTGAAGGCGGCTGCCGATTCATGGGATTCCAACACCAGCTCTCTGGCCAAGTTCGCTCTGGCTGGTTTCTATCACCAGACAGGCCGCGATTCCCAGGCAGTGGAGATCTACACAGCGCTCGGCGCCAAGGGGACGGACGCTGTCCCGGCTTACACGGCGCAGCTTGCACTGGCTGATTTGTACGTTGCCAGCGGCAAGGCGGACCAGGCCAAGCTGATCTGGGCCAAGATCAAGGATGCGGACAAGACCGGCGCGGCTGGTGCTGCTGCGGCGCAGAAGCTGACCGGAAAGTAAGCAGAATTCAACTCGCAAACGGCTCGCTTCGGCGGGCCGTTTTGCTTTTTCCGCCGTGGGTGAGCGTCCGGGGCACTGGGCGCGTCCTGTAGGCTATGAGCACCAGCGCCCTCAGTTACGCGGGATGGATGGAGAACGGAACGACAGTCGTGCGCGAGGACCAAGCAGCGAGCCAGGCGGCGATTGCCGCGCTCGTCAAACAGTACGCCGGCACCATGTACCGCGTCGCTTTCAGCGTGTTGCGCAACAGTGCGGATGCTGAGGATGCCGTGCAGGAGGCGTATTTGCGCGTTCTGCGGCACAGCAGCCAGCTTGCCGAGCTGCGGGATGCCCGTGTGTGGCTGATTCGGATTGTGTGGAACGTGGTGCTGGACCGCAAGCGCCGCACGAAGACCCGCCCCGAGACGGACGATCTGGCTGAGATGGAGCGGGTGTTGCCCGCGGGCGGCCTGACGGCGGACGAGCACGTTGCTGCCGGGCAGCATCGCGCCACTGTTCTGCACGCCGTGGACCAGCTCCCCGCCAAAGAGCGCGAAGTGCTGGTTCTTTCCGCATTTGAGGAGCTATCCAGCGTGGAAATTGCGCAGGTCCTGAACACCACGGAATCCACTGTCCGCTCGCGCCTCTTTCGGGCGCGGCAAATGATGGCAGAGCTGCTGGGCCACACCAGGGGGAGCCGATGATTGACCACACCAAGCCGCCCATCACCGTCGATCAGGCCGAGGAAACGCTGCGCCAGCTTGCCCTGGCTCCCGAGCCTGACGGCTTGCAGGACCGCATCCATGCGCGAATTGCCGCGGCTCGCCTTGCGGATGCTCATGCCCGGCCCGGCCTGCTGGCCCGGCTTGGGCTCAGCGGCCCCATGGGGCTTCGCCTGGCCGTGGGGGCTTGTGCGCTTGCCGCAGTGGCTCTGGTGGTGGAGTTCGCGTTTCCGCATCGCTACAACGGATTGCCGTCCCAGACCAGCTCGCACGGTGCCGCCTTGCCGGCCCAGGCACCCGTGCCAACTTCGCCGGCTCAGGATGCCGGTGGCGGTTTCCGCACCGCTGGCGCTCAGCGTGTTCCGCCCACGCTGACCCCGCTGCACGTTGCACCCGTACCCAAAAAGCGGCTGCGGAACGGCAAGACCGGCATGCCCAAATCGACCACGGCCAAGCCGGCATCGAATGGTCCCCTGCCGGCCGCGGTTGCAGGGCCAGCTCAGCCCTAGCTAAGTCTTAGCTGCGCTTTTCCTCCGGCGCAGCCATGCGGAAGATGAGCTGCAGCACCGAGAGTACCAGCGCGCCCCAGAACGCCGAGTAGAAGTTGCGAATGTGGAATCCCGGCACGAAGGTGGCAGCCATCTCCAGCACAAAGGCGTTGATGACCACCAGAAAAACGCCGAGGCTAAGAATCACGGCCGGCAGCGAAATAATCTTCAGGACCAGACCCACGGTGGCATTCAGGAAGCCGAAGACCAGTGCAGCTGCCAGTGCGGTTCCGGGCGAATCAATGTGGAAGCCGGGCACCAGTCGCGACACCACCACCAGCGCGCATGCGCTCAATATCCAGTTCACTACTAACCGAAGCATCGCAAAACCCTTCTCCCCGCTCTGTGGGGAATTCCATTCCTGCGGATTTCTGCGACTTTTCGCCGCTCGCCGCGTCCTATCAGCACATCCGCTACGATGGGTATGGGTTTACCGCCCCACCAGTTCCACGATCATATTTGGGGAAGGGAAGTACGCGTGCTGCCAATCCGACCTTATGCCCCGCTTGTCGGCAACCTGCTGGCCGCCTCCGTGGTCATTGTCCTCTTCCTTGCTCGGCCATGTCTGGCTCAAAGTGCACCCTCCATTCCCGATATCCGCGCCCTCATCCAGCAAGTTTCAGACCACCAGAAGGAGCTGGAGAAGATCAAGGAAAACTACACATGGCGCAGCCAGGCGGTGACGGAAGATTTGGACTCGAGCGGCCGGGTGACCAAAACCGAGCGCGAAGCCGTGGAAATCTTCTTCGTCAACAGCCATCAGATTGCCCGCCGTGTGGAGAAGGATGGCCAGCCGCTTGCCGGCCACGATGAGGACAAGGAGCAGGAGCGCATTACCAAGCTGGTGGAAAAGGCGCAGAATACGCCGCCCGGCCAGCCCATTGAGAGCCGCGAGCAGCCCATCAGCATCAGCCGCCTGCTCGACATCATGGACCTGCGCAACCCTCGGCGCGAGGCCTTCCGCGGGCGGCCCACCATCCTCTTTGAGTTCGTCGGCAAAAAGGACGCCAAAACCCACGGCATGGCCGAGGACGCGAGCAAGAAAATTGCCGGAACCATCTGGATTGACGAGCGCGACCACCAGGTTGCCCGGCTGGAGGCCCGGTTTACGGACAACTTCCACATTGGCGGCGGGCTGGTGGCCAACATCCAGAGCGGCTCCAACTTCACCTTTGAGCAGGCGCCGGTGAACGGGGAAATCTGGCTGCCCACCATGGCGGAGGCCCGCGTGGACGCGCGGGTTCTGCTGTTCAAGGGGATGCGCCAGCATTTTGTGGAGCACGACCTCAACTATCAGCGTTTCCGCGTGGATGCGGAGCCCGCCAAGGCCGGCACAGTCGCCAAGCCCCAGGGCTAGCGGCTTACGGGGAACGCCCAGCCGACCACCTTGCGTACTCATCTTCGGAGGCAATCTCTCTTGAATCGACGTTCTTTCCTGCGCGGCGCGGCCGGCAGTGCGCTTTCCACCGCGGGCCTGCTGGCTGGGGGCATATGGCTCTTCCTGCAAACGCCGCGTTTTGGCAGCCTGCCCGCCGACGCACGCCTTGAGCGCATCCGCAAATCGCCGAACTTCCGCGAGGGGCAGTTCCACAACGAGCTTGATACTCCCATGATGACCGGCGACGCCAGCCAGTTTGAGACCATGCGCAAGTTCGCCTTCAACCGCAGCAAGCGGCTGAAGCCCCTGGGGCCCATCCCGTCAGTGAAGCGGGACCTGCTGCACCTGCCGACCGGCGAGAACGTGATGGTGTGGTTCGGCCACTCCTCCTATTTCCTGCAGATTGAGGGCCAGCGCATCCTTGTTGATCCGGTCCTGAGCGGGCGCGCCTCTCCTGTTTCGTTCACCACCAAGGCATTTGAGGGCACCGACCCCTACACCGTCGACGACCTGCCGGAGATTGACATTCTGTTCCTCACCCACGACCACTGGGACCACCTGGACTACGAGACTGTCACGCGCCTGCGTCCGCGGGTGAAGCAGGTGGTTTGCCCGCTGGGTGTGGGCGCGCACCTTGAGCGCTGGGGCTTCTCGCCGGTACTGATCCATGAGGGCGACTGGGGCGACACCGTCTCGCTGCCCGGCGGATTTGCGGCGCACATCCTGCCGGCGCGGCATTTTTCCGGCCGCACGCTGCGGCGCAATCGCACGCTTTGGGCTTCGTACGCCCTGGTCACGCCCACCGGCTTCAAGGCTTACCTTGGCGGAGACAGCGGCTACGGCCCGCACTTCCAGCGGATTGGCGCGCAGTTCGGCGGATTTCATCTGGCTATCCTGGAAAATGGCCAGTACGACCAGGCCTGGAAGTACATCCACATGATGCCCTGGGAAACGATGCAGGCGGCCCGCGACCTGAATGCCATGCTCGTCTTCCCGGTGCACAACTCAAAGTTCTGCATCTCCAACCACGACTGGGACGCACCGTTGCGCAGCATCACCGCGCTCCAGCACCCCAACCCGCCGCAGCTCATCACCCCGTTGCTTGGCGAGGTTGTGCCGCTCAGCAATCCCGTACCGGAATCAACTTCGTGGTGGAGCAGCGTCGGATGACCACTGCGCCCATTCGCTCAATCAAACCCGGCCGCCGCCAGCGTTTGGCGCGGGCCTGCGCGCTCCGGTAGAGTGGAAATATGTTTGTGCGGCGGATACAGGTGGAGCGGGTAAATGCGGCGGGGGAGCGGGCGTTGTGCCCCATCCACTGGATTGACAACTTTGCCATGCGCAACTTTACCAACGATGCGGTTTTTGATGACACGCTGCCGGCCGGCGACGGGCTGCTTGAGGCCGGGCACAATGTACCGCTGGATCGTCTGGGACCCGCCATGGAAGACTGGTTCCGCCGCAAGGGCTACCTGAAGACGGAGGATTCTCTCTCGGTCACGGAACTCACCCCTTCTGCCCAGTAGCAGGTTGACGGGATTTTGTTCAGACATTGCAACAGTCGATACGCAGCAAAAAAGGCGCGCCGCAACGGCACGCCCTGTTGTTGCTCCTGGTCAAATCTATTCGTCGTAGTGCAGCAGGCTGAAGACGTCCACATCGGGGAAGCGGTCGCGGCCCTTCAGGAAGTCCAGCTCAATGGCAAAGGCCAGGCCAACTACTTCGCCGCCCAGCTCTTTCACCAGCTTCAGCGTGGCTTCCATGGTTCCGCCGGTGGCCAGCAGGTCGTCCACCAGCAGCACCCGCTGCCCGGGCTGAATTGCGTCGAGGTGGATTTCGAGCGTGTCTGACCCGTACTCCAGGTCATAGGTGACGCGTGCCACGGGGGCGGGCAGCTTGCGGGGCTTGCGCACCGGCACAAAGCCGGCATTCAGGCGATAGGCCAGCGCCGGGCCAAAGATGAACCCGCGCGCCTCAATGCCCAGCACCAGGTCAATGTGCTGGTCAATGTAGCGGGCCGCCAGTGCATCAATCAGCTGGGCAAAGCCGGTCTTGTCCTTCAAGACCGTCGTGATGTCATAAAAGAGAATCCCGGGCTTGGGAAAGTCCGGAACCGTGCGTACCAGCGCCTTGATGGCTTCGACATTCAGTGGCTGCGCCATGGGTTGCCCTGCTCCTGTGCGGTGCCATTTCGTCAGCAGGCCGCTCGTCCCATTATAGTTGGCGAGGTTTCAGAAGGCCGAACTCACCCGCGATAGACCTTCGTTGCCGGATGGTGGTTCATCCAGTCAAACCAGTAGTCCTTGTAGCCGTCGAGCGGAGCCAGGCATTTGCCGGCGAGGGCTCCGTCTATCGCGCAGCCGGCAAAGTTCCACAGGCTGCCGGTCTCGGCGTCGCGGACCGTGCGCGCCTGCCGGCCCGAGTCGGTTCCGTTCGGCAGCAGGAAGGTCATTGGCGCCTCCGACAGCGCAGCCCGAAAGACCCGAATTGAGCTGCCATCCGGGCCAACCAGCAGCAATACGGGCACTCCGCCCACCTTGTCCTCAATCAGCTTTGCGGCCAGAATCGCCTGGACCGGATAGGCCTTGCTCACTCCGTCCACAGTGACCCCCAGCATCAGGTCATGCGGCGCGATGCCCGAGGCCCGGGTGTCCACCACCGTTGGATATTTCCCGATGTGGGCATCCCAGTCTTTGGTTTCGTACTGGTCGGCGTACTCCGGGTTCGACTTCAGGACCAGTCCCGCGGGATTCTCCTGCCGCCACAGCGCAAAGCGCAGCTCATCGCTGTGGATGAGTGCCAGTTGTCGCCCCTTCAGCGGGCCGAAGATTGCCTGCCCGGTGCTCTGCTGCCAGATGCTGCTGGTGGCGGTATCGCGCAGCAGCGCATTGCCGTTATTGATGCCGGCGAGCCGGAAATAGAGCGTCTGGCCGTCGACAAGCCTGCTCCACACCAGCCCGGTGTGGCACAGCGTGCAGTAGCTGACGGCAATCGGCACCCCGCCCACCACGTCATTCACAATGTGGTGGTAGCCCATGGTGCGGACTGGGTAGGCGTGGTCTTCGCCCTGAATGGTGACGGAGAGGACCCTGTCCTCGGCATCTAAGGGGACAGCAGTTGCTGCGGCGAACTGCGGCGCAGGGTAGGGGTGGAACATGATCTCGAAGATGTTGACGTGGGTGAGGCCGGCGGCCGCGACGGCTATCAGCGAGAGAAAGCCAAACAGAGTTCGCGGAATCCACGACCGCACCTGCTGCCACGCCCGGAAGCTGGCCAGCAGCGCCACGATGGAAGCTGTGGCTGAAAGCCAGGGCGCCAGCCCGCGCACCGTCAGCGCTTGTGCAAGCTGGGTTGGGTCCTGGGGGCGGAAAGGGCGGATGATGTAAATCGGAAAGACCAGGCAAAAGACGGCGCCCAGTGTGCCAAGCAGCGCGGCAACCAGCGCAAGGCGAACTCCCTCAGGCAGAACGGGTGAGCGAAAACGAGGCAAGGGAAGCACTCCAGCGGTGGGAATTGCCGCAATCTTCAGCAATTACGGGTATGGCGCAATCCTACCCATGCCAGCAGGCAGTGTGCTTCCATCCAAAGATTGAGTGGATGCTTCGATGCGGGGAATCAGGGGGGCGGTCGCCCTACCAGGCACCCTCAATGCGGAAGGCGGCTAGTCCTTCGGCCTCAGACTCCGCCAGGGCGTGCTCCAGCACCTGGTCCACACGGCTGCCCCGGGGGCCCTTTTCCAGCGACTGCCGCAGCTCGTCCAGCCCCGCTGCGTCGCCAGAGACCACCAGCTCAACTTCGCCCTCTTCGGTGTTGCGCACCCAGCCGCTCAGGCTCAGCTCACTGGCCTCGCGCTGCACAAACCAGCGGAATCCAACCCCCTGCACACGACCACGAACGAGAAAATGGCGGACCATCGGCAAACGCGCTCCTTGAAGTACCCCCAGTCTTTCACCCCGCGCGCGAAGCCGCAAGGGAGGAGGATTCGTGCTAAAGTATGACCATGGTCAGTGACCATGGGAGTAGTGCAATGGCCAACCTTCCGAAGTCCGAGTTTCTTTCGACCGAGAGCGTTGCGACTGGCAAGCCGCGGACTGTCCCTGCCGGCCAGTTCAAGGCCAAGTGCCTGCAAATCATGGACGAAATCGCCCAGACACGCGAGCCTGTCATCGTCACCAAGTTCGGCAAGCCTGTGGTGAAGATTGTCCCCGTCATCGAGGAGAAGTTCGACATCGTCGGTGCAATGCGTGGCTCTGTGCTGTGGGAGGGCGACATCATCTCTCCGATTGATGTGGAGTGGGAAGCAATGAAATGACCACCTACCTCGTAGACACCCACGTGCTTGTCTGGTTGATGCAGGACAATCAGCGTCTCAGCGATGCGGCCAAAGCTGTCCTTCGAAAAGCGTCAGACGACGGTTGCCTCATCGTTTCGGCGATTACACCGTGGGAAATCGGCTTGCTGGTGTCAAAGAAGCGGCTGTTTCTCGATACCGAAGTTCAACTCTGGATTGACAAGGCACTATCATTTCCCGGAGTTGTTCTTCATCCGCTCACGCCCAAGATTGCGGTAGATAGTACACGTTTGCCTGGGGAGATCCACGCGGATCCGGCTGACAGAATCCTCGTCGCAACCGCACGCGCCCTTGGTGCAACCCTCATCACCGCAGACCAGCTTCTGCTGCGATACGCCGCCGAGGGTACCCTGCGCTGCCTGCTCGCCGAGTAGTAAATTTCCTGTCAATAGAAAAGCGGCGCATCCTGCCATGAGGATGCGCCGCTTTTCATTGCTGTGAGCCCGCCTTATGCGCGGCTCAGGTAGGTGCCTTCGCTGGTATCCACCTTGATCTTCTCGCCCTCGTTGATGAACGGGGGAACCGCAACCACCAGGCCGGTTTCGGTCTTGGCAGGCTTGGTTACGGAACTTGCCGTAGCGCTCTTGATACCCGGCTCGGTCTCCACCACCATAAGCTCCACCGACGCAGGCAGGTCAATGCCGACAGCCACGCCGTCAAAGTAGCTCACGTGAATCTGCAGGTTGGCGGTCAGGTATTCCACCGCATCACCCAGCGTGGAGGCCTTCAGCACCGTCTGCTCGTAGTTTTCGGGGTTCATGAAGTAGTAGTCGTCCCCGTCGTTGTAGAGGAACTCCATCGCCACTTCGTCCACAATCACGCGCTCAATGGCATCGCCGGAGCGGAAGCGGTGTTCGAACATCGCGTTGGTGCGCACATTGCGCAGCTTGGCCTGGATAAAGGCGCGCAGGTTGCCCGGCGTGCGGTGTTCCACAGCGAAAACCAGGTGAAGCTGCTCGTTGTGTTTGATGATCATGCCGGGACGCATTTGCGTGGCGGGAATCGCCATAAAGAAGGTGCTCCTTGCTCGTGAACAGATGGGCGGAATTTTCGGTTTTGGCCCTTTTTCTATTGTAAACGAGCCGGGTTTCGCGCACCCACGCAATCCGTCCTGGCCGCAGGGTTACAGGCCCAGTCCTTCCCGCTCCAGCAGCGCCAGCACACGGTTGCGGATGTCGTCGCGGATGAGCCGCACCTGCTCAACACTCTGCCCTTTCGGGTCCTGCAGCGGCCAGTCCTCAATCCGCAGCCCCGGTACATACGGGCACTTGTCCCCGCAGCCCATGGTCAGCAGCAGTTGCGCATCACGCGCCAGTTCCTCGGTCAGCTTCTGGGGTTTTGCGTGGCTCAGGTCAATGCCAAGTTCGCCCATCGCTGCCAGCACCTCAGGATGCACGCGCAACCCAGGATCGGTTCCAGCGGAAACGGCCACTGCCTTTGCCGGGTCGGCCAACTGGTTGAAAAATGCCGCCGCCATCTGCGAGCGGCCGGCGTTGTGGATGCACGCAAAAATCACTTTGGTCATGGGTTTCTTCTCCGGTTCACTGCTTTCCAATGTTGTCGAGTTCGCGCTGCAGGGCAAAAGAATCCAGCGTTGCCAGCGGCAGACACAGGAAGAGGCTGATGCGCCGATCGAGCGCGGCAAAAGCCTTGAAGAAAGCCCGCTCAATCTCTTCGGGCGAACCTTTTACGGCCGCGGGGTCGGAGATGCCCCAATGCGCCGTCATCGGTTGTCCGGGCCACAATGGGCATACCTCGTTGGCCGCGTTGTCGCACACGGTAAAAACGAAGTGCAACGGCGGCGCATCCGGCAGGGAAAACTCGTCCCAGGACTTGCTCCGGAAATCGGCTCCACTCAGGCCAGCCTTTTCAATCTGGTGAATAGCCTCAGGCCGCACCGCGCCGGAAGGATGGCTGCCGGCGCTGAAGGCTGCAAATGTGGGGAAACCTTTGCGCTTCATGATTGCTTCGGCCATGATGGAGCGCGCAGAGTTCCCGGTGCAGAGAAACAACACGTTGTAACGAGCCATTGGCATGAACTTTTCCTTTGAAGAGTTGTGGTGCAACCCTTGGTTTTAGCAGCAGGACGGCCCGCAGCAAGACTTCTGGGCGCTTCCGCCCGGCTTGAGGGCATACACCTTCACGCTGGCCGCTGCGGCGTTCACGTCGTACTGATCGAGCAGCGTCTTCAAATCGTTGTGCAGCGTCTCCGCCGCGGGCGCAGGGGTGCAGCAACTGACCACCTGGAAGGGGCTTGCTGCCGGTGCCGGCTCTTCCATCGCAGGCGAGCAGCAGCCCGCCTGGTTTTCCACCTTGGCATAGGCGTTCAGGTCGGCGCCGCTGTCCACAATTTCGACTGCCTCAAAGCCCGCTGCCAGCAGCCCCTTGCGGTAGTCGTCAATCCGGATGGCCCCGGCAATGCAGCCCACGTAGGCCGCGATACTGCTGGAGATTGCTTCTGGCAATTCCTGCTTGAGGGCAATGTCGCTCAGCGCCACACGGCCGCCCGGCTTCAGGACTCGTGCAATTTCGCGGAAGACCGCCGGCTTGTCGGGCGCCAGGTTCACGACGCAGTTGGAAATCACGCAATCCACTGAGGCATCGGGCAGCGGGATGCGGTCGATTGTTGATTCGTAAAACTCCACATTGGTGTATCCGCCGGCAACCGCATTCACCCGTGCCCGCTCCAGCATCGCCGGAGTCATGTCAATGCCGATTGCACGCCCAGTGGGCCCCACCATGCGCGCTGCCAGAAACACGTCCAGTCCGCCGCCGGAACCCAGATCCACCACCACTTCGCCCTCGCGGATGTGCGCGGTCGCCGTCGGGTTTCCGCACGATAAGCCCATGTTGGCTTCCGCCGGAATCGACGTCAGCTCTTCCGCTGTGTACCCAAAGGCCTCGGCAACCGCCTTCACGCCGGCGTCGTTGCTGGAGAGCGTGCTCTCTGCCACCGCGCCGTATTTGGTCCGAACTGAATCGAGAATCTCCGTTGCCATGATTGCCACCTCAAAACATATTCGCAAAGCCAACTATATGCCTTGCCAATATATTCGTCAATGCGTATAAGTAAAGCATGACCGGGCGAAGCAAATCATTTGACATGGAATTGTTTTTCCAGGCGCTGGGCGACCAGACGCGCCTGCGCCTGCTCAATCTCATGGGCGACCAGGAAATTTGCGTCTGCTATTTTGTGGAGATTCTGCAGCAGGGGCAGCCAAAAATCTCGCGACATCTTGCCTACCTTCGCCGCGCCGGAATCGTCCAGGCTCGCCGCGAAGGGAAGTGGATGCACTATCGCATCGTGATGCCGCCAAACATCGGTGCCGCCCAGGTTCTGCGGCAAACCCTCGACTGGCTGAAGGACGAGCGAGCCATGCAGGCAGACCGTGCCCGGCTCAACAAAGCCTGCTGCTCGCCAGCCCGCTTCAACGCGCTGGCGGGCGCTCCAAAACCCATCCCTGTCGGCTGCACTTCCGATTGCGGCAGCACCATCGAGGTCAATTAGTCATGGCAACCCGACCCTTCACGCAGGCACAGAACTGCGCACCCGCCCAACGCAAGCGCCTCTCCTTCCTTGACCGCTTTCTCACGATCTGGATCTTCCTGGCCATGGCCCTTGGCGTTGCCCTGGGCCACTTCGTCCCCGGCTCGGCCGGCCTTGTGAACCGCTTCCAAAGCGGCACCACCAACATTCCCATCGCCATCGGCCTCATCATCATGATGTTTCCGCCGCTGGCCAAGGTCCGCTATGAAAAGCTCGGCGAAGTCTTCCGCAACAAGCGCGTCCTCGGCCTCTCGCTGGTGCAGAACTGGATTATCGGCCCGGCGCTGATGTTTGCCCTCGCCGTCCTCTTCCTGCGCGGCGAGCCCGCTTATATGCGCGGGCTCATCCTCATCGGCATCGCCCGCTGCATTGCCATGGTTCTGGTGTGGAACGAACTGGCCGATGGCGACACAGACTACGTCGCCGGTTTGGTGGCCATCAACAGCGTCTTTCAGGTTCTCTTTTACAGCCTCTACGCGTGGGTCTTCATCACAGTGCTGCCGCGCTGGTTTGGCCTGCAGGGCGGCATTGTCGATGTCAGCATCGCGCAAATCGCCAAAAGCGTTGCCATCTATCTCGGCATTCCCTTTGTTGCCGGCTTCCTCACCCGCTATACGCTGATTCGCCTCAAGGGCGAGCCCTGGTATCGCACTCGCTTCATCCTGCGCATCAGCCCGCTGACGCTGGTGGCGCTGCTGTTCACCATCCTGGTCATGTTCTCGCTCAAGGGCGACCTCATCGTGCGCCTGCCGCTCGACGTGCTGCGCATTGCCGGCCCGCTGGTCGTCTACTTCCTCATCATGTTCCTGGTCAGCTTCTGGATGGGCAAGCGGCTCGGCGCCAACTACGCGCAGTCGGCAACGCTCTCCTTCACGGCCGCCGGCAACAACTTTGAGCTCGCCATTGCCGTCGCCGTCGCGGTCTTCGGACTCAACTCCGGCGAGGCTTTCGTCGGCGTCGTCGGCCCGCTCATTGAGGTTCCCGCCCTCATCGGCCTGGTCAATGTCGCCTTCTGGATGCGCCGAAAATACTTCGCCGGGGAGTCCCAACTGCTGGCAGGCGCGTAACCGGCCCGTCGCACCACGCCAGCCCGCACGGTACACTCAATCCATCATGGTTTTTGTTCTCGACAACTACGACTCGTTCACCTACAACCTCGTGCAGTACCTTGGCGAGCTCGGCGCGGACGTGGTCGTGAAGCGCAACGACGAGCTCACCGTGGACGAGGTGGAGGCGCTGCACCCCGATCGCATCCTGCTCTCGCCCGGCCCCTGCACGCCGCAGGAGGCAGGCATCCTTATTCCGCTTATCCAGCGCATGGCGGGCAAGGCCCCCATCCTCGGCGTCTGCCTTGGCCATCAGGCGATTGGCGCGGCTTTCGGCGGCGAGGTCATTCGCGCCCCTGAGCTGATGCACGGCAAAACCAGCCCCGTCTCGCACGACGGCAAGGGCATCTTCGCGGGTCTCGAAAGCCCTGTGACCTGCACGCGCTATCACTCGCTGATTGTGCGCGAGAGCGACCTGCCCGACACCCTTGAGGTGACCGCCCGCACCACCGGCAAAGATGGCCAGCCCATCATCATGGGCCTGCGCCACAAGACGCTCAAGGTGGAAGGCGTGCAGTTTCACCCGGAGAGCGTCCTGACCGAGGGCGGCAAGCAGATGATTCGCAACTTCCTGGCAATGTAAGGAACCCCATGGCGCGTCGGCTCGGCCAATCCGTACTTCTGACTGTGGCAGGGATTGCGCTGTCCATCGGTGCGCAGGCCCAGGCTCCGGCCGCTGCTTCCGCGCCCCAGGCCGCACAGGATCTTGCGCCCATCGCCTTCGTCCCGTTTGGCGGACCGGACCCCATGGCGGCAGACAAGGTGAAGGGGCAAATTGAGGTCGAGGGCGGCAAAGCCATCCTGGCCAGCAGCGGGGAGGTTACGGCCGGCGCGCACTCCACCCGGGTGCAGCTTACCCATCGCGGCGAGCTCCACCTGTGCCCCACGACCACCGTCGCCCTGGCCGCCGCCAACCCGCGAACGGAGGATCTTTCCGGCCTGATGCTGTCGCTCTCGCGCGGCGCGCTGGAGGCCCGCTACCAGACCGGCCGCAACGCCGACCTCATCCTGACTCCGGACTTTCGCATCGCAATCAGCGGCCCCGGCGTGGCCAGCGTGGACGTGCGCCTGGCCGATCACGGAGACACCTGCGTGGACAACCACGGCGACCACCCGGCAACGGTCGTCGTCTCCAGCGTTTTTGAGGGCGGGGCCTACTCCGTCCAGCCGGGGCAGCGCGTCATCTTCCAGCATGGCAGCCTGCGCGAGGTCATCGACCACGCCTCGGAGTCCTGCGGTTGCCCGCCCCCGCCCAAACCCGATGAGCCGAATCCGTTCCCCGAAGCTGTCGCCGCCGGGCTAGCTCCCGTGCCCCAGCCTCCGGCAAATGCCGTGAGTGTGGGCGAACCGCACGCCCAGCTCTCCGCCACGCTGAGCCACAATGCCGCGCCGGATGCAGCGCCAGCACCCCCGCCGACTCCGGCCCCAGCCGCCAAAAAGCCCGGTGCCATGGCCCGCTTCGGCCACTGGCTCAGCCGCATCTTCGGCGGCAAATAGGTCAGTCAAATGGAGTCAAAGTGTTGTTTTTCATGAATGGCATGGAAGTGACTCTCAGCGGGTGCCGGTCGATTTGAACCTCTCCCAGGTTCGCTTCAGGGTTTGGGTTGCTGCGTGGCTGTGAGCTGCTCGATGAGCCAGCCGGAGAGGCCGGACTTGCGCCAGCTTGCCGCGTGGGCTGCGGTGTCGTTGAAGCGGGCGAGGAGCTGGGGCGCGCGGACGGCGGCGGCGATCTTGTCTCTGGCCTGGGACGGAGTGACGGTGTCGTCCAGGACCTGCTGGATGCGCAGGTGGCGGGTGGTGAGCCGGGGGATGGAGAGCAGCGGGTCAAGATTCTTGACCCGGCCAAGAAACTCGGGGGTGAGATAGTCTGGGCGCTCTTCGTCGGGGATTTGGCGGGAGTATTTGAGCCAATCGGGCCAGTCGCCCCAGGGATTGAGCAGGTCAATAGCCTGGATGCGGGGGTCTACGTCGGCGGCGAGCAGGGCCACGGCGCCACCTGCGCCCTGGCCAAAGATGCCGATTCTGCCCAGGTCAATGTCACCGCGGGAGGAGAGGTAATTCAAGATCATCTGCACGTCGTGCGTGGTGGTGCCCAGGGCTTCCTGAAGTTCTGAGACGAACCATTCCTTCAGTGGGCGATTGCGCGTGCGCTCCAGGGAAAGGGCGGTGGTGAAGCCGATAGCAGCCACGCCGTCCTTGGTGGCCCGGGTGCACCAGGCATCGTCGCGGAATCGGTCGGAGTCAAAGCGATAGTCGTAGAGATAGACGATGGCTGCGGGGCGGGTGACGTTGTGCGGCAGCAGGATGTAGATATCGACGGGATCGGCGGCGCGCCACTGCAGGCGGACGATTTCGCGGGTGTAGTTGGCTTCGTCGTGTTTGCTCAGGACCAGGGCGACGTATCTGGAGGTGTTCAATCCGCTGG
Organism: uncultured Acidobacteriaceae bacterium; assembly: GCA_903904755.1. Classification (GTDB taxonomy): domain Bacteria; phylum Acidobacteriota; class Terriglobia; order Terriglobales; family Acidobacteriaceae; genus Acidicapsa. The sequence goes on along the minus strand of CAIVDV010000015.1, from coordinate 112,333 downwards.
CGGCGAGGGGTAGGGCACCCCAGTTCTCATGGCCCCAGGCAAGAGACGCGGCTCCTGCGGGCTGGGTTGGGGCAGAGGCGGGCGCAACGGGGGCGGGCACCTGGGCGGAGAGAGAAACCAGGCTGACGAGGAAGACTGCGAACAACGATAGGGTGAAGCGATACATGCAACCGACTCCGGTGGGTTTGTCTTGGAAGATAGGAAATGGCACTTGGATATTGGGAAGAGAAATGGGCAGATGCGGAATGTTTTTCCCGCATCTGCCCAGGAGTTCCGGGTTTCAGGAACAGGTTAGTAGCGGCGGCCAGTGACGCCGGTGGTGCTGGTGGTGTCGGTGCAATACGCGGTTTCAAAGTTCTGAACGTTGGGGATGATCACGCCGCCTACGTCGCCGCCGACTTCAGCAGCTGAGCAGAAGCCATTGGCAGGCGTCGCGGTGAAGTTGATTCCGGGGGGCGTGAAGTGCGAACGGACAACATGAACGTTCACTGCACCCAGGGTGTTGTAGTAGGAGACGAAGTCCGGGCTGGTGGATGGGGAGGAGTACTTGGCCGCACCAATTGCCAGAATCTTGGCGTTGGCTGCGGAGACAGGGTCTGCCGTGACAAGACGAACCATCGACCAGATGGGGTAGGTGCCGTTCTTGAGGTTGTAGAAGGTGATGTTGCTGAGCAGCGTGGCGGAGGTGGTTCCGGCCGCGGTCGGAATGGCACCACCAAGGTAGCTGGCGTGAAGCGGGTCGATGCCGTCCACAGCGAGATAGCGGGTGGAAGAACCGGCAGCAGCGAAGTTGGTTACACCCCAGAAGGCATAACCGAGCGAGTCGTTGGTGGCGAGAATCTTGCTGATTTCCTGGCCTGTGCCGATCGCGCGGATACGGGTGCCTTCACCCTGCGCCGGTGCGTTGAGGGAGTAGGAACCAACCGAGCTGCCGGAGCAGTTCTGCTGGGCTGCGGGCTGGAGAACGCCCACATCCTGGGAGGTCTGCAGCATCCGGGAGGCGGGAACGTTGTACTCCATGGTGTTGTAGGTGCCAGAGAGCGGCTCGCGAATGATGGTGGTGACGGGCTGATCCACGTTCGCGATGCCCACGGGAATCAGAGCGGCGGAGGAGCCGACCGAACCGTCGAGGAACTGGGCAAGCTGGAGCCTGCTGATGGAGGTGATGTGGGTATCGTTCAGGCCGGTGCCGACAGCGTCAGTGCTGTTGATGGCGACAATCATGGGGTCAATGCCGACCGACTGCACGTTGTAGGACGCCGACAGGGTGAAGGGGATGACGTTGAAGCTCTTGCCAGCGCCGAAACCATCGTGGATCTTGTCGCCAGGGTTGTAGCCGAGGCCGAGGAACGGTGCGATGGAGTAGGTGGTGCCGCCGGAAGTGTACTCGGTGGCGCCGCAAGGGGTGAGCGCGCGGGTGGTGGCAAACTCGGCATCTTCAGGACGGATGTCGGTGCCGGCCGCGTTCGGCAGGCCGTTCAGGGTAGCGGCAACTGAGGGCGGAAGCGGAACCTCAACGATGAGGTTCTTGGCAGTGGCAATCAGGTTGGCGTTGGTGGGCGTCGTGCTGGGGTAGCTGAGGGTGCACGAGGCCGAGTTGATGGCGTTGAAGAAGCAGCGGTTGCCGACCACCGAGTCTGTCTGGAGATAGCCATAGACCTTGGTGGGGGTGGGCTGGGTCGCGTCGGAGCAGGCATAGTAGGTGTGCCCGAGGACCTTGCCGGTGGAGCCGAGGATGTTGCCGGAGATTGCGGGAACCCAAACGACAAACGCATTACCGGAGTCGGTCAGCGAGGTGCCGGTGCTGGTGTCAGTGGCTTTGGCGCCGGCGCCAGACCAGACGCAGGCGGGGGCGGCATTGGCCACGGTGCTGTAATTGGCGGTGTAGGCCGCTTCACCAAGTTCCAGGAACATAGCCGACGAGCCAACTGCGTTGAACTTCGTGGTCTGTGCATGAGCACTCGACAGGGCGCAGAGGACGATGGCTGGGATGAGCAGAGCTCTGACAAGATTCTTCACTATTTTGTGCTCCATGGTTCTGCAAGCTATCGCGGGGGGGGCTGTTGCATTGCAGTCCCGGAAATGGCCGCTAGAGCATGTGGCCGTGACTTCAAATTCACTCGACCCGCAGCGGACCGAGCCTTCTGAGCGCTCTGGGTATGAGACGGGAGGGTGCCAGTTTTCCCAACGAGGAAGGCCTGTTCCTGAGCGGGAAATCACGAGCAATTCACAATCGGGGAATGACGGTGTTAAGGGAGTGTTTCAGACCTGATTTGTGTACCCCGGATGACCGCCAGAGGTGGCGATCGGCCGGGGTACGGTGGTGGGAAACGGGCGGGTTGCGGGGCCTACGGAAGGGTTCCCTGGGCGCCATTCTGGGTTGCGATTGCAGCGGGGGAGACGGTGGGGGCCGCGACTCCGATGAACTCGACGAGGGCGTTTGCAGGGGCGATGCCGCTATTCAGGGTGCCGGCAGCTCCGTTCAGGAACCAGAGGTTTCCTGAACGATCAATGGCCATGCCCCCCTGCCCACCGCCGGCGGTTTCATTGAAGGTGCCCAGGCCGGTGGCGTTGACTTCGTCGTTGCTGGAGGCGGTAAGGCCGTTGCTGGGAGTGAGCTGGTTCCCGTTGGCATCCACTGCGTCAAGGACGCCGCCGGAGACGGTGTTCAGATAAGACCAGACGTGGCCGGCACCATCGACGGTGAGGAAGTGACCGCAGCGATGGCTGGCCGGGGTGAAGGTATTGACGGGCCCGGTGGTGCTGGTGGCGACGTTAAAGACCAGGTAGCCGGTCTCAGTTGCGTTGCAGGCGTAGACGTTGCCACCGCTTCCGGAGGCGAGAGTGCCGGAGGTGGTGATTTGCGTGAGCGCCCCGTTGTAGGTGGCCAGCAGCGGGTTGCCGGAAGAGCCATCAGAGAATGCAAAGACCTGACCGCCGTTGCCGCTGGTTCCGCAGTCATCGGCCCAAAGGGTGCCGTTGCCATCGAAAGTGGCGTTGCAGAAGCCGATAAGGTTGGCCTTGGTCGACGGATCCAGCGTTACCGGGATGAAGGCAGCGAGGTTGCCGAGCGAGTCGTACTCGTAGAGGAGCTCAGTATTGGCGGTTTGCCAGAGATTGCCGCTGGCGTCTGCGAGCAGGCTGATGCCGGCATCTGGAAGACTGAAGCTGGGGCTGCCGCTGCCTCCGGTGGGGCCGAGGTTTTTGGATCCCGGCGCGGAGGCTTTGGCGATGGTGAGTTCGGAGCCACCGGCAGAATCGTTGCTGAGATAGCTGTTGCTGATCCACAGATGCTGGCTGGCATCGATGAAGAACGAGTTGGGCTCTCCAAAGATACCGGGTTGGCCGTTTGCCAGGACATCTGGGCCATAGCCACCGTAGCTGCTGTATCCCTTGGTGCTGTCGTAGGCGATAGCTCCGCCGACCAGCGAGGTTGCAGGAGTGAGAGCACGGCCCAGGGGATCAAAGCCTGCAACGGTACCGACAGCGATCCCCGCCACGTTGCTGCTGTCCAGCGCTGAGGCGGTGGCCCAGACGTTGCCATTGACATCGATGGCAAGGCCGAGATTGGTGAGCGCATCGGCGGAGTCAACCTGGGGATCGACTCCGAGTCCAGCACCGGTAAAGGTGAGGGCGAGGGCCCAGTCGTTGGGCTCGGCGGTGAGAGCCGGTCCGTAGGGCTGGGTGAAGGTTGCGGCGGGTGAGGTTATCAGGGAATAGAGACCGGAAGTTCCGCTGAAAGCGCCGGGGTGGTGGGCGATGTAGAGCGCGGCCTGCAGCGTGTCTGACGCGTTGCCTGCCAGGCTGAAGAGTGCGATGCAGTTGGCCGGGTTCTGCACGCAGGCGGCGAGGACATTGCCGAGCGTGTTCACACGCTGGAAGGGCGCGGTGCTGGTGTTGAGCGCGGGCGCCGGAACAGGATTGTTGGGGCTCAGGCACTTTGCGCCGGGGCAGGCAGCGGCGGAGTCGCCGTAGGAGCTGCTCCAGCCGTTGAGGTTGTTGGGGTCGGTGCCAGAGTAGAACTCGGTTGTGGTGAGGGCCGCGCCCGACGATGGGTTGACCAGATTGGTGGGGGTCAGGAAGGCGTTGCCGAGGCCGGTGTAGTTGCAGGTCGCGTTGCCCATGGTGCTGACCCCGGAACTGGTGCATGTGGTGCTCGGCGCAGAGACACCGACGACGACTCCGGTTGTGCCAGCGTTGGCAGTGGTGAATCCAGAGAGCGAGTAGATTGCCGCGACTGTGGTGAGTTCATTGACGCGGACTGAGGCGTTGGCCGGCAGGGAACCGCACTTGCCGAGAGCCGTCATCAGGCCGATGGAGGGCTCAGAGCCGACCCCGATTGTGGAGCCGCCGGAGGCGACCAGGTAGAGCAGATCGGCCGGAGCTGCGGGGCACTTGGCGAGGGTAAGCGAGAAGACGCCGCTGGCATCCGTCGTTGTCGAGGTCAGGGATTTTGCGCCCTTGCCATAGCCGGTTGTGCCTGCGGAGTAGAGCGTGACAGTTGCGCCCGCGATGGGGGCGGTTCCGCTGGCGACATTGCCGCAGATGGTGCTGGTGCAGATTGCGTACGCTGCTGAAGCCTGCGCGCTCTGGGTGTAGTTGGTGCCTGGGTTGGTGTCAACGGCGACGGCATGGATGGTCTCAGAGCCGGTGACGATGAGCGGAATCGTGTATGGGGTAGAAGCCGGTGTGGCCGGGGAGCCATCGAGTGTGTAGAAGATGGACGCCGTTGCGTCGGCATCCTGGATGGCGACGGAAGTGCCGGAAGCGACCAGCCCGGCGGAGGGTGTGAAGGTGGGCGTCGCCTCAACGACCGTCATCAACTGCGAGACGGAGGGGCTGCTGTTGGAGAGTGCCGCGTCGATGGCGATGGCGGTGACCGTCTCAGTCGAGCTGACAGTGACGGCGGTGGTGTACGCGGTTCCGTTGGTTGCGCTGGGCGTACTGCCATCGGTGGTGTAGTAGAGCGTGGCGGACGCATCCGTATCGCTGAGAGTGAAGGAAAGCGTAGCGGGATAGGTGGCTGTGGTGAGGCCGCCCGCGGGGACCAATACAGGTGCCGGGGGTGCCGAGGCAACGATGGTAAATGTGCCCGCATTGACCGATACTCCGCTTGTGGAGACGACCACAGGGCCGGTCGTGGCACCCTTGGGAACGACCACGGCGATGGATGTGGCGCTCCAGGAGGAGATGGCGGCGCTGGTGCCATGGAAAGTGACCTGGCCCTGGGTTGCGCCGAAGTTGGAGCCGGAAATGGTTGCCGTGTCCCCGGCTGAGCCGGATGTGGGGGTGAGGCTGGTGACGGTGGGCGTTGGCAGCAAGGTGAATGTCCCGCCATTGACCGTTACGCCGCTGGCTGAGACTGCCAGGTTGCCGGTGGTGGCCGCAGCCGGGACTGTCACGGCAATGGAAGTGGCGCTCCAGGAGGAGATGGCGGCGCTGGTGCCATGGAAAGTCACCTGGCCCTGGGTGGCTCCGAAGTTGGTGCCGGTGATGGTGACGATTGCGCCTGCGGCTGCGGAAGTTGGGGTGAAGCTGGTGATGGTGGGCGTGGGCAGAACCGTGAAGGTACCGCCGCTGACCGCGACTCCGCTGGCCGTTACGACCAGGTTGCCGGTGGTGGCGCCGGTCGGCACGGTCACGGCGATGGAGCTGGCAGTCCAGGAAGAGACGGTTGCGGCGGTGCCATTGAAGGCGACGGTCCCGCTGGTCGCGCCGAAATTGGAGCCCGTGATGGTAACCGTAGCGCCTGCGGCGGCAGAGGTCGGGCTCACGTTGGTAATGGAGGGGGTGCGCAGGACCGTGAACGCGGTGCCGCTGCTGGCAACCCCGCTGACAGTGACGACCACGTTGCCGCTGGTGGCGCCGTTGGGGACGACGGCGGTGATGGATGTTGCGCTCCAGCTTGAAATGGAAGTGGCCGGAGTGCCGTTGAAGGTGAGGGAACTGGAGCCCTGGGTGGCGCCGAAGTTGGTGCCGGTGATGGTGACCGTGGAGCCGACTGCGCCCGAGGTGGGATTGAGACTGCTGATGGTGGGCACGGCCAGGACCGTAAAGGTGCCGCCGGTGACGGTGACACCGCTGACCGTGATGGCCACGCTGCCGGTGGTGGCGCCTGCGGGCACAGTCACGGTGATGGAGGTGGCAGTCCAGGAAGTGACGTTGGCCGCGGTGCCGTTGAAGCTGACGGATCCCTGGGTGGCGCCGAAGTTGCTGCCGGTGATGGTGACCGTGGTTCCGACTGGGCCGGCGGTGGGATTGATGCTCGAAATGGCGGGGGTTCCGGGAACGGTGAAGTATGTGCCGGCGCTGGCGACACCGCTGACCGTGACCACTACGCTACCGCTGGTGGCACCGTTGGGGACGACCGCGGTGATGGAAGTGGCGCTCCAGCTTGAAATAGAGGTTGCCGGAGTGCCGTTAAAGGTGAGCGTGCTGGTGCCCCGGGTTGCGCCGAAGTTGGTGCCGGTGATGGTGACCGTGGCACCGACCGCTGCGGAAGCAGGGTTGAGGCTGGTGATGGTGGGCCTTGGCAGAACCGTGAAGGTGCCCGCGTTGACGGTGACGCCGCTGACGGTGACCGAGACGTTGCCGGTGGTGGCTGCGGCCGGAACGGTCACGGCGATGGAGGTGGCGGTCCAGGAGGATACTGTGGCCGCGGTGCCGTTGAAACTGACCGTGCCCTGGGTTGCGCCGAAGTTGCTGCCGGTGATGGTGACCGTGGCGCCAATCGCGCCCGAGGTGGGATTGATGCTGGTGACGGCCGGTGTGGGCAGAACCGTGAAGGCGGTGCCGCTGCTGGCGACACCGTTGACCGTGACCACTACGCTGCCGCTGGTGGCCCCGCTGGGGACGACTGCGGTGATGGAAGTCGCGCTCCAGCTTGAGATGGAGGTGGCAGCCGTGCCGTTGAAGGTGAGCGAACTGGTGCCCTGGGTTGCGCCGAAGTTGGTGCCGGTGACGGTGACTGTGGCACCTGCGGCACCGGTTGCCGGGTTGAGACTGGTGATGGTGGGCCGGGGCAGAACCGTAAAGGCGCCCGCATTCACAGTGACGCCGCTGACGGTGACCGAGACGTTGCCGGTGGTGGCACCGGCCGGAACCACGACGGCGATGGAAGTGGCGGTCCAGGAGGAGATGGTCGCCGCGGTGCCGTTGAAGCTGACCGTGCCCTGAGTTGCGCCAAAGTTGGTGCCGGTTATTGTGACGGTTGAGCCGACCGGGCCCGAGGCGGGATTGAGGCTTGTGACTGTGGGCGTGGCCAGAATGGTGAAGGTGCCCGCATTGACGGTGATGCCGCTCGCCTTCACTGCCAGGGTGCCAGTGGTGGCACCGCTGGGAACGGTGACGGTGATGGAAGTGGCGGTCCAGGCGGAAATGCTGGCGGGGGTGCCGTTAAAGGTCACAGAGCCCGCCGTTGCACCGAGATTGCTGCCGGTGAGGGTGACCGTGGAACCCACTGCGCCCGAAGCGGGGTTGAAACTGCTGACGGTGGGGGTTGGCAGGACCGTGAAGGTGCCGCCGCTGACCGTGATGCCGCTGGCCTTGACTGCCAGGGTGCCCGAGGTGGCACCTGCGGGTACGGTGAAGGTGATCGAAGATGCGGTCCAGGAGGAGATGGTGGCTACCGTGCCGTTGATCGTAACTGAGCCGGGAGTAGCGCCGAAATTGGATCCATTGACGGTGACCGATGCACCAACGGCGGCAGACGTGAGGCTGAGGCCGGAGATTGCGGGGGTGGGCAGAACCGTGAAGGCGGTGCCGGCGCTGGCGACTCCGTCAACCGTGACGACGACGCTCCCGGTGGTTGCCCCCGCCGGAACCAGTGCAGTGATGGAGGTATTGCTCCAGCTTGTGATTGCGGTGGCAACAGTGCCATTGAAGCTGATTGTGCTGGATCCCTGGGTGGTGCCGAAGTGGGTTCCGGTGAGCGTGACGGAAGCCCCTGCCGCGCCGGAAGCGGGCGAAACGGCGGAAACCGTGGGGGTGGGCAGAACGGTGAAGGCCACACCATTGCTGGCCAAGCCGCCTTCTGTGACGACGACGTTGCCGGTGGTGGCGCCGGCCGGAACAACGGCGGTGATGGAACTGCCGCTCCAGGCGGTGACGGTGGCTTTGGCGCCGTTAAAGGTTACGGTGGAGGAGCCCTGGGTTGCGCCGAAGTTGGTGCCGGTGAGGGTGACTGCGGAGCCAACCGGGCCGGAGGTGGGGCTAAGACTGGTAATCGCGGGCCGGTAAAGGATGCTGAATGTGGCAGTTGCCACTTTGCTGGGGCTGAACTGACTGCCGACAGCAATGGCGCTGATTGTTTCCGGAGCGGAAACGACAATTGGTGCTGTGTACTGGGCACCGTTCGTGGAACTTGGCGTGGAGCCATCCGTGGTGTAGTAGATGGTGGTGTTTGCCGAGGCATCGGTGATGGCGACCAACTGCCCCGCGTTCACGGTTCCGCCGTTGGGGCTGATAACCGGGGTGGCGGCGGCGGGCAGATTGATGGTGTACGCCGCGGTTACGACTGCGCTGGGGCTGTATCCGGGCGCAACCGCAAGAACGCTGAGGGTCTCGCTCTTGGCTACCGTAACCGGCTCAGTGCACTGCGTAGACGAGGAAGTGGGCGTGCTGCCGTCGGTGGTGCAGTACAGCACGGCACCGGCGGTCGTATCGCCAATGGTGACCGTTTGCGAGGACTTATAGGCACCGGCACCAGGGGTAAGAGTGGGCGTAGCGGTGACGGGTTTGGTGGCGCTGCCACCGCATCCGGCAGCGAGCAGCAACCCAGTGGTTGTCATCAGCAACAAAGCAACTCGCTGAATGGCACGAAAAGCCGGCTTCTCAGCACCCACACTCGTTTGAACTTCCACTGGAATCAATCTCACGGTCCTGACCCTTTCGATAGCACTGCTGCGAATCTTTTGCGTCGGTCGCTTGGAAGTTGCACCGGCGCTGTTGACTGGTCCTCTGCCTTTCCCGCTTGCTCTTCCGCGGGCTGTGACGGCGCGCGCGGTCACAGGTCAGTTGGACTGAAACAGATAAATTCCCCAAGCCTGCTGGGGCGTTCCACTGGTATCCACGCCAATCAGGAAAACCGCGTACTTGCCGCCGAGTTGGCCTGCGATTGCGGTTGCCGGGAAGGTGTGGGCTTTCTGATTGCCGCCGAAGGCAGCGCCGACAACAACCGTGGCGTGCGGGAAAAGGCCATTGGTCGAGGGATCCTGCGTACCCAGATCCACGACGAGATTGCAGTTGCCGTAGCCGGCGGCAGAGCCTGCTGCGGACTGGGTCGGATCATTGCCCGGAAAGTCGCCCCCAAAGAGCGGCGCGGTAAAGCTGCCGGTGGGGCAGGAGGCAGGCGCACTGGGGAATCCGAAGGAAGTAATCAGCGAAGACCAGTCCTTGGCACCGGTGCCGCCGCCATAGGTGACGCCCACATATTGCGCGGCACTCAGAGCGGAAACGCTTACGGCGCTGCCCGGCTGCGGAAGACCCATAGCTCCCGTACCCGAGCCCATAAACGGCTGATAGCCCGTGATTTGGGCGTTGGAAACCAGGTTCGAGGTTTCTCCGTTGTTCTCGATCAGTAGTCCGGTGGGTCCAATTGCGACCACGGCGGGGCTGGAGATGGTTTCCCCCTGGCCCGGATTGGTGATGACGACCTCGGCCGGAACGCTGATCGTGTTTCCGTAGAAAGTGGACGCGCATACGCCTGTCGCAGAGGTGACGGCGGCGGGGCTGCTCTTGAGGTCCTTGTAGCTTGTGATTGCTGCCCCGGATGCGGAAAACTGCCGGATGCTGTCAAAAGTGACATTACTGCCCTTGCCGCTGACCTGCACGCTTCCGTAGGCTGTGTCGTCAGCGGGAATCCAGTTTGAAATGCCACCGGACGACCCCGCCAGGTTCGGTCCGATATAGGTTGGGATGCTGACGAAGTTATAAGTCGTGCTCGCCGTACCGGATGGGCACTTTTCAGCGGCAACCAACGGGACAAACGGCAAGCCCCTCAGAGTGACCAACCCGCCGGCCTGGTCCGGAAGTTCGAAGAACCAGTTACCGCTGAGCGGGGGATTGTAGGTAATGCCCTTGCCGCTGTTGACGGCCGAGCCGTAGAGGCTGTTCGAGTAATCTATCTGGAATTCGGAGAGGCCGCGGGCACTGGCTGCGGTTGTGCCGGAGTAGTCCAGTTGGGGGCCCTGCTGGTCGCCGCTGCCGAAGGTATAGATAGACTCGGCGAAGGTATGCTTCTGGTCATCGACCGTATAAGTGGAGAGATACTCCGAGTCGCTGATGGCGCTGCCCGCATAGGCACCCGCCACCGCGGCAGCGAAATAGGTCGCAGGCGTGTTTGCGGTGGGCCCGGTGGTGGTAGTTTTTGTGCCGCCACCGCATGCGCAAATCCAGCCTGCAGCCAGAAGGACCAGCGCGGATGCGCTCCTGCGGCGCAGTAGTGTAGCGGGTGAGTGAGTCTGCGAGTACGCCATGTACTTCTCCTAGAAGGAAGCCTTCAGACCGAACTGAAGGATGCGAGGATCGTGGGCATCGACTGGATGCAGAAAGGAGTTGCCGACCAGGCAGCCTGGTGCGCCTGCGGAGTATTGCGTGGACTCATCGCCATAGCAATTGATGACGTTGTTGCCGGAGTTGCCCGGATGGCTGGGGTCGTAGATCCGGAACTGAGTGTGGTTGAAGATGTTGTAGCCTTCGGTGCGGAATTCGACATTCACCCGGTCCTTGGCGAACTTGAAGTTCTTCAGCAGGGAAGCGTTGAAGTTGATGCGCGAAGGGTTGTTGAGCGAGTTTCTTCCGGAGTTTCCGAAGGTAAGTCCGCGGGGTGCGGCGAATGCGCCCGGATTGAGCAGCAGCGGGCCAACATTGGCGCTGGAGCTGGCGACAACCGGCTTCACGCTGTGGACACTGCCGATGACATCGGCAAAGGAACCGATGCCAAGGCCGTCGCCAACGCCGGCGTTGTCGGCTTCTCCGGTGCCGTCAGAGCCACCGCCATTGATGACGCTGAAGGGCGAGCCGGACTGGTACATGGTGATGCCGCTCAACTGCCACTTATCCAGCAGGTTGCGCCATACCGCACTGATGCGGCGGCCCTGAGCCGGGGCTGGGGCATCCTTCGGTTCGTCGTCGGCAAGCGGCCCCAGCAGGTGCGTCAACCCGCCCAATACCTCAACCAGCGGCAGGTCGTACAGATAGGTCACATTGAGCATGTGGCGCTGATCGAAGTCAGAGCTGGCGCGATTGGACTTGAGGTCGAGCGAGTTGGCGAAGTTTGCCGACGACCGGTCTGAGGAATCGTCGATGGAGTGGCTATAGCTGTAGGAGAGGCCAAGGGTGAGTCCGCCGGTCGTTTCCCGCAGGGTGCTCTGCAGACCGTGATAGGCGGAAGTGGCGATGTTGTCGAGCGAAATGATATTGGCAAAACCGCGGTAGGGGCGAACTACGTCAGGGCTGATGCCGAGCGCGTGCTGGCTGGAACTGACGAAGCCGGAGTTGCCCGTGCAGGCCACAATCATGTTGATGTAGCCGGGTGAAGTGGGGCCAATGCCGGGTGAGCTTGGGATTCCATTCTGCCCGACCGCGTTGGAGCCGGTCACCGAGAAGTAGTTGTAGTTTGCGCCACTGTTGCAGACGCTGGCGTTGATAGGCTGGCCCGGCGCGAATGGATTGAGCGACGAGGCGAGCGGCTGCAACTGGTTCAGGTCGCGCACCGCGGTCAGGTGCGTTCCCTTGGTGCCGACATAAGCAAGCGAGGCCACCATGCCCTTGTGCAGTTCCTGCTGGATACTGAGGCTCCACTGCTGCGTGTATCCATAGACGGCCTTGGTGGGAATGGAAGTGACGTTCAGCGGGAAGGTGACAACACCGGCGCCGGAGTAGCCTGGGCATTGCGTCTCGCCACCCTGGCAGGAATAGCCAATCAGGTTATAGGCGCCGGCATTGCCGCCCGAAATTGAGGGGACATTGGACTGAGTCTCGCTCAGCACGGTCGGTGCGCTGCCGATGAGCGAGCCGACGTTGGCTTCATAGCCGGTACCGTGCTCCCAGAAGAACCCGTAGCCGCCACGAATCGCGGTTTTGGCATTGCCCTTGGGATCCCACGAGAATCCGATGCGGGGTGCCGGGTTGAAGAGATGGTTTTTCATGCAGCTTGGGCTTACGCCGTTCACGCCGCACTGGATCAGACCGTTGGTCATCACCGGGTCAAGATCCTTCAGCGAGTAGGCCCCGGTACGGTTTGGCAAGGTGATGGGAGAACCCGCTGCGCCGGTGCCGGAGCCCGTCTGATGAACCAGGTATCCGAAGGTTGGATCGACTGCGACTGAGGCGCCGAGGGATTGGTCAAAGGCCTCGGGCCGCCAGTTGAAGGCGCTGTTTTTCAGGTTGCGCCACATCCCGAAGAAGCTGCCGCGGAGGCCAAGATTGATGGAGAGGTGGCTGTTTGCCTGCCAGGTGTCCTGCAGGTAGAACTCGGCCATCTTGTAACTGTTGTAGTAGTTGGTCTGGCCGCTGTCCTGGGTAAAGCTCTTGATGGCGGTCTGCTGGTCGTAGGAGTTGGGGTTTACGCCGGGGCCCATCAGGAAATCTGCAAAGGCGTTGCCCGAGGTAAACATGGACTGCTGATTGCTGAAGCTGATCAGCCCCTGCGTGTCGCCGGAGTTTGCGCCGTTGACCGCGCTGAGCTCGTCCTGCTGGACCAGCGTTGCGAGTCCACCGGCCTGGATGAGGTGCTTGCCAAAAGCTTTGCTGAGGTCGTCGCGAATCAGGTAGGTGGGGTTGTGCTGGTCCCAGGGGGCGTAACCGGTATCTGCGGCAAAGCCGTGGCCGCCGTAGGCGCCATTGGTTCCCTGGAAGACCAGGCCGGGCATCTTGACTGCTCCGGACTGGGAGGCGGCATTGTCAAAGATCTTGCCCATCGGGCAATCGGTGATGGTCCCCACCGAATTGCAGGGCGCGTCGAGTGCGCTGGGACGGGCCAGGCTGCTCACGCCCTGCCCTGGCTGGGGGGTAAGGGTGATGTGCTGCATGGCAAAGCTGAGGTCAATGCGATTGACGAAGTTGTGCGGCAGGGTCTCGACGAGGCTTGCCACCACATCCAGACCAGGGCCTTTCAACTTGTTTTCGACCGTGGGGAAACTGTTCTGGACCACGCCCCACTGCGGGGTCAGCGTTGTGGTGTTCCAGGCGTCGTGAATGTACCGGAAAAAGATCTGGTGACTGGCGCTGATGGTGTGGTCAACCCGGAAGAGATCTTCGTGCCAGTAGGTGGAAGGGGAGACCGAGGCCGTGTAGCAACGCGGCAGGGTGGTCTGGTTGGTGGTGTTGCAGCCGAAGTTGGAGTTGGGGGCCGGGAGGATGCCGGTATCGAGAATGGACTGGCTGATATTGCCGACGATAATCTGGCGTCCGGGAACAAAGCCTGAGCCGCTGTTGTTGTTCAGGCGGTCATAGGGGCAGTCCGGGTAGGAGGCCGGGTTGAAATAGAGGCTGCCGCCCGGAACAAACGCCGGGCACACATCGGAGAAGTCGCCCTTGCGCTCGGCTGCGGTGGGCACGGCCTGGTTGAAGTCAACCGGGGTCTTCTCCAGGCGGCCTTCTTCCGAGATGAAAAAGAAGGTCTTGTCCCGTTTCTCGTTGTAGATGTGGGGCACAAAAATGGGCCCGCCAAGGGTTGCGCCGAAGTCCTGGCGCCGATAAAGCGGGGTCTTCTTTTTGGTGCTTCCGTTTCGCTGCTGCACCGGCTGGTCAAAGAAGTTGCGAGCGTTGAAGACCTCATTGCGCAGGAACTCATATGCGTTGCCGTGGAGAGCGGGAGTGCCGGATTTGGTGGTGGTGATGACCGTGCCGGAAGCACTTTTGCCGTACATGGCGTCGTAGTTCGAGGTCAGGATCTTCATATCCTGGACGGCATCGACGCTGGCGTAGACCATGAGGGGCTGGCCCTGGCCGCGGCTGGCATTGATGCTGGTATTCAGCACGTCGCTGCCATCCACTTCAAACGTGTTGTACTCCACGCGGCCGCCGTTGACGCTGAACTTGGCGCTCCCGGCCACGCCCACTTTGCCCTCGTCCTGGCCGCTCTGGTTGCTGACACCCGGAGCGATGGCGATTAACTGGGAGAGATTTCGCCCGTTCAAGCCAATCTCGGAGACTTCTTTTTCTGAGATGGTCGTGGAGATATTGGCGTTATCCGTCTCAACGCTGGCCTCAGCGTTGTTGGCGAAGACCTTCACCTCGGAAGTTTGCGCAGCGATGGCCAACTGAACGTCGAAGACCAGAGTTTGCCCTGTGGCAAGCGTCACCGTCTGGCTGCGGAAGGCTTCAAAGCCCTCCATCTCGGAAGAAACGCGATAGCTAGCCGGAGGCAGGTCAGGAACGATGTAGTTGCCTTCCTGGTCAGAGATGGCGTCCTTCTTGATTGCGCCATCTTCGCTGATGACGTGGATGGACGCGCCAGGGATAACGGCGGCCTGCTGGTCGGTCACGTGCCCTTTGATTGAGGCACCTGTCTGTGCGATTCCACAGGCGGCCCCAGCCAGCCACAGCGCCAATACGATTGGCCAGGCTCTACGAAGCATTCGGTCCATTTTTCTGGCACTCCCCAAAAAGACACATCCCGCGAGGGGGTAAGTTTTCCGGCCCGGGCAAGCCTGGAGATCCGGTGGTGCCAGATCCAGATTTGCCTCCGGAGGTGACGGCTTGCGGCTTCCCTTGGGAGGCGTTTGCCGTAGATGGTCGGATGACTGCGGCGCCTGATGCCGTATGGGCCTCAGGCGCCGAAGTGGTTTACTTGGGCAAGTAGTACCGGAACGAGGTGAAGATCATGTTGTCGATCGCTTTGGGGGAACCGCTGAGACCGGTGAGCGGGTCTCCGATTCCGAGCCATGTGTGACGAACCACATAGGAGTACTGGATGCCCTGCTGGAAGGTGCCGCGGGGGCCCTGATAGAAGCGGTACCAGTAGCCAAGCGTTCCTTCCTGGATGTTCCGGGTGTCGGCCTGGCAGTTGGCGGCGGCTCCGGGGACACTTCCGCCACCGTTGGGCGAGGACACGGGGAGAACCTCGGTGTAGCAGCCATAGACGAGGTTGTTGGGGGCGCCGTAGCCGCTCAGAATCGGCTGGCCCTGCGTCGGGCCGGGGGTTACCACAAAGTAACCGGTGTTGTAATAGGCACGCTTGGCGTACTCAGCGCCGTAGTAGCCGTAGAGGTCGAAGCGTTTGACAGGATGCCACTCTGCCGAAGCCAGGGCGGAGCCGCCGGTGAGCAGTTCCAGAGAGCCGTCCGGGTGGGCGGTAGCGTCAGGCAGGGTGGAGTTGCTGTAGCGGCCGATGCCGTCGCCGACGAGAATATGCGCGCCGACATCGAGGGTCTTGGCAAAGAGGGAGACGCGGCCATTGGCGCCTGCACCGCCACCGGCAGCCTTGGAAGTAAAGGCACCGAGGGCTGATGGAGTGGTGGGCTGGGTGGCTCCCGGAGGCGCAGCACCGTTCGGGAAGACGCGGTCGCGGAAGAAGCGGCCAACTCCAAAGAGTTCAAAGTGGCCGAAGGAGGGCTCGTAGACCAGCTTGGCGAGCAAATCGGGTGCCAGGTTGAAGCTGTAGTTGGCGGTGGAGTTATAAAGCCCGCTGCCATTGCCGGCCTGCTGATAGGCGATGGTGGGCAGGTTGTGTCCACCAATATTGAGGGTTTGCGGCTCTTCCACGCTGGCCGCAACCCAGAGATGGTTGTCAAGCTTCTTGGTGATGCGGAAGCCGTACTGGCGCGCCCAACTGAAGCCGACGTTGTATTGCGCGTCGATGGTAAGCGGGGGAGCTTCCTGGAGATTGGCCAGGCCGGATTTGAGCTCCGTGGCGAGCGACCACATTTGGCCGGCTGTAATCTCCCAGCCCTTGGGCAGTTGGGCCTGGGCCCATGCCTGACGAAGGCGGAAGGTGTAGCTGTTGCTCTGGTTATTGTTGGAAGTCGTGCCGGCAGAGAGGAAGTCGCCTTCCAGGTAGCCGCGCAGAGTGGAACTGGGCATTTTCCCGGTAGCCAGGAACGAGACACGCGACTGGCGGGCGCTGGCGTTGAACTCCGAGAGGCGGCCGGCGGTTTGCCCGGCAAACGGGATGCCGTTGAACTGCGTGTTGATGTCGCCGCCGATGCCGCGCTGACGCCACACGGTTTCCCCGGCCATGAAGCCGCCTGGAGTCAGGGAGATTCCCTTGAGGCGGAGCGCGTCTGGAGATTCCAGCGCCTTCACCTCAGCTTGCCCGGTCTGGATGGTATCGGCGATTGAGGCGGTGGCACTCTTCATCGTGCTGACAGCGTCCTGCAGCTTGGTTACCGCCTCGTCATTGCGGGAGACAACGCCCGCCAGGTCCTGCTTGGCTTGCTGCGCGGTTTGAGCGGCAGCGGCAGCGGCCGCGTTGGCGGCCTGCAACTGCTTCTTCAGGTCATCGACCTCTTTGCGAAGCTGGTCGTAGTTCCGGCTGGTCTTCTGCAACTGCTGAACTTCCTGGCTCAGTTGTTCGAGAAGCAGCTTTTGGTCGGCGGCAGCCTGTGCGCGGGGCTTTTTCTCTGTGCTGGAGGCTGTTTGGGCTTGAGCGCCGGCCACGGCGATGCCAAGCAGCAGTGCGCCGAAGATTCTTCCAGTGTGATTCATGAATCGTTTCTCCTTGATCCCTTGAGCCGCACCTGCGGCGGTCGAAAACGGTATTTCACTGGCGTTTCAGTGCCCTTTGCCGAAGCGGCAGAGCCTGAGCAATCGGCGTTCAGGGTGCAATTGCAACCGTGGCGCTGATGGACTTGGTGGAGTCGGTGACCGAGGTAGCGGTGATGACTACCGAACCGGACGGCGGTACCGCAGACGGAGCCAGGTAGCTGGTGGCAACTCCGCTGGAAGTAACCTGCGGGCTGAAGGTGCCGCAATCGCTTACCCCGCAGGTGACGCTCCAGGTGGCTCCCGCTGCGGCGTAGTCGTTGGTGAGTACGGCCTTGAAGACTGCCGTAGTGGACACCTGAAGGGAGGTGGGAGGGACCGAACCGAATTCGATTGCGATGGCTCCGCCGACGATAGGCAGGGTCAAGTACGAGTACCGGGTGGGATCTGCAGTGGACGCCGCATAGAGCGTGACCACGCCCTCCTTGGGAGGAGCTGCCGGCGCTGTGTACAACGTGACAACCCCGGCCCCGCTGGTGGCATAGCTCGGCACCGGGCCGCTGGCGGTGTGAACCGGCGTAAAGGTTCCGCAGGAGGCATCCACCGGGGTTCCGGGAGGCAGCGGTGTGCCGGTCGGCGGCTTGCTGCCGCAGGCAACGCTCCAGTTGACGCCCAGCAACTGGACATCCTTGGCAACGGTTACCTCCATCGAGTTGGAGGCGCCGGCGGTCAACGATTCCGGCTTGGAGACATGCTTCCCGTTGGAGTCAGTAAATGTGATGGGGCCGACTTTGATGGGAACCACATTGCTGCCGCAGCCAGACAGCGTGACTGCCAGTGCAACCGACATGGCGCCCAGAAGCCGGAGCGCCGAACGCTCGGCCGCCGCCGCAGAAATCTTCGCTTTGATGCGTGGTGTCGTCCTCAATTTCAGGTTCAAGGCTTTGCTCCGAGCTTTTTGTTTTTCACGGCCGATGACAGCGGGGTGACCGCCGAAGTTCCGACTCCGATGAATTCGGTGACGGTGTTGTTATGCAGGAGTACCCAGACGTTCCCCGAGGCATCTACGGAGAGACTGACGGGGCCGCTGGCCAGGCTGCCGGAGGTGTACCCATAGGTATTTGCCGGCAGGGAAGGGTTGTAGGCACCGACATTGGGCGGGGTCAGCAGGGGATCTGCCGCACCGCCGGCGTTGGCGGTCCAGATCACCCCGGCACCGTCGACTGCGACTCCGTCTGAGCAGCGGAAGGGATCGATGCCGGAGTTGGAGGCGATGGAAGAGGCCGCGTCCGTGGTGCCGGTACCTTTGTAGGAAGGAACCTTGAAGAGGGTTCCGGGGGCGCAGGTTGATTGGGTGGCTGCGCCCCAGACGTTGCCGGCCGCGTCAATGGCAATCTGCGTCTCGGTGGGATAGCCGCCGGTGTTGACGAAGTTTGACGGAGACCCGGTAACCGGCTGCGGGCTGAGGTAATAGGGCAGAGCACTGCCGCCGTTCAACTCCGCCAGGCCCAGCGAACCGTTGTAGATGGGGGCGTTGACCCCGGCCCAGATATTGCCGGACTGGTCGACCGCGAGCGCGCCGGCCAGCGGCACGGTGGTGTGGTTGGTCGGCGAGGCAGCGATGGTATAGCCCGCCGCGGGCGAGACCGGATTGCCGTAAAGGTCAAACTTCGCCAGGTTCTCCGCACCGCCGGCCCAGATGTTCTGGGAGGGGTCCATCACCAGGCTCTGGCAGCCGGCGGTGGTAAGTCCCCCGCCAAAGAAGGGGCTGTCCGCCATCTCCGTTCCCAGCAAATTGAGCTGGGTCAATCCGTTTTGGCCGCAGATCCAAACGTAGCCTGAGGCATCGATGGCGATAGGTCCGGGAGCAACCAGGGTGGAGGTTGTGTAGCCACTGAGCGAAGTGATGGGCGCTCCCAGGTTGTTCCATTCAGTAACGCTATTGGTTGCCGAGTTGGAAATCCAAAGGTTTCCGCTGGAGTCCAGCGCCAGTGCGTTGCTGCCGCTGGCTGGGCTCAGACCCCCGCCGCCCGTGAAGTTCAGCGAAACGGAGAAGTCATAGGGCAGCGCGCTCAAAAGTGGCTGGAAGGGCGCCCCGGGCTGAACCAGTGCGAAGAGCGCGGCTCCGTCAATGGCTGCGGTTACGTTGCTGGGGCCGCTGCCCGCGCTGTAATCGGGGTTTTGAGCAATCTCAAACGATGCCTGCAGGGTATCGGTGGGGATGCCGGTGTAGAGCGTCTGTCCATTGACGTTGCGATAGGGATTGGCGGACGTGAGCAGGTTTCCGCACACGGTGCCGTCCCCGGCCAGTCCGCCGGCGGTGGCCGTGCAGGCATTCAGAATGTCGGCCAGCATGTTGATTTCCGCGTAGGGCACGGTGGCGTTGCCGGCAGGGACGCTGAACTGGGGCTGGCCGGTGGAGATGTCCACCAGGTTGTTGACTGCGGCAAAGGCGTTGGCCAGGCCGGTGGCGTTGCCGCTGCTGGTGCCGATGTTCAGGTAGCTGTTCAGTCCGGTTGTGAGGGGGTTGGCGGCAAACGGTGCCAGTGCCCAGACCGAGCCCACTGTGGTGGCTTCATTGACAACGACAGGCGACGAGCTGAGCACCCCGCAACTGCCGAGCGCAGTCATCATGGCCAGGGCGGAGTTCGGAGTGCTGGAGCCGGTGGTACCGCCGATGGCAACCAGGTACATTTGGCTGGTGGCCTGGGGGCACCCGTAGCCGGCCGGGATGGTGAAGACCCCGTGCGCATCGGTGGTGACGAACGGATTCTGCCCCGGGGGGGAAACCAGCGTGGAAGCTGAGCCGTAGCCAGAGCTGCCCGCAGCGTACAGCGCCACCTGTGCGCCGGCCACCGGGGTGGTTCCTGCCATAACCGTGCCATTGAGCGTGGGCCCGCCGTTCACGGTGGAGATGGTTGCGGCCGAGACAACGATAGCCGACCTGTTTGCGTGGGCGGTTGCCTGGATGGCGACAAGGCCGTCAGTTGGCGGAGTTGCCGGCGCGGTGTAGAGGATTGGCACGCCATTGGGCCAGGCCTTCACGGTGGTCGCAGTGACGGCGGGGATGGTGGGCAAGGTGGGGGTTTTGGGGTTCGGAGGAATGGCCGGGGTGACGGTAAAGTAGCCGCACCCACTGGCGCAGACCTTCCAGTCGACACCCGCGCTGGTGGAGTCATTCTGCACAGCCGCGTTGAGATACGCGGACGTGGCTGCCTCAATCTGTGTGGGCGGCGCAGGCACAAAGCCGATGGAAAGTGCCGTGGCGGGCGCGATGGTTACCGGCACCGAAACCGAGGATGCGCAGGAATCCTGGACGCACGTTGCAGTGGCCGAGGCAACGAGGGTGACCGGGCCAGAGGGGGCAATCGGGGGAGCGGTGTAGACCGCGTTGGCTCCGCTCGCAGTCTGATAGGGCGCCACAAATCCGCACTCCCATGCGTTGGCAGCTCCGCACGCAACTGACCAGGTGACCCCGCCGGGTGCAACGTCGTTGGCAACCTTGGCGTTCACAGTCGACCGGGTGTTGGCGGTCATGGTAGCCGGCGGCTGGGTGCCGAAGGTGATGCTGGGCAGCACAGGCGTGATGGTGGTCTGCGCCAGGCCCGGATTACCGCCCGGAGATGCTGCAATGGGGCTGGCGGTGATGGTTACGACCGCCCCGGACGGGATGGTGGCAGGCGCGGTGTAGGTCGCCGTGAAGACTCCACTGGAGCCGGTGGGGGCGCTAACCGAGCCGCATTTGCCGGATGTGGCACAGGAAACCGTCCAGGTGACGCCGGCGTCGCTGTCATCGTTGGTCACGGTAGCGGTCAGGGTGGTGCTGCCCTGCACGGTAAGGCTGGGCGGGGCGGTGACATTCACAGAGATTGTCTTGGTGGAAGTGATGGTGGCAGTGGTGACGGCGGACTGCACATGGGGCTGGCCCTCGCTTGCGCGGGCCGTGGCGGTGATGATGACTGTGCCGCCGGTGGGGACAGTTGGGGGCGCCTTGTAGGTAATGACCGCGCCGCTGGCGCTGGTGGCAGGGGTGAGCGAGCCGCAGTTGCCGAGGGTACTGGTGCACTGCAAGGACCAGTCCACACCCGCGTCGGAGCTGTCGCCCGTAACAGTGGCAATCAGGTTGGCGGTCTCACCGTTGTGCGCTGCGCCAAGGGTAAAGCTGGCGGGAGCGACGGCGACCGAAATTGCCGGTGCTGGGTTGATGGTGATGGTTGCGGTGACCGTAACAGAGGGTACGGCGACGGAAGCCGCTGTAATCGTAACCGGGCTGCCAACGGTGTTGTCGGGCGCGGTGTAGATGGTGGTGGCGCCGCTTGTGCTGCTGAAGCTTCCGCAGGCGCCTGCGGCGGCCGAGCCGCAACTGACTGACCAGGTGAGGCCGGCACTGGTGCTGTCGTTGGTAACCTGGGCGCTGAGCGTGACCTGCTGCCCCTGCTGGATGGAAGCGGGCGGGGTGGAGGCGAAGGCGATGGAGACGGCAGGCGCGTAAATGGTGGCGACCGCCGTGCTGGTAGCGGATGGGTCGCTGGTGACCGAGGCGCTGAGCGTGACCGTACTGCCGATGGGGACCTGAGCAGGGGCCGTGTAGAGGGCAGGAACGCCCGCAGCCGTGTGTGACGGTGAGAAGGTTCCACAGGCTCCGCCGGTGGCTTTTCCGGTGACCGGGTTTCCCAGGCAAATCGCTGTCCAGTCCACGCCCGCCCCATGAGAATCGTTGACCGGACTCATGGAGACGGTGGCCTTGCCGCCGGCGGCAATGGAGACGGGCTTTCCGCTGGTGGTGATGCCCGCAATGGAGACGACGACGGCTCCCGCATGCACGCTGGAACTGCTGTTACAACCGATGAAAGATGCCATCCCAAGGCCGAAGATGGCGAAACCCGCGACGCGTCCCGCAAAACGAGTCGTGAAAGCCTTTTGGCGGAGCCGCCGGCTATGGGCGGCCGTCGCGGCGGTGCGATCTATCGCCAGGATGAGTCGCTCAGCAGAGGAGGCATACGCAAAAGCGCGCTCGGAGGCGCAGTCGGTACCATGCTGCTGCGGCGGCCGTGCAGGATCGCTGTTTTGAACTTTATGAACCATCACTCCCTGAGCCCATCCATTTGGTTGTTTGCTTCCGCTTCCCAATCTGGGCCGCCCTGACCGCAGGACAGCGCATCCTTATCGATTTCCGACGGCTACTTCATCGTTGAATCCGTCCCAGCCGCTCCAGCGCCCGCTTGACCAGATGGATGGCGCGCTGCTCGCTCACGCCCAGGTCTGCGGCAATCTCCCTGTAGCGCAGGCCCGAGGCGCGCAATTGAAAGCCGCGGCACTGCTGAGGTGTCAGTCGGACCATGGCTGTGCGTACCAGTCCCTGCTTTTCCTTCTGTAGAAAGACCCATTCCGGATTCGTGCGGAATTCGAGGGGCTCGGCGATTGCGCCAAACTCCGAGGTCATTCTGGAGCGGCTCTGGCTAATCGCACGGTGGTAGTCCATACACAAGTGGTGCGCCACCTGGAAGATCCAGGCCGATGGGTTGTCAATCTGCTCGCCACCGTGGAGCTGGCCGGCCAGGCGAAAAAAGGCCTCCTGAATGACGTCTTCCGCGGCATCGGTGGAGAGCCCCTGGTTCCAGAGAAAGCGGACGAGGCGGTTTCGCAGGTCCTTATACGTACGAGCTGCAATCTCCTGCCAGGGCGGGGTACCCTCCTGTTCCTGGGCGGAACTGGCAACTGGATAGACGCGGGCACGGGAGTTCACCGAGGCGCGATCGAACTCCGTCCAGTCAATCATTCCAAGAGCCATCGCCGACAATTCCCCCCAAGGTCCCGGTTGTGCCGGGTTGCTGCCCTTTGCCGTTCTGCGTGAGGCATCTGCGCCATGCACCGTCCGGCCGCAGGATAGCTGCATGGTTAGGCAAGTTATGTCGCTGACAATCCACAAACTGGCCACCACGTGTTGAAAGATGAACAAACTGAAACAATTGGGCCCGAGAACTTACTGCCAAGGCAATCGAAACGGAACCTTGACTTACTTGCTGCCGGACGTGAAAGATAACTGCATCCCTTTGCGATGCAGTCGAAAAATTGGCGCACTTATCAAAAGGATGGCCTGTCCACCCTTTCTGATACGCAATGACCCGCGACATGTTTTGCTGTACACCCGCTCCAGAAGCGCATAAAACGAAGAGCCGCGAAAGAATGACGGATTCGTTGATGTTTTCCCAACCACCTGAATATTTATTTCTCGTGAATACGCTTCGGCTACTGTTAACCTTTGGTGAACGAAGCCGAAGCAAACTACTTCCGCGTGACTTAGGTATATATCGAGCCTATCTCGGGAACAGTAAACATAAGGTGAATTCATATAGGGGAGTGGTTGGGTTTTGCCAAAGAAGGGGGCGGGGAAGTCAGCCGGGTGCGGCCTGGGCGAAAGGAAGGGGAAGTTGCTGCATGGCAGCAGAGAACCGGCACTTGTGGCTGCGGCCTGCAATCGGCAGCATGTCTGAGGGCCGTTTCCGGGGCAGCTCGGCGTGCCGTCTGCAGGCTCGTCGCTGATCCGCACCACTGCGCCGCAACTTCTTCAGGTTGAGTATGGGGCAGAGCGGTCCCTCAGAGCAGGGCTGCCCCGAGCTCAGTAAAAAAAGAAGGCCAGGGCACCCGCCCCGGCCTTCTTCCATTCTGTTGCACCTGCGGTCAGTTTCCCCGCGCCCGCTCAATCGCCCGCAGCACGGCCTGGGCTTTGTTCAGGCACTCCTGGTTTTCTGATTCCGGCACGGAATCAGCCACAATTCCGGCACCGGCCTGCACATGGCCGCGGCCGCCCTGCGCCACCAGCGAGCGGATAGTGATGCAACTGTCGAGGTTGCCGCTGAAATCCGCGTAGAGCACCGCGCCGCCGTAGATCCCGCGCCGCGCCGGCTCCAGCTCCTCAATCACTTCCATCGCCCGCACCTTGGGCGCGCCTGAGAGCGTCCCGGCAGGGAAGCAGGCGCGCATCGCGTCCACTGCACTCAACTCAGGCCGCAGTTGCCCGCTGATGGCGGAAACCATGTGCATCACGTGGCTGTACCGCTCCACAAACATCAGCCGGTCCACGCTCACGCTGCCAAACTTCGACACTCGGCCCACGTCGTTGCGGCCCAGGTCCACCAGCATCACGTGTTCGCTCAGTTCCTTCTCGTCGGCCATCATCTCGGCTTCCAGCGCCAGGTCTTCCGCCTCATCGGCGCTGCGCTTGCGGGTGCCGGCAATCGGCCTGTACTCCACCGTGCCCTGGTGCACGCGCACCAGCAGCTCCGGCGAAGAGCCCGCAACCTCCAGCCGCCCAGCCACCGGCTTCCCCGCCCGCACCGGCTTGGCCTTCGCACCCGGCACAGCATCCGGAGTGACCCGCAGAAAGTACATATACGGCGAGGGATTCACCGTCCGCAGCGCGCGATAGACAGCAAACGGGTCCACATCGAGATCCAGGTCAAGCCGCTGGGAGTAGACGGTCTGGAAGACGTCCCCGGCGCGAATGTACTCGCGAATCTTCTCGACTCCGGCCAGGTAATCCTTCTTCTTCGTCCGGTGGGTCACCTTCAGCTTGGCGCCGCCCTTGGGCCTGGGCAGCTTGGGCAGAGGTTGCGCCAGGCGCTTTTCCAGCCGCTTCAGCCGCTTCACTGCGTCGTCATAGGCTGCAGCAGGATTGGTGAGCGTCACATCGGCGGTGGCAATCAGCAGAATCTCTTTGCGGACATGGTCAAAGGCCAGCACTTCATCAAAGAAGAGCAGGCAGGCATCCGGCACCTGCAGCTCGTCGGCCGCCGTCGCCGGCAGCTTCTCTACCAGGCGCACCACGTCATAGCTCAGGAAGCCCACGGCGCCTGCGGTGAAAGGGGGCAGCCCAGGCAGCGTGGCCGGCGTATGTCCGCTCAGCGCCTCGCGCAGCAGGTCAAAAACATCGCCTTCCAGTTGTGTCGTCCGCTTGCCTTCGGTAATCGTAATCTGGCGTCCGCGCGAGACGATGCGCTTGTAGGGATTCAGCCCGATAAAGGTGTACCGGCCCACCTTCTCGCCGTTCTCCACGGACTCCAGCAGAAAGCACTCCGGCGCCTCCCAGGCCGCCCGCAAAAACGCCGAAACCGGAGTCTCCAGGTCAGCGACGAGGGTGCGGTAGACAGGGACAAGGGTGTGGTCCTTCGCCAGGGCGAGGAACTCTTTTCGGCTGGGCGAAACTGGGTCTTGGGTGGCCATCTCAGTCCCAGTGTAAATGGCGGTGGGGTGCAACAGGAGCCATCTGGCGGGTGCCGGTCACACTGCGGGGGGTGTGGAATTCTTCCCCCTTTAATTTTCCTCCCGGCAGGCCCATACTGATTGCACTTAAAACTGTGCCGTTCGCCTGTGCTTCGCTTCACCACGGAGGTGACGAGTGGGTCTTACTCTGCAAGATCAGTTATCTACACTTTCCATTCCTCGGCTTTCCACCGTCTTACGACTCGACTTGATGCTACGAGAGTCGGATAGTGCCATCGAACAGACTGAGGCAATTATTGTCGGATGGTGGAACCGCAAGGGAGTCCCTTACGATGCGGAGATTGCAGAAGGGCAAAACGACCTGAGCTTCGCAAGAGATCGATTCAAGCTTGAATTTGCGCGCACCTATGATGCATTAGCCCTCGCAATGGAAGAGCCTGATTCCAGCGCAGGTTTTCGAACCTGGATATGCGAGGTCTCGTTGCGCCGCGTGGGGGCGGGAGCAAAGCTGTCGCTGCGGCTCAGTTTCCGCCAACCCAACGAATTTACAGTCCAACCTCTGCACCGAGCGCCCCGTCTGCTTCGCGAAATCGTGGATTGCGTTGGCACCTTGGATCTCGAAGTCCTCGAATCAACCACCCGAACCTACCGAGGCGAGGACCTCGACGGTCTGATGTTCCTGCTTGAGCACCCGGAACGAATGCTCCCCGTGATCCTCGTCAGTGAAGACCCGGACACAGGAGAAGTTTTTGCGGATGCCGACCGACTCGCGCGTGAGCTCGCGGGTACGGCTCATGTGGTCCGTATCGACGGAGCGACTGCTTGGGACCTTTCCAGGAAATGGGGAAAGGAGTGGTCGACCTACCTTGGTGGGGTGCGCTGTTACAACCCTGGATTCAGCCGCGCTGGCGACAAGATGCAGCACAAGCTCTGGCTTGCAGAAGCAGTCCAGCGCGCCGATGCCGCCTATCGCGACGGATTCCTCAACCAATGCACCGCGCATGTGTTTCGTCTCGTCACCGCTCAATTTGAGGCATCACCGCTCCTCTCGCCGGAAACCCTCCGTCGTGAGTTGGAAATCCAAAATCGTCAGCTTGCCGACTCCGCCCCGCGATTACCAATTGCCGCGATTTTGCCGGCGGTGGATACCGGCCAGCTCACGGAAGAGGTTCCAGAGGCGCCTGCCCAACCGAACCAGGATGAGGCCGAGATTGCGGCCGCACTGCACAAAATTCTGCAGGAAGAAAACGAGGGGCTCGTTGAGAGAGTCTCGAAATACGAAAAAGAGATCGATTCGCTTCGGGCTACGCTCGAGCAGGAGCGCGTTGGTCGCTCCAGATCTGAGTCAGAGCTAACCCAGGCGAAGGAAGACCGGGACCTTTACCTGTCAGAATTTGAAGAACTTAACGAAAAACAGGCAATTGCCAAGGACAGCGAACGCGAGCCTTCCGCCAGTCTTCGCCCCATGCGCAAAGCTTTCAACGAGCTTTCCCGAGAACTGGATACTTTGGCCGTAAAGTTCCGCCGCATTGAGCTGGAAGCCCAACGCGCTGAGCAGATTGATGATGTTTTGAAGGACTATGAACGCCAGGTCAACGACTTGAAGGCGACACTGGACTCCGTCAGCAGGCGCCAGAATGCAACCGCACCGATTGATAACCAACGCATATCCCCGGAAGCTCTCAAGGGTCTTCTACCAAGGTTTGGGGAGAAGCTACCCGTTCTGGAAGCCGCGCTGGTCATCCTCGAAGCACTCTTCCCCGATCGCATTGTCGTGCTTGCAAGCGCCTACAAATCCGCTCGGTCTGCGGAGGATTTCCGTTATGCCGAAGATGCTTTTGCCTTACTTTGGACACTCAGCACTGAGTATTGGGAAGAAATTCAGAAGGGCAGTGGCGATGCCGTTGCTCGAAGTCTTTTTGGGACATCCTATGCGACCAATGAAGGCAGCATCCTGCCCAAAGCTGGTCGCAAGCGTCGCACCTTTGACTTTGAAGGGGAATCCCTGTTCATGGAAAAGCATCTGAAAATGGGTGTGAAATGGAGCGATGCCGAAACCCTACGCATCCACTTCGAATGGCTCGCCGAGCGGAAACTAATTATCATCGGTCACTGCGGGGGGCACCTGGACCGAAATTGATTCATGCGTTCGGCCCGCCACCGAAAATTCCCCAAATCCTTACCAAATCTATACAAACCTGCGCCCGCCGATATTCCATACTGGACTTCCATTACCCTCGCTGGTTCCACCCAACGCGCTTCGAGCGCGGGGGTACCAAAGTGGGGTTGACTGTTCTCAGGGGGCAGGCGTAGGCTCGTCTCCGGTTTGGCGTGGAGCAACCGGTTCCCACCCCAGACGACGGCAGCGCTGCGGCACCCTCTCCGACCCGACAGGCAAGCATCTCGGGTCTGGACGATGGGGCAGCAAACAGGCGCGGCTTTTCCGAACCGGAGTACCCTGCTGTTGCGTCCAACACTCCAGCGCGGACCCCAGAGTGGCCGCCAAAGCCAGAGAGAGTTGGCAACCGCAGCGCCCGCGCACCCGGCCCATCGTCGGCCCCATGCGCAGGGCGGTCAGGACTGGAGATATACCCAATGGCAACCACCATCAGCCTCGAGCACGAGATTAACCCCTGGGAAGCACAGAGTGCTCGATTCGACTTCGCAGCGCGCAAACTCAACCTGGACCCCAATATCTGGAAGGTCCTCAACTCGCCCTCGCGCGAGATTATCGTGCACTTTCCGGTAGTAATGGACGACGGCCGCATTGAGCTCTTCACCGGCTACCGAGTGCAGCACTCCATCGCGCGCGGCCCCGGCAAAGGCGGCATCCGCTACGCTCCCGACGTTACGCTTGACGAAGTGCGCGCCCTGGCAAGCTGGATGACCTGGAAGTGCGCCGTCGTCAACATCCCCTTTGGCGGAGCCAAGGGCGGCGTCATCTGCAATCCCAAGCAGATGAGCCAGGGCGAGTTGGAGCGCATGACTCGCCGCTACACGTCAGAGATCATCGAGTTCATCGGCCCGGAAAAAGACGTGCCCGCGCCCGACATGAACACCAACGAGCAGACCATGGCGTGGATTATGGATACCTACTCCATGCACATGGGCCACACCGTCACCAGCGTGGTCACCGGCAAGCCGTTGAATATCGGCGGCTCGCGCGGACGCAAGGAAGCCACCGGCCGAGGCATCAAGGTCATTTGCGACCAGAGCCTGAACTATCTGCACATGCCCCAGCAGGGTTGCCGCGTCATCGTGCAGGGCTTCGGCAACGTCGGCTCAAATGCCGCCCGCCTGCTGCACGACGCCGGCTACAAAGTCATCGGCATCGCCGAATATGACGGCGGCCTCTTCAACCCCGCCGGCATCGATATTCATCAACTGCTGGAGTTCAAGGACCGTAATGGCTCCATCCTGGGCTTCCCCAATGCCGAGGCCGTCCCGTCTGACGAAGTCATGGTCTCCGAGTGCGACATCCTCATTCCGGCCGCGACCGAGAACGTCATCACCAGCCGCAATGCCGACCGCATCCAGGCCCGCATCATTGTGGAGGGCGCAAATGGCCCCACCACCGCGGTCGCCGATGAGATTCTGGCGGAAAAGCGCATCTTCGTCATGCCCGACATTCTGGCCAACTCCGGCGGCGTCACCGCCAGCTATTTTGAGTGGGTGCAGGACCGCATGGGCTACTTCTGGCGCGAGGCCGACGTCATCGAGCGGCTGGAAAACATCATGAAAGACAGCTTCGACGATGTCGTTCGCTATGCCGAAGCCCACGGCGTCAACAACCGCATCGCGGCCTACATGCTGGCCATTGACCGCGTCGCCTTCACCATCAAGCAGCGCGGCATCTACGCGTAGGCTCCCAGGCATTGCAAAACAGAAAGGGCGTCGGGCGACCGGCGCCTTTTTTCTTGCCGCTGAGCCTGCTGCGGCCGCGCCTTCGAGCGCACTCATTCCACCGAGTCAACGCGGAGTGTTCCGGCACACACGGCCAGCCATTCCACGGCGATACAATCGAACGTTGGCTGTGTGCTGCAAGCTGGACCTCCAGGCGCCGCCACACTCTCGGGGGGAGAACGCATGAATTACCCAGTTTGGGATGTCGCTTTCGGTGCCGGATTGCTGATGGCGCTCGTGGCAGGCATCCATGTCTTTGTTTCGCACTTCGCCGTTGGTGGCGGCCTGTTCCTTATCCTTACGGAAATCAAGGCCCGGCGCTCTGGCGACACGGCGCTGCTTGGCTGGCTCAAGGCCCACACCAAGTTCTTCGTGCTGCTCACCGTCGTCTTTGGCGCGGTCACCGGCGTCGGCATCTGGTTCACCATCGGCCTCATCAGCCCCACAGCCACCAGCGACCTCATCCACATCTACGTCTGGGGCTGGGCCATCGAGTGGGTCTTCTTCTTCCTGGAAATCTCGGCAGCTCTCTTCTACCTCTACGGCTGGGACAAGCTGGAGCCCAAGGTGCACCAGTGGTACGGCTGGATCTACTTCTGGACCGCCTTTGCTTCGATGGTCGTCATCAACGGCATCATCACCTTCATGCTCACCCCCGGCAAGTGGATTGAAGACCACCAGTTCTGGACTGGGTTCTTCAACCCCACCTACTGGCCATCGCTGGCCTTCCGCTCCTGCCTTTCGCTGTCGCTGGCCGGCATCTACGCGCTCATCACCGCCAGCCTCATCAAGGACGCCGACCTCAAGGCCCGCATCGTGCGATGGGCTTCGCTATGGACCGTTCCCACGCTGCTGCTGCTGCCGCTGTGCGCAAAGTGGTACATCGGACGCATCCCGGCGGATCTGTGGGCCAGCGCCCAGGGAGCCATGCCCACCGGCAGCCGCTTTGCCCTCTACGCCTGCTGCTTCCTCGGGATCACGCTGCTGCTGGCGCTGGTTGCGCTGGTCATGCCGCGTCGCCTGCACATCGCTTTCGCGCTCATCGTCGCGGTGGCCGCTCTGGGCGCCATGGACTCCTTCGAGTTCGTCCGCGAGTCGGTTCGCAAGCCCTACGTCATCGCCAACTACCTCTACGCCAACTCGCTGTACTCGGCTGCCATTCCTGGTGACGGCGGATTCACCGTGCCCGGCGTGAACCAGGCCGGAGTGCTCAACGCGGCGCGCTTTATCAGCACACGCACCCTTACGCCGGCCAACCAGGTTGCTGTCGGCCACGAGATCTTCCGCGTGGAGTGCCAGGCCTGCCACACGCCGACCGGCTACCGCGGCATTCACCAGCTGATTGAAAAGCGCCAGTGGGACCCCGACAAGGTTCACGCCATGCTGGGCGGCATCTACCTGATGCACAATGGCGTGATGCCCGACTTTGCCGGGACTGACGCGGAGCGCGAGGCGCTGGTGGCCTACGTGAACTCGCTGCAGAGCATCCACCCGGCGGAAATCGCCGACGGCCACGAAGTCTACGAGCGCAACTGCGCCATGTGCCACCAGGTGAAGGCCGCGGACCATCTCTTCAGCAACCTGCCGCGTGACCCGCAGCAGGCCACCGACGCGCTGAAGGACCTGACCAGCCTCTTCCCGGTGATGCCTGACCTGAAGCTGCCCGAGGGCGAACGCCGCGCTCTGGTTGCCTGGGTGAATACCCAGCGCGCCGCATTTCCCGCCCCCGCCGCACCGGCCAAAGGAGGCAACTAGTGTTTGATCCCACCGCAGTTCCCACCATCGATCCCAATCCGTTGCCGGCGCCTTACTGGGTCTTCAAGCTGCTGCTGATTGTCACCTTTTTCCTGCACATCACGGCGATGAACTGTATGCTGGGCGGCGCGGGGCTGGCTCTGTTTGCCCGCTGGCGAGGCCGCACCAGCGCCTACGGCAGCCGCATCTTTCTCGACATTGCCAAAAAGGTTCCCACCCTGCTGGCCGCCACCATCACGCTCGGCATCGCGCCGCTGCTGTTTGTGCAGGTGCTCTACGGGCAGTACATCTACACCTCGTCCATCGTAATGGCGTGGCCGTGGTTCCTGGTGATTCTGCTGTTGATGTTCGCCTATTACGGCTTCTACTTCGTGGCCCACAAGGGCGAGAAAAAGCCCGCGGCAGCCGGCAAGGTGATGCTTTTCAGCATCGCGCTCTGCCTCATCATCGGGTTTATCTATTCCAACAACTTCACCCTCAGCCAAACCCCCGCCACCTGGGCGCAGAAGTACCTGGCCAACCCCACGGGCTGGAACTTGAACCTTGCCGAGCCTACTCTGATCCCGCGTTACCTGCACTTCATGGTCTCGGCGGTGGCGGTTGGCGGCCTGCTGCTGGTGATGGTGGCCTGGGCCAACTGGAAGCGCGATGAGGAGTACGCCAAGGCCATCTTCCACCTCGGCGGCAAGGCGTTTCTCTATGCCACCATGGCGCAGTACCTGGTGGGCAGCTGGTTCCTGATGAGCCTGCCGCGGGAGATGCGTCTGCTCTTCATGGGCGACAATCCGCTGGCAACAGCCCTCTTCGGCTTCGGCTTCCTGGGCGCGGGCGTGGCCATCATGCTCATGTCGCGCGCGGTGCGAACGGCCAACATCCGCTTGGCGGGCATTACGGTCACCGGGCTCACCGCAGCCATCATCCTCAGCATGTCGGTGATGCGGGAAACTCTGCGCGACGCCTACCTGAAGCCCTGGCACCACCCGCAGGAGATGGCCGTCAGCACGCAGTGGTCGCCCATGATCGGCTTCCTGGTTCTCTTCGTGGCCGGCATCGTGCTGTGGTTCATCATGCTCATGCGCTACGGCTTCTTCAAGCGCGAAGCCTGAGCCGCTGCGCCAAAACGCAAAAATGCCCGAGCCGCCCCTACTGGGTGGGCGACTCGGGCATTTTGCATTTGTGCCTTACTTGGCCAGCGTCCGGATATAGCCGACAGCGGCCTTGATATCTGCCGGGCTCAGCTTGCCGTTGAAGGCCGGCATCTTGTTCTTGCCGTTCGTGACCGCGGCAATCAGGTCAGCGTCCTTCGCCTTTACCACTGCGGGATCCTTGAAGGAGACAGCCTTCAGCGCCTTGCCCGCCGGGGTTCCAGCCAGGCCATCCGGCCCATGGCACAGCGCGCATTTCGCCTTGTAGATATCCGCTCCACCATCTGCCAGTGCCGTTCCGGCCAGCAGAATCGCCATACAAACTGCGGTTAAAAGATTGCGCTTCACGTCAGTCAGCTCCTTGTTGCGGGATTCGGACGAAATTGGCCCGCACTGCGGCCAGTATATCGCCCACCGCGCAGCGCTGGCACGGCGGGCTACTTCGCTGGGTGCGGATAGACGCCGGTCCAGGTCCAACTGCGAATCTTCCACGCGCCCGCCTCGTGATGCAGCACAAAGGTCAACTGCCCCTCTTCCTCGGTGGCCTTGCCGTTCTCTTTGTACTTGTAGACGCAAGGCACAATCACGTAGGCCAGGGCACCGGAGACCACCTTGCGGGTCGGCTCGCCGTAGGCCACCACGCCATCGGTCACGCCGGTCGCCTTGGCGTGCTTGTCATAGTCGTCGCCCCAGGTTTGGGCGGCGTGCGGCCCAGCCCAGAAGTGCGGCGCAAACTCATCCACAATGCTCACGCTGCCCGCCGCAAACGCAGCATAGAATGCCTTGAATTCGCCCGAGTTGAAGGCGTCAATGAAGTGGTGGATGTTGGCGGTGACATCGTCGGCCGGCGCGGCCTTCGAGGGGGTAGGGGTAGCGGCAAGCAACAGGATTGCAGCAAGCAGGGGAAGCAATGCTCTCTTCATGCGGGGCTCTTTCTTTCACTGCGGGGAATTGGGAAAAACGAAAAGGGAAGCGGGGTGCTGAATCGCATCCCCAACTTCCCCTGTCAATCCATTTTTGCCCAATGCGAAAGCTCCGCCAGGCTGCGCTATTTCCCCGCCCGGCGCGCCCGCACCGCTGCTGCCAGCTCGTCCAGCAGCACCTGGGTATCGGCCCAGTCGATGCAGCCGTCGGTGATGCTTTGGCCGTAGGTCAGCTCGCAGCCCGGCGCCAGCTTCTGCGCACCGGCCACCAGGTTGCTCTCAATCATCACGCCCATAATGTCGTGGTTGCCTGCGGCCACCTGCGCCGCCACATCGCGGCAGACAATCGGCTGCCGGCGGTGGTCCTTGTTGCTGTTGGCGTGGCTCACGTCAATCATGATGCGCCGCGGCAGCCCGGCCTTCTCCAGCTTTGCGCCCGCTTCGGCCACAGCCTCGGCGTTGTAGTTCACCAGGTCTTTGCCGCCACGCAGAATAATGTGGCAGTCGCGGTTGCCTGTGGTAACAAAAATCGCTGTTTGACCATACTTGGTATGGCTCAGGAAAGTGTGCGACTCCGCTGCGGAGTGAATGGCGTCAATCGCCACCTGGATGTCGCCCGAGGTCGCGTTCTTGAAGCCCACCGGGCAGCTCAGACCGGAAACCAGTTGGCGATGCACCTGGCTCTCGGTCGTCCGCGCGCCAATCGCTCCCCAGCTCACCATCCCCGCCAGGTACTGCGGTGAAATCATGTCCAGGAACTCAGTCCCCGCCGGCACGCCCATCTCTGCCAGGTCCAGCAGCAGGTGGCGCGCCATCCGCAGCCCGTCGTTGATCTTGAAGGATTCATCCAGGTACGGGTCGTTGATCAGGCCCTTCCAGCCAACGGTCGTCCGCGGCTTTTCAAAGTAGACGCGCATCACAATGCGCAGGTCGGCCGAGTGCTGCTTGATGGCCGTCTTCAGCAGTTTCGCGTACTCGCGCGCAGCCTGTGTGTCGTGGATGGAGCACGGCCCCACCAGCACCAGCAGGCGGTCATCGCCGCCATTCAGAATCCGGGCTATATCCAGCCGGGCATTGAAAATCGTCGCCGTCGTGTTGTCCGTTTCGGGCAGTTGTTCCTCAAGGAACACCGGGGGCAGCAGGACTTTCGACGTCTGAATCCGCAGGTCTTCTGTAATGTGCAGCATAAGCTTCTTCCTGGCAAAATACATCCGGGCCACAAGCGGCACCCGGAAGGCAGGGGAAGCAAATTCCCCCATTCCTAGACTATCAGCCCTTCCACGTCTCATCCCTGCAGCTCCGTTGCAGAAGCTGGCTGGCCGTCCCGCATGGCACAGAATCGCGTCGTCCGGCGACAACGGGGCAGGTCAGCCGGCTCAGCAGGCCCAGCCGCCTTAGGAAGCAGTGGAGGGTAGCGTGTAACCGTCTTTGTGGAAGAGCTCTACGCAGGCATCTGCTACCGCAGGGTCATACAGAATGTCGCGCTTGCTGGTTATCTCTTGCAGTGCCACTTCAATGCCATGGGCCTTGCGGTAGGGGCGATCGGTTCCCATCGCCTCAACAACGTCGGCGACGCCCAGTATCTTGGCCTCAAGCAGGATATCCTCTGCCTTCAGCCCAAGTGGATGGCCTGAGCCGTCGAGGCGTTCATGGTGCTGGTGGACAATGTCGGCAATCGGCCAAGGGAAGTGCACGTTCTTGATGATGTCGTAGCCGATCTGGGCGTGCTCCTTGATTACATTCAGCTGGGCAAGACTTAGCCGCCCAGGCTTGGTCAGCAACTCGATCGGGACTCCAATCTTTCCCAGGTCGTGAATCATGGCAGCCAGCTCCAGGCCCAAAGTCCGGTCTTCGCTCAGCCCCAGCTTGTTTGCGATGAGACAGCACAAATCGGCCACGCGATGCTGGTGGCCGGCGGTGTATGGGTCGCGCTGGTCGACGGTCTCGGCAATCACCTCAATCGTCTCGAGCAGGGTCGCGCGCAAATCCTGCTGGTACTGGTTTTTGGCAACCTCTGTCCGCAGTCCCTTCAAACCAAAGCCGAGATCTTCGGCGACATCCTGCATCAGGTCTTTCTCGGACTGGGACCAATTGTTTGGCTTGTCAGCATAGGCTGTCAGGCAGGCCATCTGGTCTTCAGACACGCGGAAGGGAAGGGCGATGGACGAGCAATAGCCGCGCTCTGCCGCTTCCGTGCGCCAAGCTTTGAGATTCGGGTCAGTGGCAATCTCATGCGAGCATTGGATGGCCTCGGTACGGATGGCCATTCCAGTTGGTCCTCTGCCCAGCTCAGTCTCGTCCCAGGTTAGGGTCACAACCTTCAGGTATCCGTCTTCGTAACCAAAGTGGGCAACAGGCTTGACCCTCTTCACTGGGCCATCTTCGGCAAAGCCCACCCAGGCCATCCGGTATCCTCCGCGCTCAACGATGATGCGGCAGCACTCTTCCAGCAGTTCCTGTTCGCTCTCGGCGCGCAGCATGGCGCTGTTGATCTCGCTCAATAGCTGCAGCTCCCGAATTTTGGTCTGCAGGCGGTCTTCCAGCAGCATATGCGCGGTCAAGTCCTGCATGAAGCCCTGATAGTATTGCGTCTTGCCATCGGCCCCGCAGATTTTGCGAGCCGTCAGGGAAACCCATTTGGAGATTCCACTCACGCCTCTGAGCTGACAGGTGAAATCCCGAATCTCGCCTTCGCGCTCGAGGACCTCAGCGTAATGGGCCCGGTCTGCGGGATTCACCACACATCCTGAGCTGAGTTTCGAATCTTCCCGACCGCCTCTTCCGAAGAGGCGAAACCCAGCAAATTGGCTCCAGCCTGGTTCAATGCCAGAGACTTGCCTTCCGGAGTTGTCTGGAATATCCCTTCCGGAGCGTCCTCGAAGATTTGGCGGAACTTCTGCTCGGCCTTGGCGACCAACTCTTCGGCAACCTTCTGCGCCTGGATATTTTCGATCACTGAGATGGTGTGAATGGCATTTCCATGCGTGTCGTGCTGAGTCGAAAATGAGACCCGGCCCCAAACACTGCTGCCGTCCTTCCGAAGGTACTGCTTCTCCAGGGTTCCGGATTCCGCTTCTCCTTCCCAGATTTTCTTGAGAAGGCCACTGCTTCGGTCAATATCCGAAGCAAGCGTAACCTGGCTCAGATTCATGCCAACCACTTCCTCAATCGAGTAGCCCAGGAACTCCGCAAAGCGGACATTGCAGCGCAGCATCCGCCCGTCTCGCCCGGTATGCACAATGCCTATGGGAGCCTGAGAGAAGGTGGCGCGATAACGTTCTTCGCTCTCACGCATCTCGGCTTCGAGCCGCTTCTTGGTGTCGATATCCTGCAGCGTACCGAAAAGCCTCTTGACCTTGCCTTCGCTGTCGAGAACCGCTTCGCCTCTGCCGCGCGTCCAGCGCAGGCTCCCGTCCGGGAGTACGATTTGCAGTTCCAGGTCGTAGCGTTCGCCCATTGCAATGGTGCGCTGCACTGCTGCCTGCAGGCGGCTCCAGCTCTCCGGCGTATACAGTTTTGCGCGTTCCGCATGATCCTGTGGAGCCTCTCCTGCGCGTCGGCCCGTAATCCGATAAAGTCCCTCTGACCAGCGAATCGTGTCAGTCCCGAAATCCCAGCTGGAACTGCCGAAATCTCCCAGAATCTCAGCCTCTCTCAGGCGCGCTTCGCTCTCCCGCAGGGCATCCCGCGAACGCTTGTACTCGGTAATATCCTGGAAGGTGCCGGAAACAACGCGGGTCCCATTCTGCTGAATCCGCACCCGCCCGATTGAGTGAACGTCTTTGCGATTTCCCTTCGCTGTGCAGATGGCAAGTTCAACGTCAAACGGGTCTCCATGCGAGATGGCGCGGCCCACCGCCTGTTCAATGACTGGGCGGGACTCGGGAGTGTAAAAACCTATTGCGGATTCCAGCGTGGGCAGGAAATCGGCAGCTACTTCGTGGATGCGAAATACCTCACGTGTCCAAACCAGATTCCCGGTCTCGGGATTGAACTCCCAGCCCCCGATTTTTGCTGTCTCGCCTGTCTCGATTAACAGCTCTTCGCTCTGCTGCAAAGCTTCATACGCCTGCTTGCGCAGGGTGATGTCCTTGCCAAAGACTGAAATGCCAATCGCTTCCCCATCCTTCAAGATGGGATTCAGCGAAAGTTCCAGCCAGCGCTCGTCCGGCAGTGCGTATTCGGTATGAAGTGACCCTTCCGACAGGGCCTGGGAGTACATCGGGGGCCAATTGGCTGCGGTCGGCAAATCCACCAGGTCTTGCGGCAGCATCCCCACGGAAGCAATGTTGCCGAAATTCTTGAGGATGTGGTCTGCGTACGCCCGGTTGAATGTAATCAGACGGTAATCCAAGTCGACAGACCAGATCAGGTCACGGGTACTCTCGATAATTGCTGCAAGTTCTGCAGCGGCGTAGCTTCCTTCTGTTCCGGACTGATCTTTTGTCATGGGCCCCTGCATTTTCGCTGCGGAAATGAAGCGACAAAAATTGCCATTCGAGTATACGCCTGAAATGCATTGACAAATGCTCAGTCCGGGTCAATCTAGGCGAAATCACTCCGCGTGAACCTCAGGCTGCGGGCCCTCGTGCTTCTGCGGCTTGTGGAACAGCAGCAGCAGCGGCAGACACACAATCATCAGGCCGGTCATGATGCGGAAGTTGTCGGCATAGGCCAGCAGCGCCGCCTGTTGCTGCATGGCCCGGTACATGGCGCCCAGGGCCTGCTCGCCCGCCAGGGTCTGGGTGGCCCCGGCAATGTGAAAGCGCCCCATCAGCCCCTCATATGCCATCGCCGCCAGGGGAGTTGAGGTTGTGAGGTTCCCGGCCAGGTCGTTCTGGTGCGTCTGCGCGCCCCGCACCAGCATCGTCGTTACCGTAGCAATGCCGATGGACCCGCCGATGTTTCGCGTCAGGTTGTAGATGCCCGCCGCGTTGCCAATCTGCTGCTTGCTCAGCCGGCCCATGGTCAGCGTGGTCAGCGGCACAAACAGGAAGCCGCCAGAGAAGCCGTTCAGGATGTTGGGCCACACCACCGAACTCATCCCGATCTCCAGGTTCAGGCGGCTCAGCGCGAAGGTTGAGGCCGCAATCAGCACGCACCCAAAGGCCAGCAGTATGCGGCTGTCAATCTTGTTGACCAGCATGCCCACCAGGACCATCGAGAGGATGGAGCCAATCCCGCGCGGGCTGACCGCCAGGCCGCTGTCTGTCGCGCTGTAGCCCAGCAGCGTTTGCAGGAAGAGCGGCAGCAGCGCCGTGACGCCGTAGAGCGTAAAGCCGTACAGCACCGCCACCGTCGTGCCAACGGCAAAGTCCCGGTTGGCAAAGACCTTCATTTGCACAATGGGATCGTGGGCTGTGAACTCCCGCACAATAAACGCGGCCAGCGCCGCGACTGAGGCGGCCATGGTCCAGCAAATCCACGGGCTCCTGAACCAATCCGCCTCCTGGCCCTTGTCCAGCACAAGTTGCAGCGTGCCCAGCCACAGTGCCATCAGCCCAAAGCCCAGGTAGTCAATCGCACCCTTGAAGGCCTGCCGCAGGTAGGGCGGATCTTCCAGAAAGGTATTCGCCATCAGCAATGCCAGCAGCCCCACCGGCAGGTTGATGTAGAAAATCCATCGCCAACTGTAACTGTCGGTAATCCAGCCCCCCAGCGTCGGCCCAATGATGGGCGCAACCACAATCCCCATGCCGTACACGGCCATCGCGGTTCCATGCTGCCGAGGGGGAAAGCTCTCCAGCAGAATCGACTGCGCCAGCGGCTGCATGCCGCCTCCGCCCATCCCCTGCAGCACCCGCGCCACAATCAGCAGCGGCATGGTCGGCGCCATCCCGCACAGCAGGGAAGCGCCAGTGAAGACCAGAATCGAGATCATCATCAGCCGCTTGCGGCC
Organism: uncultured Acidobacteriaceae bacterium; assembly: GCA_903904755.1. GTDB lineage: Bacteria > Acidobacteriota > Terriglobia > Terriglobales > Acidobacteriaceae > Acidicapsa. The sequence continues at coordinate 73,838 of CAIVDV010000015.1, read as the reverse complement.
AATGCGCCGCGCTATCCAGCCGCTGGCGGGCAGCATGATTGCGTTCGAAACCAGGTAGCTCGTCAGAACCCACGTCGACTCGTCATTCGACGCCGAGAGGTTGCCGGCAATGTGCGGCAGTGCCACATTTGCCACCGACGAGTCGAGCACCACCATAAAGGTTGACAGCATGACCGACGCCGCTACCCACCACGGATTCACCGACGGCTTCCAGTCGTGGTGCTCGTCGTGCGGCTCAGTCTTTGCCGTCTCAGGTGCGGTCAGTGTCGCTGGGGTCGGATTTTGCTTGTCACTGACCATACGGTCATTTTATTGTACTGTTGAGTCAGTTACAGAAGAAAGCCCGTTCTCGCTCCGCATCTCGCTTCATGAAAAAGACCAAGCAGGAAATTGTCGCCGACTATCGCCGCAGCGCCATCCTCGACGCCGCGCGCACCGTTTTTGCCAGGCGCGGCTTTGCCGGCGGCATCCTCGACGAAATCGCTCAGGAAGCCGGCATCGCCAAGGGCACGCTCTACCTCTATTTCAAAGGCAAGGAAGAGCTCTACAAGGCAGTGCTCGATCACGACATGCGCACCCTGCGGCAAAGCACCCTCAATCGGGTAGACGCCGCCGCGACGCTCCGGGAAAAGATCGCCGCCTTCACGCTCGTGCGCCTGCAGAATGGCGATGCCCGCCGCGAGTTCTTCCGCATCATGGACCAGGAGCAGCAGAACCTGACCATGACCCGCACGCAGTACAGCGACTGGGTCCGCGAACCGGTTGAACACCTGGCGGCCGCGATTGCGGAGGCAGTTTCCCGGGGCGAGATTCGCGATGTTCCCGCGGAAAAAGTCGCCTGGAATATCGCCGACATCACCCGCGGCGCCATCCAGCGCCGCCTCATGGGCCGCAGTTCGGGCACCGTCGAGGAAGAATCCGATTACCTCACCGGCTTTGTGTGGGCCGCGCTGGAGAAAAGTCCAGCACCCTAGGCCTTCTGGGGCATCTCCGTTTGCAGGCTCTCCCGTACGGCACCCAGCAGCGTTCGCGAAGTGAATGGCTTCTGCAGCAGCGTTACTCCGTTGGCCACCGCCTGGTGTCGCGACAGCAAATCCCGCGTATTGCCTGAGATGAAGATCACCTTCGGCTCCAGGCCCTCGGCCTTCAGTTGCGCCACCATTGCGGGCCCGCTCATCCCGGGCATCACCACGTCGCAAACCATCAGGTCAAAGGCCGGCTGGCTGTTGTGCGCCAGCGTCATCGCCACCCCCGGATCGCTGGCCTGCGCCATCTCATAGCCCTCCGCTTCCAGGAAGGTCGTTACCAGGTTGCGGATCGCTTCCTCATCATCCACCACCAGCACTTTTTTGGCCGTCCCGCGTCGGTCCTCGGGGGAGGGAAGCGCCACCCTCGACAGGTTCTCCACCGCCGGGAAGCACAGCTCAAAGGTCGTACCTTTGCCGACCGTGCTCTGCACGCAAATGCATCCACCGCTTTGCTGCACAATTCCGTAGGTGGTTGACAGCCCGAGACCGGTACCCTTGCCCGGCGCCTTGGTGGTAAAAAACGGCTCAAAAATGCGCTGCCTGGTCTCCTCATCCATCCCTTCTCCGGTGTCGGAAACCATCAGCTTCACCCATCTGCCATCCCGCACCGTCGGGCAACTTTCGTTCGTCCCCGGCCCGCACGGCGTATTCGCAAGCTGGATCGAAAGCAGGCCCCCACCCGGCATCGCGTCGCGCGCATTGATGACCAGGTTCATCAGCACCTGCTCCAGTTGCGCGCGGTCGCCACGAATCCTCCACAAATCCGCATCGGCCTGCACCGTTAGCTCAATATTCGAGCCAATCAGCAGCTGCAGCATCTCAGTCATGTCGCGGACAACTTCTTCCACGTTCAGCGTGTCCAGGTGCATCACCTGCTTGCGGCTGAAGGCCAGCAACTGGCGCGTGAGCCCCTGCGCCTTCTGCTGCGCAGCCATAATCTGCTTGACGTACCGCAGGCTGGGGCCGTCCGCAGCCAAACGCTTCTCCAGCATCTCGCTGTAGCCCAGAATCACGCCCATGATGTTGTTGAAGTCGTGCGCCACCCCGCCCGCCAGCAGCCCAATCGCCTCCATCTTGTTGGCCTGCAGCAGTTGCGCCTGTGCCTCGCTCAGGCGGGCTTCCGCCATCTTCCTGGCATGGATGTCCTGCGTAAGCGTGGTCATGTGGGTCAGCTTGCCGTCCCCATCCAGTTGCGGAGAAACATACAGCATCACCCAAACAACGCTGCCATCCTTGCGCCGGTACCGCTTCTCAAACGATGTTCCGCTGCTCAAGCCGCTGCGGTTCCGCTCCAGCGCAATCCGCCCTACTTCCAGGTCTTCCTCCACCGTAAAGTCCTGGAAGCTCTTTCCTACAACCTCTTCCACCGTGTATCCAAGAATCTCCGCATATCGCCGGTTGCACCGCAGAATCACACCGTCCAGCGTTGTATGCGACATGCCGATGACAGCCTGTTCGAAGGTGGTTCGAAAGCGCTCTTCGCTGTCTCGCAGCTCCCGCTCTGCCTTCAATTTTTCCGTCACGTCCTGAACAATTGAGAACAGCGCCGTCTTCCCATGCAGCGCAATCGCGGAAACATGCGCCTCCACATCGCGTATCTCGCCCGATTTCAGCCGGTGGCGGAACTGGAACTCGCGCTGGCGTACCGTCACGGCGGTCTTCATCTCCGCATACACTTGGGGTGTTGCCAGTACGTTGATCTCGCTGATCTTCAACCGGGCAAACTCCGCGCGGGAGTACCCGTAATACGCAACCGCCGCCGCATTCGCATCGAGAATTCTTCCAGATTCCGGGTCAATCAGCAGCATCACCGAGCCATTATTTTCAAACAGGCTGCGGAAGCGTTCCTCGCTCTCCCGCAGTTGGTGCTCGGCCATCCGCTGCTCGGTCACATCCTGAATAATTGAAAAGAACAGCGACCGCCCGCCGACGTTGATTGTCGAAACTGACACCTCGACATCGCGTAACTGGCCCGATGCCAGCCTGTGCCGGCGCGGAATCTGCGAACGGTGCACCTGCTTTGCCCGGTCGGAATCTTCTTTCAGCTCCCGCTCGGTTATCTGGTTAATCTGGCGGATATTCATCTTTGCCAGTTCCGCACGTGTGTACCCGTAGAACCGGCTGGCCGCACCGTTCGCTGTGGCAATGTTGCCGGTCTCCGCGTCAATCAACATCATCACGGAGCCGCTCTCGTCAAAGATCCGCCGAAACCGCTCTTCGCTCTCCCAGAAGCCCGCTTGGGCGCGCTTCAAAACATCGATGTCTTCAATGAATCCCTCGAAAAAGACATCGCCATCCGGGTGAGCAAGCCGGTATGCCGAGACAGCCAGCCATATCTGTGTTCTGTCCTTCCAGCGGAACAACGCCTCCTGGCGCAGCACCTCATCGGTTGCGGCCAACTGCCTAACCATGCGCTCGCGCGCCTCAGGAGAAGCCCAAAGTTCACGGCCTACATCCTGAATCCCTTCCAGAAACTCATCGCTTGACTGATAACCGAGCATCCGCGCCGTGGTCAGATTGGCTGCCAGCAGCCGCCCATCCGGAGTGGTGCGGAAAGTTCCGCCCACAAATCCCGACGGAACCTGGAACTCGCGGGAGGTTTCCCGCCGCTCGGAACTGCCGCCCCGATCGGCCCCAAAGGCGGCCACTCCGTTGACCTCGCCCGCCACCAGAATCGGGTTCAGGTCCACAACAATGCTTTCGTCCTGGCTCAGGGTCAGCGGGGCCCGGTTGCGCCCCTGCGTCATCGTCTGGGCATACAAATCTCGCCAGCGCGATGCCTCCCCAGGGGGGAACATCTCTTCGGGGAGCGCATGCAGAACGGGAGAAATACGAAAGATCGCCGCAAAGGCAAGCCGCGCCCCTGCATTGCAGGCCGTCAGGTGCAAATCCTTGTCCACCGACCAAATCAGGTCAGGACTGGCATCCAGCAGTGCCTGCGTCCGCGCCACCCCGCCATCATCCATGGAGCACCCCCCTTTGGGATTGGGAAACCCGGCTGCCCAGCGCCACGGCTGATGCGCAACCGGTCAATGCTTTTTCGCACGGCACCTTAGCGGCAGGGGGATGGCGCCCAGGCGTCGCCTGCCTTACAGCGGCAGCGGGATTCGCTTCACTGCATCGGCCCAGTCACCCGTGCTGCCGGCGGTGTAGACCAGGTACAACTCCACCGCTTCCACGCCATGGGCTTCACTCAGCCTCCGCGCCGCTGCCGTCAAGTCTTCTGTCGAAAGCGCCGAGCAGTCAAAGCTGTCTTCAATCAAGCCCTTGGTGTGGGGAACCTTCAGATCGTCTAAAAAGGCCTCGATCATGGGCAACTGCTCGTGCAGCAGATAGACCCGGATCAGGGTGTCGGCAATCTCTTCGATAATCATCTGGTTGCCCGCCAGCCAGTTTTCCTGCTGCTCGCGGGTTGCCTTGCGGATGCTCACCTCGCGCGAGTTGCGCGATTTGGCGATGGCCGCAATGGCGGCGTTGCGGAAAACCGGGTTTACCCCGGTGGCCGGGTCAAAAAAATGCTTTGCGGCCAGACCACGCTCTTCGCGCGGCATCAGGGACCACAGTTTCTTCGAGCTTGCTGCGGACGGATACACGGCACTCTCCCATTCAATTTCAGCAGTGCCAGTGTATCCCGTTTGGCCTTGCTCAGGCATCGCCCGCTCCCGGGGCCCATCGCCCAGGCTTGCAAAACTCATACCGGCGCAACGCCGCATGCGCCCCAAAACTTGTAAACTTCCCCGGCTGAAGCTCACAAATTCCGGCTATGGCAAGGCTCCGCTTTCACTGTAATCCGGCGATTTGCACCATAACCAAGTCACCTTTTTAGAAAAGTGAATATGAATGCACTGTTAATGGTGATATCCACAGATTTGTCCCAGTTTTGCACTTGCGCATGAAATCAATTCCGGCCTACTCTCGTTTCAGTTGATGACGCAGTAGGAAGTCGGAAACGCAGTTCAAGCATGAGTGAGAGTTACTGAGCCACTTACCTTCGCAAAGTACAAGCGCCGTCCAGTACGGCAGGCGGAATGCGAAAAGGGATTGAGTAGGTAGCAGGATTCAGGCAGGAATGGGCGAATCCCACCAGCAATTGAAGATTCATCCGCTGCTCCGCAGAGGATGCAAAGTTCGAAAGCTCCTGGGAGGTCATCATCGGCCTGGCTGTAAGTGCGGGACTCGGGAGTATTCGGGTACTTAGCCTGGGCGCGGCAGCGGCAACGAGATGCAGGGTAACTTGTAACTTAGCCGTTTGTAATTGCCCGGGAGTAAGCCACCTCGTAAACTCGAAGGCCTGAACGCAGACGAGGCGGAAGACCTGGGCTTGCGGGGAAACCTGCAGGAACCATCTGCCGTCAGACTCTGCCGGAAGAGCATTCGGGGACACTCGGGCACCTGAAGACAGCGTGCCGTAGGCAAGGCGGAGTGTGGGGAAACCCGCAGTCTGGCCGCACGGCAAAACAGGATCGGTGATGCGTCGGCTTACCGCCGTGTACATCGCGTTCAGGCGCCAGGGGCTTCGGCCTCTGGCGTTTTGATTTTTGCCCATGAATCCCCGTTCTCCCTCCTCGGTGTAACTCTCTGTAAACCCCAGCGGCAAGACGGTTATAGTAGTGGTAGTCCATGGCGTTCCAGGCAGCCCGGCACCGCCATTCACTCCCCGCTTCAACAGGATACGCACAGCCCAAGTGAACCTGCCCAACTCCATCACGATGAGCCGGATCTTCATGATCCCGCTGCTGCTCTGGATGCTTTCGCCCCACTATCCGTGGCGTGGCGACGGCATTCAAGAGCTTTCCGCTTCGGTGCTCTTCGTGCTCGCCTCCATCACCGATGGCGTTGACGGCTACCTGGCCCGCAAGCGCGGGCAAATCACCACGATGGGCATCCTGCTGGATCCGCTGGCCGACAAGATCATGGTGGCCGCGGCCTTCATCGCGCTGGTTGCCTTCATCCCTTCGGTCGTCAAGGTCTGGATCGCCGTCGTCATCATCGGCCGCGAATTTCTCATCTCCGGCCTGCGCTCCATTGCCGCCGGCGAGGGCTTCGCCATCCAGGCCAGCGACCTGGGCAAACTGAAGACCGTCATCCAGATCGTCGCCGTTACCAGCGCCATCCTCGCGCATCACTGGTATCAGTGGGACTTCTGGGGCTTCATCGTCCCCGTGCATTGGACCGCCATTGTCGCCATCTACTTCGCCACGCTGGTTTCCACCATCTCTGCGGTGGACTACTTCATCGGCTTCTGGCGCAAGATTGACAAGTCTGCCAACGACCGCCGTCAGTCGGCCATCCTCACCCGCCGCGGCGGCACGGCCGAAGCCAAGTAGCCGTCCCCACTCGCTCCGTTTCGCGCACACCTTTCGCAGGGGCTAAGGCTTTGCATCGCAGGCCGCCAGGGGAATGTCTACCGTTGTTCCGCCCGCCTGGTCTTCGGCGGAGCCTGGTTCCGGAAGCCGCATGGTCACGGTGGCCAGCGTCTCTTCCGGAGTTGAGCTGAACCGCGGGCTCAGCGTAAAGCGCAGGCAGTCCAGACCCATCCGCGCGCCGGCCGGCAGAATCACCCGGCACACCTGCTGATGCGCCAGCGGAAACAGCCTGGTGGTGGTCGGGCCACCATCTTTGGCAGGGAAGTGGTAATAGCTGAGCCGGTGCCACTGGCCGCTGGCACGCTCCCGCCCCTCAGCCTCGCATGGCTACTCCAGGAACCCCTGTCCGCCCTTGCTTTGCACCTCCCGCGCCTCAAAGATCATCGGAATTGCGTGCCAGTTGGTCAGGTATGCCTTGTAGTCGTAGCCCTCGTAGCCGGCCGGAGGAAACGCCAGCCCCCGCCGGAAAGCCGCCAGCACCGGTGGGCGCTGATTGCAGGCGCGCAGACCTACTGCCAGCAACACCAGCAACAGCACAGCCCCTGCTATCTTCAGCGCATTTTGCATCGCAGCAACGACCCTTTCGCGGGGGAGTTTGGGGACCTGTACAAACAAAGCCCCGGCGTAAACCGGGGCTTTGGGTTGATCTGGGAGGGCAGCGTTACACCATCGCCGGCTGCATCTGCACGCCAAGCGTCGGGGCCACCGGAGCCTGTACCGGGTGCGCCGGTGCATGCGTGGCAGTGTGCGCGCCGCGGGTTAGCCGATGCACAAAATGATACGGCGGCCACGGACCAGAGAGCTGCATCTGGCACTCGCGCATCATCGCGCTCGTGGTTGCGTACTTGTTGTGGTAGCGTTCCACGCTCTTGCGGTCAATCAGGTGTGCAATATCCAGTACCATGCGTCCAGATTCGGTGAGCCGGCAGCTCACTTCCTCGTCCAGCGGCGCAAACATCCGGTGCATCTGGAAGGCCACAGCACGCGCCCGCGTCTGCCGCTCACGCTGCCGCGTTGCGCTCTCCCGCAGGTTCGACAGATACTCCTTGCCGACTCCCTCCAGCGGAAGATGCTTCTCCAGATCCTTGCAGCAGGTGTCCACCACAATCTTCAGGTGCATCTCCGTCTTGCCCTGCAATCGCTCCAGGTTCGACTGGAACTGCCGCTGGTTCGAGCGGATCGACTTGCGCAACCCTTCATCATCGGCAAAAACCGTACCGAAGCGGAAAGGGAGAACAGTGGAGTGTTTGAAGCAGTCGGCAATCACCTTGGCATGGTCCATGCCGGCCTTCTGGTTCATTTCTTCTGCGGGATTATGTTCGCTGACAACGATAGCTAAATCACTGGCGGGATATAGGAAGACCTGGTTTCCGCCAATGCCGGTAACAGATTGAAGCGGGATGGGTTTTCGGTGGCGGGCTAATTCCGGGAAGGCAGGTTTCTCTCCGATGCAGTAGGCATACCATGCCATATTCATATGCTCCGTGACCGCTCGGGGGTTGCCAGCGGTCGGTTTCGTGAAGTTCCTGTGTTTTCAGAAGTCCCACTCTCGGTACAGGGAGCCTCTGGTCAGCAAAAAGGGCCTGGAACTAGGCGAATAGTAGCGGTTTCAAAACACCACTGGCAATGTCGCACGTCACCAAATGAGGAAATGTAAGCACAAAGATGAAAGTTGATTTCGCTGGGTCAATAAGTGTTTTTGCTTAAGTAAAAAATAGGCCAAATGTGAGCAATTCCTTACACCGCGTATCGCATTTTGATGCATTCGTACCACGTTTCGAATTCGGCGTTCCTTTCCCGTTAACCCTGTTCTGCCTTTCTTCAGACCAAGAAAAAGGGCCAGCCCGAAGGCCGGCCCCCTGCTGTTTGCTCTCGACTGTTCTAGTGCAGCAGGTGCTGCAGTTGCAGCATGAGGTAGATGTTCAGCCCCAGGGAAACCGCCAGCAGCACCACCCCGACGATTGCCAGCGTGCTCACCCGGTTGCCCACCGCGCGCAGATCTTCCACCATCTCCTGCTGCTCAAGGGTGTTCCGGTCGGTTGCCTCGCGGACGCGCTCAAGCTGGTCTTCCACCCGCTTCATCGCGGTTACTTGGTCTGCCACCTGGTTGCGCAACTCGCGATGGCCTGCCTTCAACTCGGCCAGTCCACGCTCCATCGGCTCCAGGTCCACCTTCACCGGCGGCGGCGCGTGCCGGGGCTGGTTCATCATCGGGGCGATCAGGGAACTCACGGCCGTTACCACGTTGCCATCCAGCAGCGGCAGCAGCTTCTGCACAAAAGGCAGCGCAGCCTTCACCGCGGAGACGGCGCGCTGCAGGCCACTGCGCGGGCTGTCATTGTCATCGTACGCAGGCAACTGGTGTTGCTGGGCCTGGGGCGGCTGCTGGGGTGGCGGGGCGGGTTGATACGACTCTTGCTCGGGCATCTGGTTCGGCGGCTCCTGGCGGGGCGGCTGGGGGCGGGCTGGCACGTAATTGTCATACGACGGCGCAGGACGCGGCACCGGCGTCGGGCCCGGTCCAGGCCGGGTCGCCGGGTCGCCCATCGCCTGCAATCGCTGGCCAAGGTCATCCAATCGCATATCTCGCGGCTCGTTCATCGCTCCCCTTCCATACACACTATAGAGTACGATGCTTTTGCCCACTCAGGGCGCGCGATTCCGCGCCTGCCTTGAGGAAGACCGGGCAAACATCAGATTTACTTATGGTGGCCCTGCGCCTGCTGCAGCGCATACAGCACCACACGCTGCATCTCTGCCTCCGGCGCGGGCTTGCCGGTCCACAGCTCAAACTGCCGCACGCCCTGCTGCACAAACATCTCAACACCCTGAATGACCGCCGCTCCGCGTCTGCGCGCCTCTGCCAGCAGCGGGGTCTCCAGCGGGTTGTAGACAAGGTCAAAGACCAGGCGTGCATCCCACTCTTCCGACTTCAGCGGCAGCGGATGCTCCTGCCCGGTCATCCCGCAGGGCGTGCTGTTGATAAGGGCGTCAAAGGTGGTCTTTGCAATCTCGCCCCGCTCAATCGCCTGCACCCCGGCTTCGCGCGCCAGCTCCGTCGCTTTGCTGTTGCCTCGGCTCCATACATGCACCTCGGCACCTTTTTCCGCCAGGCCAAAGACCGCAGCCCGAGCTGCCCCGCCCGCGCCCAGCACCAGAATCTTTGCTCCGCGCAGAGCCATCCGCTTTTCCAGCGGACGCACCACCCCGGCCACATCCGTATTGAAGCCCACCAGCTTCCCATCCGTACCCAGGCGCACCGTGTTGCAGGCCCCCAGCTTCGCCGTCAGTGGGTCTACCTTGCTCAAATAGGGCAATATCTGCACCTTCAGCGGCATGGTCACGCTCAGGCCGCTCACAGGCAGGCGGCGCACCAGCGTCAGCAGGTCATCCAGGCTCTCGGTCTTCAGCGGCAGATACACCGCATTCATCCGTTCCCGCCGGAAGGCCGTGTTTTGCATCAGCGGGCTCAGGGAGTGCGAGACCGGATTGCCCGCCACGCCGTAAATCCGCGTCGCCTGGTCCAACTCGCCAATGTGGTACAGATCCTTCAGCGTGCGAGCCGTCATCTGGCCCGGCGCGGTCTCCGCTCCGTCCGGTGCCGCGGCAAAGGTAAATGCCGACCCGGCCCTGAGGCTGAGAATCCGCGTCAGTATCCCCGCCTCGCCCATCGCAATCGCCACCAGTTGGCCGTCGTCGGCGTGCTCCTTCAGCCAATCCAGCAGATTCAGGCTGTCGGCCAGCGTGCGCGCGGTGGTCACAATCTTCAGGAAGTCCGGCTCAAACCGCCGCACCCGCTCCAGCACCGCGGTCGGGTCGGCTGCTTTCCGGAAGTCGTGGAAGCTGACCAGCATCGCCGCTCCGGCATCGTTCCAGCTTTCGTGCAGCGTCTCCACGCGGCTCGCTCCCAGCGCCTCAGCCGACTCAATTGCCAGGTCCAGAATCGAGAATCCCGCCTCGGCCGCTGCTGTCAGAATCTCCACTTCCTCGTCCAGCGTCCCGGCAAATCCGCCCCCGGCTTCCTTGCGCCGGCAGGTGGCAATCGCGGCCAGCTCCCCGCGCCGCGCCTGCTGCTCGGCCAGGACGCGCGCAATCGGCTCCACCCCAGCCTCGGGTTTTTCCAGCGAATCCAGCCGGAACTCCAGAAACGCGCTCTCCCCAAGCGCCGCTTCTGCGCGCCGCAGGATCTCGTCCACTGTCGCTCCCTGCAGGGCAACGCACAGCCGCCCCGCCCGCGATCGCAGGGAAGAAGCAGTCGTGATGGAACTCCGGTCCGGCATAGGGGTAACTGCGGCATCTTAAAGCGGATGCGCCGGTTATGCAAGTATTCCCGCGCGGGTGCTTCCAATTCCGCCACAGCGCGCCAACGCTGCACCCTTCCCGCAGCACACCCCCAGCCAAATATGGCACCCTATACTTTTGGAGGCTTCTGTAATCATGAGCGAAACTGGCACCCTGCTTGATCCCACGCCGCGCACCCATTCCTGGGAAACGCCCATCGGCCATCCGCTCACCGCCGAGGATTTTGCCGGTTGGGTGCGCGACCGTCTTGCTACCGCCGACGCGGCCATTGCCGCCCTCCTCGCGGTACAGGGCCCCCGCACCATCGACAACACCCTGCGCCTCTACGACATTGCCATTGAACAGCTCAACCTTGCCGGCTCCCAGGCAGGTGTTCTGAACTCCGTCGCTGCCGACAAAGCCGTGCGCGATCAGGCCCAGGAGGCCGCGCAGCAGGTCGCCATGGTTGGCACCGCCCTCGGCCTCAACCGCGACGTCTACGAGGCGCTCAGCGCCGTCAACCTCACGCCCGCCTCTCCCGCCACCCGCCGTCTTGTCGAGCGCACCCTGCTCGGCTACCGCCTCTCTGGCGTGGACAAGGACGAAGCCACCCGCGCCCACCTCGCCCAGCTCCACGAGACCACCACGCGGCTCTCGCTCGAGTTTGGCCGCAACATCCAGGAAGGCGCAAAGTCCGTCCTCGTCGAAGACGCCGGCGAGCTCGATGGCCTCCCCGAGGACTACCTCGCCCGCCACACCCCCAACTGCGACGGCCACTACCTGCTCACCACGGACCAGCCAGACATGCAGCCCGTGATGACCTTTGCCAGGTCCCAGGCCCTGCGCGAGCGCATGTTCATCGCCTACAACACCCGCGCCTTTCCTGCCAACGTGCAGGTGCTGCTTGACCTGCTGTACACCCGCCAGGCCATCGCCACGCTGCTCGGCTTCCGCAGTTGGGCCGACCTTGCCACCGCAGACCAGATGATGGGCTCCGCTGCCAACGTCCGCACCTTCATCGCCAAGCTGGAAGAAGCCAGCCGCATCGGTGCCGAGCGCGAAGTGGAGATGGTTCTCGCCTTCGCCCGAACCCACCAGCCTGAACTTGAGAACATCAACGCCGCCAGCCGTGCCTACTGGTACGAGCAGTTCCGCCGTGACCGGTTCGCCTTCGACTCCCAGTCCGTTCGCCCCTACTTCCCCTACGCGCAGGTCGAGCAGGGCGTCCTCGACACCGCCGCCCGCCTCTTCAAAATCGAGTTCCGCCGCTCCAGTGTCATCGCCTGGCACCCCGCCGTCTCCGTTTTTGACGTCTACGAGGCCAACCAGCACGTCGGCCGCTTCTATCTCGACATGCACCCCCGCGACGGCAAGGACAAGTGGTTCTCCGCCGCCCCGGTCGTCTCCGGTGTGCGGGGCCGTTATCTCCCTGAGGCTGCGCTCATCTGCAACTTCCCCGGCGGCGACCCTGGCGACCCCGGCCTGATGCAGTACTCCGACGTCGTCACCTACTTCCATGAGTTCGGCCACCTCATGCACGCCATCCTCGGCGGCCGTACAGAGTGGGCGGGCCTCTCCGGCTTCGCCACGGAAGGTGACTTCATCGAAGTCCCTTCGCAGATGCTGGAAGAGTTCTTCCGCGACATTCCGCTGCTGCAGAGCTTCGCCCGACACTACCAGACCGGAGAGGTCCTCCCCGCCGAGCTTATCCGCAAGATGAAGCTCGCCGGGGCCTTTGGCCGCGCAGACTGGATGCGCTCCCAGCTCTACTACACCACCCTGTCGCTCGACCTGCACGACCAGGACCCCCACGCCCTCGATCTCGACCGCATCACCCGCCGCCTCTACGAGAGCCTGCAGCCCTGGCAGTGGGTGGAAGGCAACCGCATGTATGCCAGCTTTGGCCACCTCACCGGCTACAGCTCCAACTACTACACCTACGCCTTCGACAAGGTCATCGCACTGGACTTCTTCGCCCAGTTCGACCCCGACAACCTGCTCGATGGCCATGCCGGCAAAAAATACCGCGAGACTGTGCTCGCACAGGGCGGCTCCCGCTCCGGTAGGCAAATGGTGCAGGACTTCCTCGGCCGCGACGAAGACTTCGGCCCCTTCTCTGACTGGCTCAACGAGGAATTTGCCGACGGCGCACTGGCATAAGCCGCAACAGAATCAGCCCCTTGCTTCCCAAGCCGCAATCGCTGCGGTTGGGAGGCAAGGGGCTGTTTTTGTTGACCCTGTTTCCGTACCTTACTGGATGTTCTGCACTATCGTCGTTGACGTGCTGCCGGCATAGTGTCCATCCCCGGAATAGACAACGTACAAGGAGTGGTTGCCTGCGGTCAGGAAACTCTTGCTGTAGATGGCCTGGCCACTCACGAGCGTCTTGGTCGCCACCAGCACGGTATCCAGGTAGAACTGGACCCTGCCGGTGGGCACCACACCTGCCAGTGACTCGGCAACCGAGCCGGTAAAGCTCACTGTCGTCCCATGATTTGCAGGACTCCCGGAACTGCTCAGGGAGACATTGCTGCTGGCCTTCCCCACCAGAACGGAAGAGGTCAGTCGGCTCCCGGCATAGTAGGCGTCGCCGCTATATTGCGCAGTTACCCCGTGGTTTCCAATTCCCAGCGAACTTGTCTGGTAGGTCGCCACTCCGTCCACCAGCGATACGGTTACCGGCGTCGCACTCAAGCCGGTCAGTTTCACTGTCCCGGTCGGCACCACTCCGCCTGTCGTCGGGACAGTGAAGGTTGCCGTAACGGGCGACCCAAGGGATGCCGGGCTGGGCGATACGTCCAGCGTATCCACCGGTGCAAGCCGAATCACCTGCACTGCCAGCTTGGCCACGCTCTTCTGGTAGAAGGAATCCCCCGAATAGTACGCAGTCACCATGTAGGATCCGGAAGGCTTCTGGAGAGTCAGCGTCGCCTGCCCACCCACCAGCGTTACCGGCGTTTCCGACTCGGTCCCTACTACAAAGTGAATCGTCCCGGTCGGCGTCGGGCCGCTGCCGGTCAATGTCGCCGTTGCGGTAAACGAGTCCGGAACCGTGACCGGGTTGCTTGCAAACGAGACACTCTCGGTTGCTAAAGCCTTGACCGAGGTGCCCGTCACAGCGATGTTGCGCGTTGCCCCGGAGGCGTTGATTCCGTCATCCGTAAAGCCCACCACCTCGCTCAGCGCCCCTGCCTGCTGCGGTGCAAAGGTCACCGGAACCGTGCAGCTGTTTCCGCTGCTCACGGCTACCCCCACCGCGCAGTCGCTTGCACTGGAGCCGGCTGGGAAATCACTCGGGAACGTCAACGAGCTGAGCGTCAGGTTGGCATTGCCGATGTTGCTCACCGGCACGTCTTCAGTGCCGTCACTGCCGTCCGTCGTTCCAATCGTTGTCGTGGTCGGGAAGTTCACATTCGCGGCGATCACGTTCACTTCGCGCACAACGCTGTTGATGGTGTCGGAAATGTACAGGTTGCCGGTGCTGTCCAGGATCACATCTGAGGGGAACTTCAATTGCGCCATTGCAGCCGCTCCGCCGTCGCCGGCGTAGCCGGCGCTTCCGGTGCCAACCACCGTGGTGATAATCCCTGAGCCGGCCGCAACTTTACGGATTGCGTGGTTGCCGTAGTCCGCAATGAAGAGATCGCCGGCAGCGTCTACCGCAACGCCTTCCGGCAGGTCCAGTAAAGCGCTTGTGGCTGCGCCTCCGTCGCCACCGTAGCCGTTCACGCCAGAGCCGGCCACTGCGGAAATTACCCCGGTGCTTGCACTCACCTTGCGCACGGTGCCGCTCCCTGAGTCGGAAATGTACAGGTTCCCGCTGGCATCCAGACCTACCCCCGTTGGACGCCGCAATAGCGCACTGGTGGCTGCACCGCCATCTCCGCTGTAACCGTAGCTCCCGGTTCCCGCCACGGTCGTGATTACGCCCGTGCTGGCGGTCACCTTGCGAACCGCACTGTTGTAATCGTCTGCGATATACAAATTCCCGGCCACATCCAACGCCAGGCTCGACGGGAAGTACAGGCTCGCACTGGTGGCGGCGCCGTTATCTCCTGCATAAGCGGCAGTCCCGTTCCCGGCGAAGGTCGAAATCACGCCCGTACTCGCCGTTACCTTGCGGATGACGTTTCCAAACAAGGTGGCAATATACAGATTGCCGGCACCATCCACCGCCACCCAGATGGGTCGATTCAGCTCCGCGCTGGTGGCCAGCCCGCCGTCTCCGGTGTTGGCCGAGGTACCGTTGCCGGCTACCGTCGAAATCAAGCCGGTGCTGGCTGTTACCTTGCGAACGACAGAGGCGCTGTAGTCGGCGATGTACAGGTTTCCGGCACCGTCGAACGCCATGCCGCGCGGAAATTCCATGGTGGCATTTGTGGCCAGGCCACTGTCGCCTGTATTCCCCGAGACGCCCGTTCCAACTATGGTCGAAATCACGCCCGGCAGCGCAGCCTGTGGTCCGCTTCCAATGCCGCCGATATACGCCATCCCCACCACATTCCCGCTCGCGTCCTCCAGAACGATCGCGCCCGGCCGCAGTCCAGCCGTCGTCGGCTTGAAGCTCACATTCACCACGCAGGTATCGCCGGGGGGATGCGACAACAGCGAGCAGGTATCACTTGCTTCAGTAAAGTCCAGGTTCGGGGTGCCCAGCGTCAGTACATTTACGCTGGCCAGTGTTCCCGAATTAGCAAAGGTCACAGTCACCGGGTAGGTTGGCGCAGTGCTTCCCACGCTCTCAACCAGCGGGTTCACCGTCAACGTGAAAACCTGCGATGCTGAGCCCCCTCCCACCGGACCCGCCGGTCCGAATCCTCCCGCCGGTGCCGATGAAGCGCCAGAAATCACCTGCAGCGTGAATGTATAAACCCCCGGCAACACCGGAGTCCCGCTGAGAACGCCACTCCCTGGGTTCAAGCTCAGCCAGGAGGGGAGCGGGGTCAACGCACTGTACGCCGGAGAGCCGAAACCCGTGCTTGTAAGCGTGAAGCTTCCCGCGCTGCCGACAGTGAACGTTGTATGGTTGGCACTGGTAAAGCTGATGGTCAACCCGACGCCCGACACCCTGGGCGGCAGAAACGTGCACAAGCCGGTACACAGCAACAAGGCAACAAGTGAAAATCGGGAGCGAAAACTCATGGCAATCTCCGGACGCGAACAGCCGGTTGGTGCGCCATCTTTGGGCAAAACTGTGGAGTTCGGACGCCCTCTACGGGGTCGTCCAGGGAAAGCTGGGAATTTCGGTATGCCTTATACCTCGAGCCCGGCAGTACCTCATCGTTGGCAATGGATATGGAAACCCTTGCGAAACTATGAGTTGGGAATAGTTGCCGAAAACTGCAGACGATTGTACGGGAGGAAGCCGACAGCGTGAAAGCAAATTTTCAAAAGTGAGTTCGCGGGCCGACGAACGGCCTGTTATACCAAAGTGAATCACGAAGTGCGATTCGAATCGTCCCGCCCTTCCGATATCCTTGGCCCATGGCTACTCTCGAACTCCAAGGCAAATGGGCGCTCGTCACCGGAGCCAGCGCCGGCATCGGCACTGCGCTCGCCCGCGACCTCGCACGCCGCGGCGCAAACCTCGTCCTTACCGCCCGCCGACTTGACCGCCTCAATGCACTCGCCGCCGAGCTCCGCTCCCAGGGCAGGGAAGTCCTCACCATCTCCGCCGACCTCAACCAGCGCGAAGCCCCCCAGGTGCTTTACGCCGCCACTGAGGGCGCAGGCATCGCCATCGACATCCTCGTCAACAACGCCGGCCTGGGCCAGTACGGCAGCTTTCGCTCCTGCGACCTGGAACAGGAACTCACCCAGATCCGCGTCAACTGCGAGGCCGTTGTCCACATCACCCGGCTCTTCGTCCCGAAGATGGTCGCCCGCCGCCGCGGCTGGATCCTCCTCGTCGCCTCTACCGCCAGCTTCCAGCCCGTACCGTTCCTGACCACCTATGCCGCCACCAAAGGCTTTGACCGCTACTTCGCACTCGGCCTTGCGGAAGAACTCGCTCCATTTGGCATCAACGTTGCTGCACTCTGCCCCGGCCCCACGGAAAGCGAATTCTTTGAGGTGGCCCATGCCCAGCAATTCCGCGGCCGCATCGTCCAGTCTGCGGAAGTTGTGGCGCGCAAGGCAATCGATGCCCTGCTGCGCGGCCAGCGCACCATCATTCCCTACTTTTCCGGTTGGATCTCCGCGCTCGCGGTTCGCCTGGTGCCAACGGGCTTCATCACCTGGTTCGTCGCAAAAGCGGCGCGTCCCAAGGACGATTTGCCCCAACTTTGAGGCTTAGTTCGATACCCCGCCGGCCGTGGGCATCGCCCCGGGCGCCTGCGCGCTGCTGGCCAGCGTAAACGAGTTGAAAAACTTCTGTATTTCCTGGTCGTGACGCACATTCACACTCGGCGAGGCGGCTATCAGCATATACAACCGCTTGCCTGCCAGCACAAACCGCGTCTCCAGGTATCCCCCGCCCACGTTGCGTGCCACAAACTCCCGGCCAGAATACCCCTGCGGCGCAATCCGGCTCTCGGCAATCATCGTCGTCGCGGTTCGCCGCAGGGCTCCGTCGCGGGCCTGGTCCAGTGTCGCGTCCGGCCGCTGCGCCGTCACCCGCTCTACCGGTGGATTGTCCGCCCACGCCACCGCATAGGTCGTTGCGGTCTCGCTGTCGGCAAGCAGCATCTTCACCGGCTCCGTCCCGCCTGTTTCGTTGTCGGCCATCGCCGTTGTCGGCTTTGGCTCGCGCGGCATTCTTACCTTGAAGCCTTCCGCCGTCTGGTCAATCTCCCGCCACTCCGCGGCAGGCTCCAGCGGTTTCCGCGTCGTCATAAATTTCGTCATCTCAGGCAGTTGCTTCGGCCGCTCCCCCGCCCCATAGGTCGTCCAGGCGTAGTACACCCCCACCACCAGCAAAATCGCCAAAATGTAGGGTGCCATCCGCTTCATACTCTTGAGCTTGCCGTGCCAGGGGCGGCTGCCGCAAGCCGCTTGTTCCCAAAAATGCCCGTGGAGTGCCAGCCTGGGCAACAAGTGCGATTTGCCTGAGAAATCTTCCGCTGCTCCCTGGCAACCATTTTCTCAATCCTGCATCCTAACAAGTAACGAATAGAGGCAACCTGTAACACTTCCCCTCAAGTACCACCATCTACGTTGTTGGTCCAGCAATGGACTCCTTTCACCCAATCTGCTGAAAACCCTCCAAATTGCCTCTAGAGCGGGTCCCCCGGAAGGGGGGCCCATCGCTTTTGCGCCCCATCCCGGTCCCTTCCCGCTACAATCGGGTTCAGATGACCGCCTCCCACCCGACCTCTAATTCTCCGCAGTGGCTCACCGCACCCCAGTGGCAGGGCTCCGCCTGGCTCTGGCACGGCTTTACCACCCGCCCCGGCGGCCTCAGCACGGTCTACAATCCCCACGGCGAACTCAACCTCGGCTTTACCCCCGATGACGACTCGGCAGCCGTTGCTGCCAACCGCCTCCTTCTCGCCCAGGCGCTCACCGGCGATCCTGCCACCCCAATCCATACCGTCCGCCAAATCCACTGTGAACGCTCTGTGGTGGCCGGCAGGGGCCCCTGGAATCCGCCAGAGGCCGACGGCCTCATCTCGGCCGAGTCCGGCGTCCTGCTGGCGATTCTCACCGCAGACTGCATCCCGGTCCTTGTTGCCGACCCCGTCCGCCGCGTTGTTGCCGCCTTCCATGCCGGCTGGCGCGGCACCGTTGCCCGCGTTGTCGAGCTGGGCGTCGCCCGCATCGTCGCCGACTTCGGCTCCAACCCCGCCGACCTGCAAGCCGCCATCGGTCCCGGCATCGGTGCCTGCTGCTATACCGTCGGCGCTGAGGTTCACGAGCGCTTCATCGCCAGTTTCGGCTACGCCGCAGAGCTTTTCCACACCGTCGACGGCAACTTGCGGCTCGACCTGCCCGAGGCCAACCGCCGCCAGCTTCTTGCCGCGGGCCTCGCCCCTGGCTCCATCCAGCGCGCCGGCGGCTGCACCAGTTGCCACCCGGATCTCTACTTCTCCCACCGTGCCGACCAGGGCCGGACCGGGCGCATGATGTCGCTGATCGGCATCCGCCCGGCCATAGCGCAATAGAAAAGGCCCGGCACCATGGCCAGGCCTCCCGATAAAAGCAGATTTCGAAGAACAGATTTCGGAATCAGGGGCAGATCTAGTTCGCTTCGCCAGGGTTCACCAAGTCGCGCAACTCCTTCGACGGCTTGAAGTACGGCACTCGCTTGGCCGGAACTTCCACCCGGTCCCCGGTCTTCGGATTGCGCCCAATCCGCGGGTTGCGCTCTCGAATCCGGAACGATCCAAATCCACGAATCTCAATCTTGTCGCCCGACTGCAGCGCGCCAATCACTGAGTCAAAGATGGTTTCGACAATCACTTCCCCATCGCGACGGGTCAGGTCCCCCAGCAGGGTAACCTTCTCTACCAGGTCCGCTTTTGTCATGCCAATTGCCTCCGGTAAACAGAATAACCGCAAACTCGTTCGTTTTCAGCAAAAAGTGTGGAAACTCGTTGCCCCTCATAGGCTTGGATGTGGAATTCCACCAGGGCAAAAGGGGTTCCCCCATGATACAAGGCAAGTAGACACTCGCAAGGGGAAAATTAGACGGTATGCTCGATACTTTGCCTCACCTGGACATGGCCGTGTGAGCGCGGGAGAGATGCAGACACGAAACTGCATGCATCAATACCTCACGCATCTCTCTCTTGCACTTCCACACGCTCCACGTCTGCCATGAAATCATTGGATATGACAGTGCCCGAGGTGAGGTATTGCTTCCAGGTCAGGGACTGCTCCTCTCCATCGCTGAGAGTCGCTTCTTGCTCGCAAGCGTTCTCAGCTTTCGCTGGAACAGTTCTGCCCTGGCAGGAAGGAGCGAAGCTCGGTGTCCTCAGGTGCCATGTCATCGTTGGAGCGTTTCCCCAAGGGGATTCCCTCCAATATCGCCCGATTCAAGTCTAAGGGCGCGGGTTCGATGATTCATCCGTCCTCTGGCTGAGGATGCGTCTCCCAAAAACAAAACAGGCAGCCCGCAGGCTGCCCGTCTCATTTCCACTTGCTCAGCTTACGGCTGAACCGTCTGCACAGAGTGGTTGCCGCGAGGAATCGCTGCAATCGCCACCGGCTGCCCAACCGTCGGGAAGGGGCCGCCCTGGGTCGGGCTCAGCGTGCCTGTGCTCGGGTTCAGTTGGAAGCTGGTCACCGAGTTATCCAGGTAGTTGGCGCTGAAGACGTAACGGCCAAAGCCCGGGTCCACCAGCACGGAGACTGGCAGCGTTCCGGTCGAGTTCGTCGAAGAACCCGTCGGATTGATGGCGCCGGCCGGAGTGCCGTTCTGCAGGTTGATTTCAAAGCCGGATACCGAGTTATCCAGCTCGTTGGTCAGGTACAGGAACGAGCCCCGCGGGTCAATCGTAATTGCCGTCGGCTGGTTGCCGGTACGGAACGGCCCGTTCAGCAGCGGACGCAGCGTTGCATTGCCCAGAATCGAGTACGCAATCATCTCGTTCTGCGCAAAGTCGGTCACATACACGTACCGGGTCGTCGGTGTGCTGGTAATGCCCGAGGGGCGGACACCGGCAGGGAAGGGGCTGCCCGTGGCCGTTGCCAGCGCACCGGCTGAGGTGGCCGTAAAGCTGTACAGATAGCCCAGGCCCGCCTTCGGGTCATAGGAGCTGACCAGTACGCCAGATCCGTCGGCCAGCGCATTCACGGCCGTCGGATTGATGCCCACCGGCCAGTAGCTCTGGCCGCCGTTGGCCACCGCTGCGCCAACCGTGCCCGTCGCGCTTACCGGATATACCGACAGTGCGCCCCCGTTGCAGCTTCCCGCGCCAACCACGGCCGTCGAGCAGCCCGGCTGGTACTTGGTAACCACATACAGCAGGGAGCCTGTCGCGTTGATTGCCACCGCAACCGGAGCAGTGCCCGCTGCCGCCAGGCTGGTTACCACGGGCGCGCTGGGCACACCCGTGCCGCTCACGCCAAACTGCACCACATTGTTGTCGTCCTGGTTCACCACATACAGCGCTTTGCCAAAGGGATGCGCCACTGCGGCCACAGGGTTTGCGCCACCCGACGATACCGACGCGCCAACAATCGTCAGCGCGCCCGTCTGGCGGTCAATCTCAAACGTCTGAATCTGCCCTGGGCTCTGGCGGTTTCCAACAACATACAGGTAATCGATGGTGACCGGGCTGCACGCGGTGAACGCGGTGGCCACCAGGAGGGCGGCGGCTGCAATCAGGCTTGCCTGGCCGAGTTTGCTGAACTTCATGCGCTTCCTTCGTTATTGGCCATACATATTGGCCGTGAGAAAACAGTTGGATGTTGAGTCTTCCGTCTCGATTGTAAAAGCTTCGGACGGACTGCGGCTACTGCACCTGCCGCGAAGATTCGAATCCGGGCCTGGGAGCTTTGCCATTTTAGACGAGGCTCCCTCCCGGTTGTTACCGCGCCCCAGGCGCTACTTCTTTTGCACCGTGCCGTTGTGCGCAATGCCCACAATCGCATTTGGCTGGGCATTGGTGGCATAGGGCGAATTCTGCGTGTTCAACAACGACCCGTCGCTCTGAATCTGGAAGCCGCTGATGGTGGCGCCCAGAAAGTTCACCGTGTACAGATAGCCCACGTGCCGGGGATCCACAATCACCGCAACCGGGTTGATCCCCGTTGCCTTGGTCGAAATCACCGTCAGTCCGCTGCCGCTCACCTTGTAGCCGGTCACATTGCCGTCAGCGGAGTTGGTCGCGAAGAGGAAGCCGGTTCCATCCAGCGCCATTGCCGAGGGTGAGTTGCCAGTCGCCACCGTCGAGGCCAGCGTCGGAACGCCCCCCGCCAGCGAGTACGACTCAATCTCATTCAACTTGCCATCGGCCACGAAAAGGGTCGCGCCCGCCGCGTCGGTCGCCAGCGCCGAAGGCTGCGATCCCGCTACATAGGGCAGGCCGCCGTTCAGCGGAGTCAGCGTGCCGCTGGCCGAGGTGGCAAACCCAAACAGGTAGCCAGTGCCGGTCGCCTTGTTCGTCGCGCCCACATACACATAACCGCCGTCGCCGGAAATCGTCAGCGCCGTCGGCGTCAGCACCGTGCGGGCATTCGATGGCGTCAACTGCAGCGGCCAGTAGTCAGGATTCTGAGCCGTGTTCGCAATCGCCGTGCCCAGCGAGCCATCGGCGTTGACCGGGAATACGGCAATGTCACCGGGGCAGGGATTGGCCGGGCTGCAGCCGGCTATCGGCGAAAGCGTGTCAATCGTGTACAGGAACTTCCCAGCAGGGTCAATTTCTGCCGCCAGCGGGAATGCGCCCGGCGTATTCACCGTGCTCTGCGGATACACCTTGCCGTCTGTACCAATGCCAAACTGCGTGATGTTGTTGTCGTCCTCGTTCACCACGTACAGGTTCTTCGAGTTCGGGCTCACCGCTTCCGCCACTGGGTTGCGGCCGCCCGAGGGGAACGGAGAGGTCGGGATAGGACGCACCGCGCCGGACTCCGAATTCACCTCATACACCAGCACCTGGCCCGGCGAAAACTTGTTGGCCGTCAGAAACAGGAAGCCGACGTTGAGATTACCGCATGCGGTAAACAGTGTGGCCACGACGAGTGCTATGGCGGAGACCAGGCCAGCCTGGCCGACTTTGCCGAACTTCATGTGCTTCCTTCGCAATGAACTGGGGCGCTTGCGCGCGCTGGGCCGTAGGACAACCTTCTTCCCTTTGGCATTGTAAAAGTTGCCGCCGGGGTTGGGCTACGGGGTAGTTGCCGGCCTTGCTGCTTTGACCGGGTTTAGCAGAAAGGCCCGCGGCTCACGCGGGCCTTTCCGGCTTGGGTGGATTCCTGCACCGCTAGTTCGTGCGGCCAGTTGCAAAGCACCACGTCGCAGGCCCTTCCAACTGGAAGGTGCCCGTGCTGCCGTGCATCGAGGTCAACTGACCCGTGTTCGGGCTGATGACGCGCCCGGTCACGGTCGAGTCACCATTGGCGGTGTAAATGAACTGGTTCGACGGGTCCTCAATCATGCACTTCGGGCCCGCGCCGGTTCCCCACGGAGAGCCGGCGTCTTCCTGAAGAATGCCCGATGAAGGATCAATCGTGTAGCCCGTGATGCCGCTGCCCGTCGAAATTCCCGCGCCCGAGGCATTGGCTACATAGATGAACTTACCCTTCGACTCCTGCATCAGCCATACCGGATTCGACTCGTTCGGGTCATCCTGTACTGCGCCGCCAGTTACCGACTGCAAGGCACCATTCGTGCCCACCGTGAAGGGAAGAATCTGGCTCGGGCTCGTCGAGGTCACTCCGCCCACCGTCGCCGTCAGCGGCTCATTGTCCAGGACGTAAATCTTGCCGCCAGCGTAAACAATCGCCGAAGCCTGCTGGAGAAGACCGCCGGAACCATTGTTCAGCACCTGCGGCGTATTCTCGCTCACCGTGAGCTGGCCGTTCGTCGAGTTGTAGGTGTACGGATAGGCAACCTGACCGCCCGCATCGCCCGGCGTTCCGCTCAGCGTAATCACGTAGCCTGCGGCAACCGCAAACTCAACCGGATTGGCCGGAACAGGGAAGTAGGTCACCGGCGTTCCCGCCGATGAGGTCAACTGCGCGTTGGTCATCAGAGACAACCGGCCCGTCGTCGAATCAATCTTGAATACCGTGATGTCGCCGCAGTGGACCGATCCGGCTACAACCGTGCCGCAGTAGGTCGCCGCAGGCGCGTCATGGTCCAGCGCAAACAGGTAGTTGCCCGAGCTGTCCATCATGATCCGCTCAGGATTCGTACCCTGCGAGTAGAAAGTCTCCTGCGCCGTCAGAATGCCATTGCCGCCCACCACAAACTGCGTGATGTTCGAGTTCGCGCAGGGATCGGCCGTGGTGCAGTCCCCATTGCCTGCCGCGTTGATGCCGCGGTTCAGAACGTACACAAAACGGCCACCGGGGTACAGAATCGCGCGCACCGGGTTGGCTCCGCCTGAGCTGACAGGCGTTCCGTGAATCGGATTCAGCTTGCCCGTGTTGTTGTCGATCTTGTAGCCGGTGATGATCCCGTTTCCGGAGGGAGTCGCCGTCACCGTTCCCGTGACGTAAATGTATCCGGAAGTAAAGCTCTGAACGCAAGAACTGAGGCTGAACACTATGGCCGAACTGAGGGCAGCGGTCAGCACCGTCTTGCCAAATTTCCTGAACTTCATGCGATTCCTTCGTCCTGAGCCTGCCTGAAGCGGTCAGGTTTCATGTTCCCGAGCAGTGCTGGGTGGGGTTGGGTCCCTCTGGCCATTGTAAAAGGCGGGGGGCCATTGTGCCTAGTTCCGCCTGTGCCTTACCGTGCATTCTTTCGGCATTCCCCGGCGGTTTCCTGCCTCAGTTGGACGAATCTACCCTCCACCCGTCACCAACTGCGGCAAAA
Organism: uncultured Acidobacteriaceae bacterium; assembly: GCA_903904755.1. Taxonomy (GTDB): domain Bacteria; phylum Acidobacteriota; class Terriglobia; order Terriglobales; family Acidobacteriaceae; genus Acidicapsa. Next base: position 49,734 of record CAIVDV010000015.1, on the reverse strand, counting down.
CTTCTCTCCCGTCCACCAAAATCCCACCCAACCCACCTGCCACCTGCCGGCAAAAAGCCCGGCGAAATCGCTTTCGCCGGGCCCTCGGGTTGGTTTCTTTTGCGGCTTACCAGACGCGGCAGCTCTTGGCCGGGTACATCGCCGTACCCTGCTTGCAGCCAAACGCCTTGCCGAACTCGTCAAAGTTCTGCACGCTTCCGTTCACGCGCCACTTGCCCGGCGAGTGCGGGTCCGTCGTTGCCAGCATCCTGGCAATCTGGTCCGTCTGGCTTCCGCACCATATCTGCGCAAACCCGATAAAGTACCGCTGCGCAAGCGTATAGCCGTCAATCTGCTCGCTGGCAGACTTCTTCTCGGCCGCCAGCGTGTCCAGCAGCGCCGCATAGGCAATCCGCAGGCCGCCATTGTCGGCCGTGTTCTCGCCCAGCGTCAGCTCACCCTTCAGGTTCATCGCCGGCAGCCCGTCGTGGGCCGGGCTGGCTTCAAAACCGGAGTACTCATCCGCCACGCATCCCGTCCGCTCGGTAAATGCCTTGCGATCCGCCTCCGTCTGCCACTCCCGCAGGTTGCCGTGCCCGTCGAACTTCGACCCCTCATCGTCAAACCCGTGCGTCATCTCGTGGCCAATCACCACGCCAATGCCGCCAAAGTTCACCGCAGGATCAATCTTGAAGTCAAAGAACGGCGGCTGCAGAATGCCCGCCGGGAAATTGATGTCGTTCATCGACGGATCATAGTAAGCATTCACCGTCGGCGGCGTCATCCCCCACTCCTTCTCGTCCACCGGCTTGCCCAGCTTGTCCAGATCCCAGTTGCGGCGGAAGATTCCGGCCCGCTGCGCATTGCCCAGCGCGTCGTCCTTTTCCACCTTCAGCGCCGAGTAGTCGCGCCACTTCTCCGGATACCCAATCTTGTTCCGGTACAGGCTCAGCTTCTCTTCGGCAGCCTTGCGGGTCTCTTCAGTCATCCACGGCAGGGTACGGATGTCGTCGGCCAGCGCCTTGTCCAGCGCCGCCACCAGCTTGTCCATGCTCGCCTTGGCCTGCGGCGGAAAGTGCTCCGCAACCCAGTCCTGGCCCACGGCCTCACCCAGCGCGCCATCGGTGGCACTGGTGCAAACCCGCCACCGCGGCGTCATTTCCTTCTGTCCGCTCAGCGCCTTGCCAAAGAAGGCAAAGTTTTCTTCGTACAGCGCTTTGGGCAGGTTGCCCGCTGCGCTGTGAATCGCGTGCCACCGGAAATACGACTTCCAGGCATCCACCGGCTCGCTCGCAATCAGCGTCTGCAGTGTCTTGAAGAATTCCGGCGTACCCACGTTCAGCGAGTCAAAGCTGCGAATCCCCGTCGCCTTCCAGTACGCCGAAAAGGCAAAATCCGGCGTCAGCGCCGCAAAATCCGTCACCTTGTAAATGTGGTAAACCTTGTCCGGATTCCGCATATCCACGCGCGCCATCGAGCCCTGCGCCAGCGCCGTCTCAATCCGCAGCACGTCCGCAGCTTCCTTCGTGGCCACCTCCGGCGAGTCCCCGGCCAGCGTCAGCATCTTCACCACGTGGGCCACGTACTGCTCCCGGACCGCCTTGAAGTTGTCGGTCAGATAGTAGTCCCGGTCCGGCAGCGAAAGCCCGCCCTGGCTGATCTCGGCAATCTGCTTGGACGAGTCCTTGGCATCCTGGCCGACGTCAAACCGGAACAGAGGTGCCGAACTGCCCATCTTGGCGAGTTCGCCCATCACCGTCGCCAGGTCCTTCGAGCTCTTCAGCCCGGCCACCTTGTCCAGCGCCGGCTTCAGGGGAGCAAGTCCCTTGGATTCAATCAAATCCGTATTCATGCAGGCGGAAAAATACTCGCCATACTTCTTCTGCAGAGGGCTCTTTGGTGCCTTGGCGGCCGCGTCCAGCTCCTGCCACAGCAGGTACCGGTTCCGCTCCCCAAGCAGGCTGAAGGTTCCCCAGCGAACCTGGTCATCCGGAATCGGATTGTTCTTGACCCAGTTGCCGCAGGCAAACTGGTAGAAGTCCGTACACGGGTCTGCCGTCTTGTCGATGGCGCTGGTGTCAAAGCTCTTCACATTGGCTGGCGGCGCGGGCGCGGCCTCGGCCATCGGCAGGTAGGCGGCAGGATTCTGTGCAGTCAGCCCCAAGGGCAGTGCCAGCAGCAGAGCCACGGGAAGAAGAAGATTGCGTGTATTCATGGATTGTCCTTCAAGACGCGGCCAGGTCCGGACCAAACGAGACAGAACCGGGCCAGCCCGCCGGAGATAGAGCGACGCTGAAAACCGCCCGCGCCGCTGCCGTTAACGGTATCACGCATCCCGCATCCAGGGGCAGTGCATCCCCGCCAGCCCCAGAATTCCTGTCCCCTGTTAGAACAGCTTTACGTGCACCGTCAGGTACTTTTTCGGATCCTGCCGCATCGCCGTAATCAGTTGCGAACCCTGCTCCAGCGTTGTGTTGGCATTGTCATACAACGACCGGTTCACCAGCAGTTGCCCCATCGTCCCCTTGCCCTCATCCACATTCTTCAGGATGGAGTTCAGCCGCGTCACCGACTCGCTCAACTGCTGCGCAAAGGCCGGGTCCTTGGCCAGCTTGCCCAGCGACCCCTGCCCCGAATTCACCGTCGCCAGCAGCCCGTTCGTGTTGGCCACCGCTTCGTTCAGGTTCTTGTAGAGGGTGTCGTCCTTCAGCAGCTTGCCGGCCGTGCCATCCCCGTGCGCCAGCCCGGCAGAGATGGTATTCAGCCGACTCACCGTCTGGCTCAACTGGTCATACATCGTCTCGTCATACACCAGTTTGCCCAGCGTTCCCTTGCCAGAGGAAACCTGGTCGGTAATCGCGCTCAGTTGGCTAATCGTCGAGCTGATCTTTTTCGCCAGTTGCGGGTCGTTCATCATCACCCCGGCTGTACCCTGCCCGGCGTTGATCTTGTCCACCGTGTTGCCCAGCTTGTGGATGACATCCGTCGCCGCGGCAATCGTATCCTGGCTTGTCCGGATCACATCCTGGATGCCCGGCGTGCTCGCTGCCTGCAGCACTGCATGGTCTTTCGGCTCCGGCCCGTTGGCGTGCGTCGAAAGAATATCGACGTACGAGTCGCCCAGCACGCCCGCCTGCACAATCTCCACCTTCGAGTCCGTATGCAGCGACGGCAGATACTGCGCGCCCACCTTGCACTCCACCTCAACCGACCCTGGCTCATGATGGGGCACTATGCGCACCACGGTCACATTACCAATCGTCACCCCGTCCAGCGTTACCGGGGCCCCAACTTTCAGCCCGTTCGCATTCTCAAAATACGCATTCAGCGTAATCTTCTTTGTCAGCAGACCGCCGCTGGAGTTCGACATCAGGAAAATCAGCACTATCAGCGCCGCAAGCGCTGAAACCACCAGGGTTCCAACCTTCAGTTGCGACCACTTGATTTCGCTCTGACTGGGCACTGACGCACTCCTCCGTATGGCCTAGAGCATACCAGACACCCACCTCAAAAGTCGGGTGGATTCCCCGGAATTGCCCGCCTCATTCCTTAGATGGCGCTCGTCGCGTCGCGCTCCAAAATAACGCTGGCCATCGCCAAATCATTCGTATGTGTGAGCGAAAGCGCCGCACGTGTTACGCCCATCCGCTGCGCCAGCTCCTCCGCCCGCCCGTGGAACTTCAACCCCGGCCGCCCGGTCAGCTCCCGGGTCACCTCAATCTCCAGCCACGTCACTCCGTGGCTGATTCCCGTCCCCAAAGCCTTCGCCGCCGCCTCTTTCGCCGCAAAACGCGCCGCAAAGCTCTCCGCCGACTTCTTCTTCCGCAGGCAGTACGCCTGCTCCTTCGGCGTATACACACGGTTCAGAAAACGGCTGCCATACCGCTCCACTGAGGCCTTGATCCGGCCAATCTCCGTCAAATCAATTCCAGTTCCCACAACCATAATGTCAGTGAGGCTACCACACAGGTACTCCGGTTTCAGTTCTTGCCTGCTGCATCCTCATCCAGGCAGTGTCCGTTTTCAGTGCATACCGCACCGGGCACTGCTTCTGCATCAACTCCCGCCCGTCAATACCGATGAACCCAACATGAATACTCTCGCCCTGGCACCTTCGGAAGCACGACAAAGCTCCTTCTGGGCCCTCCAAATGAAGGCCACCTCGGCAGATGAGCCATCCCGCATCATTCAGGTCCTCACCGGCGCGCTCCTCGCCAACGGCGGCTGGATCCTGAGCCGCGGCGCAAGCGACCTCGGCGTCATCAATATGTTGTTTGAGTTCGAACGGCGGCAGTGCGTCGATATCTATACCGTGCTCATCGCCACCGGCCTGGAGCTCAGCCAGCAGGCCCACATGCGCTTTACCGAGCTCTGCCAGTGCACCCGCAGCCATATCGAGGAGTGCGGCAGCGAAATCGTCAGCGTGGACATTGAGATCCACACCTTCCCATTGGAATCCGCCGACCTCATCAACTCCGGCCAGGCCGCGTGAGCAGGCCCCTCAACCCGCTTCCATCAACCCATACCGCCGGTTCCACGCCTTCATCAGATGCTCCCAAACCCGCTTGCGTTCCACCTCCGGAATCCCCTCTTCCGGTGCCTCGGTAAATCGCGCAGCCTCCGCCTTGGCCACCTCCAGCAGCTCCCGGTCTCGTACCAGGTTAGCTACCCTGAAGCTCGGAACCCCCGCCTGCCGGGTCCCAAAAAACTCTCCCGGCCCCCGCATCTCAAGATCCAACTCCGCCAGCTCAAAGCCGTTCTGCGTCCGCACCATTGCTGCCAGCCGCAGCTCCGCCTCGGCAGAAACCCGCTCACCCGTCATCAGTATGCAGTAGCTCTTTGCCGCCCCGCGCCCCACCCGCCCTCGTAACTGATGCAACTGCGCCAGCCCGAAGCGCTCCGCATGGTCCACCACCATCACGCTGGCATTCGGTACGTCCACGCCCACTTCAATCACCGTCGTCGAAACCAGCACGTCCAAATCGCCGCGCTGAAACCGCCGCATCACCACTTCCTTCTCGTCGGAATCCAGCCGCCCGTGCAGCAGCCCCACCCGCAGCCCCGCCAGAGCGCCGGTCCGCAACTGCTCATACATCTCCGTCGCCGATCGCAGGTCGCTCTTCGGCATCTCCTTCAGCACCGGGGCAGGGAAGAGCGTCGCCTTTCCGCCCTTCTTCAGCGCGGCCTCAGGCTTGCCGGCAGCCTTTCGCCCGCGCTTCGCCGCCGTCACCGGGGCCACCACTTCGGCCTCCTCCAGCGTCAGCGGCTCCGCCTGGGCAAAGTCCAGCTCCGGCTGGTCTTCCTTGGCTCCCTCAATCACGGGATACACAATGTAGGCCTGCCGCCCCTGCTCCACCTGCTTGCGCACAAAATCCCACACCTCGGCGGCGCGGTCCTCGCCCACCGCCCGGGTTGCAATCGGCGTCCGGCCCGGCGGCAACTCGTCCAGCACGCTCGCGTCCAGGTCGCCATAGAGTGTCAGCGCCAGCGTCCGCGGAATCGGCGTCGCCGTCATCACCAGCACATCCGGCTCGCCCTCGCCCGGCTTCTTCATCAGCCGGAAGCGCTGCAGCACGCCGAACCGGTGCTGCTCATCCACCACCACCAGTCCCAGCCGGGCAAACTCCACCTTCTCCTCAATCAGCGCATGTGTGCCAATCACCAGGTCGGCCTCGCCGCTGGCAATTCTGGCATGCGCCAGCCGCTTCCGGTCCGGCTCCAGAGAGCCCGTCAGCAGCAGCACCCGGTAGGGCTTGTCTCCCCGCGCCAGCAGCTTTTTCGCAGCCAGGTAATGCTGCGTCGCCAGAATCTCGGTCGGCGCCATCAGCGCCGCCTGGTAGCCGTTCTCCATCGCCACCAGCATCGCCTGCAGCGCCACAATCGTTTTCCCCGAACCCACATCCCCCTGCAGCAGCCGCCGCATCGGGTGCGGCTCCCGCATGTCTTGCACAATCTCGCCCAGCGCCCGCTTCTGCGCCGCCGTGGGGTGGAAGGGCAGCAACTGACGCAGCGCCTCCCGCACCCTGTCCGTCGTGGCAAAGGCGATGCCTGTCCGCTTCTTGCCCTTGCGCCGCTTCAGCTCCAGCCCCAGCTCCAGAAAAAACAGCTCCTCAAAAATCAGCCGCCGCTGGGCCGGTGTTCGAGCCTCCATCAGCATTTCAACCGTAGCGGTCTCTGGGGGAAAATGCGCCTCCCGCAGCGACTGCTCCCGCCCCGGCAACCCATGCCGCTCCAGCAGTTTGGCCGGCAACACCTCCGGCACCTGGCCCGTCATCCCCTCCACCAGGTGGAACAGCACCTTCCGCAGCCAGCGTGCATTCAGCCTGGGGCCACCCAGCGACTCATACACCGGCGTCATCCGGCCCACTTCCAGCAGCCGCGCCTCGGCATCCGTCTCATCCGGCAGAATCTCAAACTGCGGCTGCACCATCTTCAGGTTCCGGGTCGACCGGCTCGGCTCCACGCGCCCATACAGCGCCACCGTCTGCCCGGCCTTGAACCGGCCCTCCAGGTACGCCCCATGGAACCACATGCACTTGATTGCCAGGTTCCCCTGGCCCACCGTCAACTCAAAAATCGGCATGCGCCGCGTGCGCAGCAGCATCGCCCCCCGCACCTCGCCGATGACCGAAGCCATCTCGCCCGGCTTCAGCTCGTCAAGCGATCGCGGATTCTGCCTGTCCTCGTACCGGAAAGGGAGGTGGTACAGCAGGTCCTCGGCCGTGACAATGCCCTTGGCCGCCAGCAGCTCGGCGATCTTCGGGCCAACGCCTTTGACGTACATGACGGGTGTATCCAGGCCGGGCATACCCCTGATGGTAAGCCCCACCATCCCCCGCCGAAAAGCTGCCTGTGCAAAGCTTATTTGCCGGACCAGCCAACCCTAAAGCAGCCGCTTCCGCAGCAACTCCACCACCACATAGCCCACCAACCCCGCCGCCAGCCCAATCCCGAAGTTCGCCGCCGTAAACACATCCCCCAGCGCCCACATCAGGTCGTGCCCCCGCGCCGCCCCCGACCGGTTGTACTCACCCATCAGCAGGTTGGCGTAGAACAGAAACAAGATAAACGCGACTTCAATCACCCCGCGGGCCAGTGCATTGCGCATCCCCGCACTCTAACCGCCCATTCCTGAGAGTGCAAGGGGCTACAATTCCCTCATCCCCGCGCAGAACTTCCCGCTGCGCTCCAGGAGGGCTCCCCATGTCTGCAACCATCCCGGTCGCCAACCCTTTCACCATCTCTGATGTCTTCCCCACCACCGTCGAACACGCCTTCACACTCTGGACCAACCCCACCGAACTCGCCCGCTGGTTCGGTCCCCAGGGCACAAAAATTGTCGTCAGCGATATGGACTTCCGCCCCGGCGGCCTCTACCACTTCGCCATGGAACTGCCCAACGGCGCCCGCATGTGGGGCAAGTGGCTCTTCCGGGAAATCTCGGCGCCGGCGCACGGCCACGCCCGCCTCGTCTGGGAGCACAGCTTCTCTGACGTTGACCGCGGCTACACCCGCCATCCTCTGGCCGCCGACTGGCCGCTCATCCTGCTCGCCACTGTCACCTTCGATGCCGACCCCGCCGGAGTCCGCATCACCGTCGAGTGGACGCCCGAGCGCGCCACCGCGGCCGAAATCTCCTGCTTCAACGCCATGCACGCGGCCACCAACCAGGGCTGGTCGGGAACTTTCGCCCAGCTCCACGCGTACCTGCAACCATCCGCATAACGGCGCTCATCCTCCAAGCTGTCCCCTCCCACCCCCTCGGAGAACCGATGCCGGTCGTCCAGCTCAACAAGGTCCGCAAAGTCTACGAAAACAAGGTCGCCGTCGAGGAGCTCAGTTTCCAGATTGAGCCCGGCCAGATGTTCGGCCTCCTCGGCCCCAACGGCAGCGGCAAAACCAGCTCCATCCGCATGATGATGGGCATCACCTACCCCGACGCCGGGTCAGTCTCCCTATTCGGCCAGCCCTTCACCCGCTCCGCCCTTGAGCGCGTCGGCTACCTGCCGGAAGAGCGCGGCCTCTATAAAAAGATGAAGGTCCTCGACCAGCTCATCTTCATGGGCTCCCTGCACGGCCTCACCCACGCCGCCGCCCGCGAGCGCGCCCTGGCCTGGACCCGCCGGATGGATATCTCCGGTGCAATCGACAAAAAGACCGAAGAGCTCTCCAAGGGCATGCAGCAGAAGATCCAGTTCATCGCCGCCCTCATGCACGACCCGGAGCTCATCATCATGGACGAGCCCTTCAGCGGCCTCGACCCCGTCAACGCCACCCTCCTGCAGGACACTCTCCTCGAACTCAAGGCCGAGGGCAAGGCCATCCTTTTCTCCACCCACCGCATGGACCAGGTGGAAAAGCTCTGCGACGCCATCACCCTCATCCACAACGGTCGCCAGGTCCTGGCCGGCAACCTTCGCGAAATCAAAAAGAGCTACCCCCGCGACCGCGTCCAAATGGAGTTTGAAGGCGACGCTTCCTTCCTCGACAGCCCGGAGATTGCCGAAGCCAAAAACTACTCCGGCCACGCGGAAATCCGCCTGAAACCCGGCGCCGACGCCCAGAAGCTCCTCCACCTGGCCGCTGCCCAGGCCACCATCTATCGCTTTGAGCTCATGGAACCCTCGCTCGAAGAGATCTTCATCCAGGCCGTGGGAGGCAAAGCCGATGCATAAAAACACCCTGCGCAATGTCTCGCTCATCGCCCGCCGCGAGTACGTCGAAGGCGTCCGCAGCAAGGGCTTCCTGGTGGCCACCATCCTGCTGCCCGGCGTATTCGCCCTCGTCTTCGGCCTCGTCTTCCTCTCCAGCAAGTACCTCGGCGTCGACCGCAACATTGCCGTCGCCGCCGACAACCCGGCCCTCGCCGCCCAGGTCCGCAGCCAGATCCTCGCTGACAAAGACGCCAAGGCCACCGTCCAGCTCTACCCCACCCCCGCCGGCGGCCTCACCATGGCCGACCGTGCCACCCTTGTCGCCCAGGTTGGCAACCGCGCCATCGACGGCTTCCTCTGGGTCGAACCCACCGGCCACGACAGCTTCCGCATCAGCTACGACGCCCGCTCCTCGGCCGACTTCGTCACCAACAACCGCTTGGAAAAGGCCGCCAACGACGGCATCCTCCGCTGGCAGCTCCAGCAGCGCACCATGACTCCGGCGGAAATCGAACACCTCATGAGCCAGATTGACCTCGAAACCTGGCAGGTAACCCACGGCGTCGAGCGCAAATCCAACGCCCTCACTAGCTTCTACACCGCATACGGCATGGCCCTGCTGCTCACCATGACCACCATGATCTACGGCATGAACGTCGGCCGCAGCGTCATTCAGGAAAAGACCAGCCGCATCTTTGAGGTGATGCTGGCCACCGCCCGCGCCCAGGATCTGCTGGCCGGCAAGCTCGTCGGCGTCGGCGCAGTCGGCCTCACCCAGGTCGGCATCTGGATAGGCGCAGCCGGCACCTTCGCCGCCTCCGGCCTCGCCGCCCAGGCATTCTCCGGCAAGTGGCACCTCACCATCAGCATTGAGCAGGTTGTCCTCTTCGTTGTCTACTTCCTGCTCGGCTACACCCTCAACTCCGCCCTCTTCGCCGGCCTGGGCGCTACGCTCGAAAGCGAGCAGGAACTCCAGCAGTACTCCCCGCTCGCCGCCGTCCCCGTCTGGCTCAGCTTCTCCCTCATCGCCCTCATCACCAGCGATCCGGAATCCAAATGGGTCGTCATCGCCTCGCTCTTCCCGCCCTGCACCCCCATCGTCATGTTCCTCCGCATGGGCTCGCAGATGCCCCCGGCATGGCAAATTCTGCTCTCCATCCTGCTCATGCTGGTTTCCATCCGCATCGTGCTCTGGTTTTCCACCAAGCTTTACCGCATCGGCATCCTTATGTACGGCAAACGCGCCAGCCTGCCCGAACTCCTTCGCTGGCTGCGCTACAGCTAAGCCCCACCCCAACCAACCGATTGCAGGGTAACCCCGGTCTCGCTGCTGAGACCGGGGAATAGCCCGCCCCTGCCTTGCCCCCGCTCCACGCCGTTGCCAACATCCCATCCGGCATACAGCCAATTCCTGCCTCCCCCAGCTCTCCAACCGCTACAATGAAGGGTTGCCTGCGCCCTTTTTCGGCCCGGCACATGGCCCACCGGCCCCAAGGATTCCCTCGTGATCGAGCGCTATACCCTGCCCGCCATGGGCCGCATCTGGACCGAAGAGAACAAGTACCGCTGCTGGCTCCGCGTTGAGTCCGCCGCCTCCAACGTCCTCGCAGAAGACGGCGTCATCCCCGTCGAAGCCGCCCTCGCCATTGAGACCAAGGCCAGCTTCTCCGTCGCCCGCATCCAGGAAATCGAAGCCGAAGTCCGCCACGATGTCATCGCCTTCACCACTGCCGTCGCCGAATCCCTCAAGGCCCAGGGCCTCGACGCCCAGTCTCGCTGGCTCCACTACGGCCTCACTTCCAACGACATCGTCGACACCGCCCAGGCCCTCCAGGTCGCCGAAGCCGCCGCCCTCATCCGCACCGCGCTCGTCGACTTCCTCGCCGTCCTCAAGCGCCGCGCCATCGAGTTCCAGCACACCCCCACCATCGGACGCACCCACGGCATCCACGCCGAACCCACAACCTTCGGCCTCAAGTTCCTCAACTGGTATGCGGAAATGCAGCGCAACCTGGCCCGCTTCGACTTTGCAGCCGAAGATATGCGCGTCGGCAAGCTCTCCGGAGCCGTCGGCACCTTCGGCCACCTCAAGCCGTCTCACGAAGAGCGCATCTGCGCCCGCCTCGGCCTCAAGCCCACCCCCGTCGCAACGCAAGTCATCCAGCGCGACCGCCACGCGGCTTTCATCAGCGTGCTCGCCCTCATCGGCTCCACCCTCGACAAAATCGCCACCGAAATCCGCCACCTCCAGCGCACTGAGGTTCGCGAGGCCCAGGAGTACTTCAGCGAAAAGCAAAAAGGCTCCTCCGCCATGCCCCACAAGAAAAACCCCATCATCAGCGAACAAATCTCCGGCCTCGCACGCATCCTCCGCTCCAACACCCAGGCCGCCTTTGAAAACATCCCCCTCTGGCACGAGCGTGACATCTCCCACTCCTCGGTCGAGCGCGTCATCTTCCCGGACTCCACCATCCTCACCCACTACCTGCTCACCAAAACCACCAGCCTGCTCGACTGCCTCCTCGTCTACCCCGAGCGCATGATCAAAAACCTTGAATCCACCGGCGGCCTAATGTTCAGCGGTCAACTCCTCCTCGACCTCGCCGAAGCCGGCATGCTCCGCGAAGACGCCTACCGCCTCGTCCAGTCCCACGCCATGCGCGCCTGGAAGGAAGACCTCATCTTCCGCGACGAAGTCGCCAAAGACGAAAAGATTACCAACCTTCTCACCCCCGCCCAACTGGAAAAAACCTTCGACATGACCCGCCAACTCGGCAATGTGGATGCCATTTTCGCCCGCGTGCTCGCGGAGTAGCGCCTGACACCACCCCCGCGCCACATCATGCGCCTGTAACACCTTGCGTTGCAGGCGCATTGTCGGGGGGGGGGGCGACCTACCCCGCGCAACAGCCCCAGACTGCGTTGACCACCACCCCCGCGCCGTAGGCGCAGCGTATCTTAGCCCAGTGCTTCAGCGCTGGGTACACGCGCCCAATAAAGCCCCCCGGAGTCCCGTAGGGACGGTGCAAACGACCCGCCACGCCGAATATCCCGCGTTGACCTCTACCCCCGCGCCGCAGGCGCAGCGTATCTTAGCCCAGCGATTCAGCGCTGGGTAAGGTGCCCGAAATATCCCCGGAGTCCCGTAGGGACGGTGCCCACTCCACGACTGTCACGCAAATCTCGCGGAATCTCACCCACGCTCCACCCCCACAGGCGTATCCTTTTCCCAACCACAATCCTCAAAATCTCTCGGAACGGTGCTCCATGTCCCACACCTACTCGAGCGTCTTCATCCACTGTGTCTTCAGCACCAAGGACCGCGCCCCCGCCATCCCTCCGGAACGTACACCAGATCTATACGCCTACCTCTCCGCCATCGCCCGCGACGAGGGTTTTTCCCTCATCTCCTCCGGCGGAACCGCCAACCACCTTCACCTGCTAATTTCGTTGCCGCCAATCATCTCTCTCGCCCAAGCCATGCAGAAACTCAAGGGCAGCTCCTCCCGCTGGCTCGGCCCGGGGTTTTCGTGGCAGCAAGGTTACGGAGCCTTCAGCGTCAGCCCATCGCAACTCCCTGTCGTGCAAAAGTACATCCAGAACCAGCAACAACATCACCGCCGCCGCAACTTCGAAGAAGAATTCGTAGCCCTACTCCGCAGTTGCGGAATTACCTACGACGAGCACCACGTCTTCGGCTAACAAAACCTCACCGCCCCTGCGGGACTCGATTGGATATGGATTGCACCAGATCCAATCTGTCTGCCACTACCCCAGCGACGCAGATCCATGCCGCGTTCACAACCACCCCCGCGCCGCAGGCGCAACGTATCCTAGCCCAGCGCTTCAGCGCTGGGTAAGGTGCCCGAAATATCCCCGGAGTCCCGTAGGGACGGTGCAAACGACTCGCCATGCCGAATATCCCGCGTTCACCACCACCCCCGCGCCGCAGGCGCAGCGTATCTTAGCCCAGCGCTTCAGCGCTGGGTAAGGTGCCCGAAATATCCCCGGAGTCCCGTAGGGACGGTGCTTGACCGCCCTGATATTGGGAAGGGGACAGGCTTCAGCACCTACGTTTCTGACCCTCATCGACGACAGGGCTTCAGCCCCGGAGGGAAAACTGGCACAGATGAACAGAATCCCATCCACCCCAGCCCGGCTCGCACTGCTCCTCGGCATCCTCTGCGCCAGCCTCGCCGCCTCCGCCCAGCCCTACAAACGCACCCATCCCGCCGAAATCACCTTCTTCGCACCAGACGACGAAAATCGCGGCTTCGACGCCGCCGAACCACCCTCCGACGCAGTCCTCGATGCCCTCCTCAAGACACCCGAAGCAAAGGACGCCAGGGTACAACTCGCCGCCCTCGACCGCGAAAAGCTCCGCAGTCTCTTTCAGGTTGTCCCCATTAACCTCGGCTCTCGGAATGAGACCGACTACATCGAGCTCGGCAGTCTTCCCTTGTCCGGCGCGGACTGCTTCTGGTTCTGGCTCATCCGCCCCGTCGGCAGTTGCGCCCAGGTCATCCTTTTTGCCAACGCGCTTACTCTCCAGCTACTCCCCACCCGCTCCCACGGGTACCGCGACATCTGCTCCACTTGGGGCTCGGCGGCTGGCTATACCATCACAGGAGTCTTGCACTTCACTGGAGCCAAATACATCCTGACGCATCAGTACACCAGGAAGGAGCGATAGCTCGCACTCAATTGGTGGAAACCAATTGTGAAATGCGGAACGTCACCCATCCGCCAGCGGATTCACCCACTTCAGCCCCGGAAACCGCGTAAAATCCCGATCCGTCGTGTACAGCACCCCGCCGTTCTCCATCGTCAGCGCAGCCAATTCGGCATCCGTCGTCAGCGCCCCGCTCGCCTGGCCCTCAAGCAACATCCGCCGAAAAAAAGCCCAATGCCGTTCCCCCGGCGCCAGCAAGTGGACCACCGGCATCGCGGCCCATTCCTCCACCACTGCCGCGGCCTCTTCCATTGAAAAGCAATCTCCCGCCAACTGCCGGTTGGTGATGATCCTCAGGAATGCGGAGACCGTCTGCCACGGCAGGCCAACTGCTTCCGTGCCGGAGAATGCGTCTTCGACAAATTGGCGAGCGCGGGCGTGATTGGGAGCCGCGCTGTTGTAGGCGTAAAGAAGCAGATTGGCGTCGAAGACAATCACCGGTGCTCCGGTCCTTCCAGCTCTTCAAGCACAGCGGCGATGTTGTCATAATTGCCGCTTCTCGGCAGACCAAGAGCCCGCGGCTTCACCTGAAACCTGGGCGCAGGCTGCCTCTGACGCACTTGAACCAAGCCAAGGCCTAGCAGGTGGTTGACCACAGCCTTGAATGGCTTGCCACTGCGCTGCACTTCCTGCTCCAGCAGCACGGCAATATCGTCGTCAATGGTAAGTGTCGTTCGCACATCATGATGCTAGTTATAGACGCATCATGATGTCAATCCTTTCCGGTGCGCACCGCTCACCCCGGGAATCAGGACTTTTGGCCGCAGGTCACGGCCCCAGCTTTTTTGTCAATCCCCCAGAACTTTCGCACCACCCCAAAACCCAACAAAACAAACCACTACCGGCGCAAGAAAATCCAGCCGGCGCTGCCGGGAATTCTTACCCAAAAGCGCACAATGGAAGCAGTCCCTCAGAGCGGAGAATTCCATGCCAGCAGACACCCGAAATCCCGGCCCCCGAATCACCGCCCCAAACCGAATTCCCCCCAAAACGCGCAAAAAGGGCACAAAAACGCCATGAAATGCACCAGGTAACCACCATGTAAGTTAAATCCCATCAATCACATAGAAGTCAAAAAACGGCAAAAAACACCCCACCCCCCCCCTTTGCGGTGGTTACCTCCCCCAAAAACTCGCATTGGACCTGGCTCCGCGGCGGAACGCCGTCATCCCGTCAAACCCATTCGCAGCGCCGCCCGAACGGAAGCAGCCAGTGAGACGCTACACTAGGAGCTGGAAATCTGATGAATATTATCGTAGCCACCACCGGCGCATCCGGCTCAGTCTTCACCCGCGAACTCCTGCGCGCGCTCGACGCCGATCCCCGCGTCGCCCGCATCCAGTTCGTTCCCAGTGAGAACTCCCTCCGCGTGCTCGCGGAAGAACTCGGCATCTCCGGCCGCACCGGCCTCATCGAGAAGCTCCTCGGCGCGCCCTCGGCCAAAATCACCCAGCATTCTGACTCCGACATCGGCGCCAGCATCGCCAGCGGCAGCTACCTGACCAGCGGCATGATCATCCTGCCCTGCTCCATGGGCACCCTCGGCTCCATCGCCAACGGCCTCGCCGACCGCCTCATCCACCGCGCTGCTGACGTCACCCTCAAGGAGCGCCGCCCGCTCCTGCTCTGCGTCCGCGAAACCCCCTTCAACCGAATCCACCTGCGCAACATGACCCTTGCAGCCGAAGCCGGCGCCGTCATCTTCCCCGTCATCCCCAGCTTCTACAACAAGCCCATCGACTCCACGGAAATGGCTCGCCAGTTCGTCTTCCGCGTCCTCGCGCACCTCGGCCTCCCCCAGTCAGAAGCCTACGTCTGGAAGCCCGACCAATAGCCCTAAATCGGCAGCTTCAGCGTCACTTCTCCACCCGTCACCGCCGGCTCCGCCTGCAAAAACCGTACCAGCTCCGGCCCAAAGCTCGCCGAGCACTCCACAGGCGCCATGTGCCCGCATCCCGGCGCAACCGCCAGGTGCGACTGCGGCACCAGCCCGTGCATCGTCCGCCCCTCGCTCATCGGCGTCACCCGGTCGGCATCTCCCCAAAGCATCAGCACCGGCATTTTCAACTGGGGCAGTTGAGCGTCCGTCACATCCTTGGCCGTCAGCATCTGCTTCAGCGCGCTCTGGATCACCCAGCCGTTCTCCTTGGCATTCCGCACCACATCCCGCACAATAAACTCCGCCAGCGGCTGCGGCTTCGGATACAGCATGGCGCTCAGCGCCTCCACGTCGGCCCGGTTCTTCGGCGTAAACAGCCCCGTATCCCAATCCGGCTTCAGCTTCAGCCCGGCGCTGTCAAAAATCGTCAGCCGCCGCACCCGCTCCGGATGTTCCGCCGCCACCCGCTGCACGATCCATCCCCCCATCGACCAGCCACCCAAATCCACCTGCTTCAACCCCAGTGCGTCCATGTAGCCCACCACCGCGCCGGCTTCTTCGGGAATCGAATACGTCCAGCTCCCCGGCTGTTCGCTCTCTCCATACCCCGGCAAATCGGGCGTATACACCCGGTACCCGGCCTTCACCAGGTACGGTGCCAACTTCAGCCAATCCTCGGCACTGCCGCCCAGCCCATGCACCAGCACCACCGGCTTGCCATCCACCGGCCCCCGCACATAGCTGCGCATCCGCACGCCGTTCACCGTCACCCAACTGCCTTCCACCCCGTCCAGCCGCATCTTCACATGCTGCCACGCCCGCAGGCACTCCACCGGCCGCGCATAGAACACTGACCCCGCCGCCGCCAACACAAACCCCGCCAACACTGCCAGCCGAATCCCAAGCTTCGCACTACGCCCCATGAATCCCTCGCTCCCTGGCCATTTGCCAGCCTTTCTCAATCACATCCCGCGTATACTCCTGCAACTCAAACCGGTTCGTGTCGTGCCACTCGGCCCGCGTCGCCCAGGCCACCTCTGCCGCGTCACTGTTCGCTGCCGCCTCGCCGCTCAGCACCCGGCACACGTAGTCTGCCAGCACGTAGTGGTACCGCACCCGCTCCAGCCCATCGTGAGTTTCCCGATAAATCCGGTCCAACAGCTCCGCCAGCACCACCGGTTCCACGGTCAGGCCAGTCTCCTCGGCCATCTCCCGCACCACTGCCTGCTCCAGCGTCTCGCCCAGTTCCACCAGCCCGCCTGGAATCGACCAGTGCCCCTTCATCGGCTCTTTCCCGCGCCGAATCAGCAGCACCCTCCCAGCGCCATCCACCACCACGCCGCCCACTCCCACCAGCGGCACCTGGGGAAACTCCCGCTCCGTCACTGTGGAATATCTTTCATCGCCAGCTCAATCGCAAAGCTCTGCTTCCCGTCCCGCATCGCATACGCCCACAACCCGTGGAAGTTATCCCGCAAATCCGGATGCGCCCGCAGCAGCCCTGTCATTACCGCCACCGCCTCTTGTCGTGCCGCAACCGCATCGGCCACCCCTGTGCTCTCAAAGGTCACGCCCAGGTCCGCCTCATGCAGGCTCAGGTCCAGCCGTGCTCCGGTTATCCGCCAGCTGATTCCTGTAAACGGTCCACTCCCCGCCACGCTCAGCGGCATCTCCTCGGTCGGCTGCTTCAGTTGCTGCACTTCCGAATTCAGTTTGTCCAAATTCGGCGTCGCCACAAAGTCCACCGGCAGCAGCAAACTCCGCGCCGCTTCATAGCTGAAGTATGCGCTCCAGTTCTGTTTCTTCTGCGCCAGGTTTCGCCCCCGTACCCAATACCAAATGCCGTCATGCCCGCCCAGCGCGCCCTCGCGTGCAAATATCCCGCCCAGCTTCCAGCGATTGTTCTGCGTTGCATCCTGCCCGAGCAGCAAGCCCAACTGCCCGGCCAGCGGTCCGCCCGCATAATCCCCAATCACGAGCGCGTACCGGCCCGGCGGCAGGCTCCGCAGGTTCACCGTCACCGTTACGCTGCTGTCTGTATTTGTGCAGAAAAACTGCGCATCTCCGGCTGCCTTCAGATCTGTTGCATCCAGGAGATAGCTGGTGCGCCAGGCAAAGGTTCCGCCCGCTGTCAGCACCTTGGCCGCCTGCGCCGCCGCCCGGATTCCCTCCCAGTCGCCCACCGCCGCCGGCAGTAGCGCCGCCTGCAGCGCGTCCAGGTTCTGCGCGGCCAATGCGCCTGCAAGCGGAGTTGCCGCTGCGGAAATCAGGTCCCGCTCCGGGCCCGGAATCGTACCCTGCGTCAGGCAGCTCACCGCCCGCGCAGGCATCCCGCCCAGTGCCAAAATTCCCAATCCGGCCAAAAACGAAAGCAATCCACGGCAAATCGACAAGTTACCCAAGCATTCCTCGCATCTGAACCCCATACCCACAGTCAAAATCCACCGCAGATGAGCGTTCCGGAAACATTGTTAGTCTAGTACAGTGATGGGGAGCCCGGAGGTACCACTTTCCCGGCCCTTTCCGTTGGACGCACTGGAGACTTCTTCGATGGCCTCACGCCCCGGCAACTTCGCATTTGGCGCCTCGGCCTTCGCCTGCCTTCTGCTTGCTGCAGCTACTCTTTCCGCACAAACTCCCGCAGCGCCCGCTCACGCTTCTGCGGCAAAGCCGAGCCATCATCGCGCCGCCCACAAGCCCAAGCCAGCCCCGGTCGCACAGCCGGAAGAAGTTCCTCCTCCCGAGCCGCCCAAGCCAGACTGGCCAGCCCTGGCGGAGGCCCATCCGGCCGAGGTAAGTTTTGATGGCAGTACCCTGACCGTTCGAGCGGCCAACTCCAGCCTCAAGCAGATTCTCGACTCCGTCGCTACCGCGACCGGACTCAAAATCGAGGGTTTCTCCACTGACCAGCGCGTCTTCGGCAACTATGGTCCCGCCCCCGCCCGCGCAGTTCTCTCTCTACTCCTGCAGGGCTCCGGGTACAACATTCTGATGGTCGGCGAACAGGGCTCGGGCACTCCCCGGCAACTGGTTCTGACCACCACTGGCGGAGCCGCCAAGACCCCGGGCCAAGCTGGCCAGGCACCAAACCCTGATGGTGGCGACGAAGAGGTTGTGGAAGACAACGACCCCGTCGACCAGCCTCAGCCCGGCGACCCCGGCAACCGGCCGGGCAATCCGATGGCCCCGGCGAATGTCGGCCGCAGTCCCCAGCAGATGTTGCAGCAGATGCAGATGCGTCAGCAGCAAATGCAAGAGCAGCAGGGACAGCCACCCGCGCTGCAGCCGCCTTCGGAATAGCGCCAGCGGGAAGCACGCAGTTTCATCTCCTCAACGCGTCTGCCTGTCTTTCGCGCTCGACAGGCGATACTGAATCCGTGACCTTCGTTCTCGCTGTCCCTGGCCCCCACCCGATTCTCACCGTAGTCGCCTGGCTCTTTGCACTCGGCTGGCTCTGGCAGGCTTTGCAGTGGCTGCTTCATGGTTCTGAGCTGCCCGATCTCACGCGTCTCCCACTTCCCAGACTGCCGGACCCAATTCCTGGCGCCTACCATCTGACTGTTGTCGTCCCGGCATGCAACGAGGAATCCTCCATCGCCCAGACCCTTCGGTCGCTCCTGTCCAGCCAGGACATCCGCCTGCAGATCATCGCCATCAACGACCGCTCGACCGACTCGACGGGGCAAATCATCGACCAGGTTGCAGCTGAATTCGCAATGTCCTCTTCGCCTCATTCGCTGCAGGCTCTCCACATTACCGAACTACCTGCCGGGTGGCTGGGCAAGCCCCATGCCCTCGCGCTCGGTGCCCAGCGCTCCACCACCCCCTGGATTCTCTTCACCGACGGTGATGTCAGTTTTGATGCCCACGCGCTCGTCCGCGCCCTGGCTTACGCCGAATCCGAGGAGGCAGATCACCTCGTTCTGATGCCCGACTGGGTGATGGGCAGCCCCGGCGAGTGCGCGATGCACGGCGCCATGCACGCAATCGCAGGATGGACCCTGCGCATGTGGAAGGTCGCTGACCCTACTGCCCGGGATTTTCTCGGTGTCGGCGCATTCAACCTCCTACGCCGCAGCGCGTATGACGCGCTTGGTGGATTTGAGTCGCTTCGTATGGAAGTGCTGGAAGATGTGCGCCTCGGTTGGCGGGTAAAACGCGCGGGCTACCGGCAGCGTTTGGCCCTTGGTCCGGGCCTGGCGCGCGTGCGCTGGTCCCACGGCGCCTGGGGAGTTGTGCGTAACCTTGAGAAGAATCTCTTTTCGCTCTACCGGTTCCGCGTGCTGCTGGCGACTATGGCCATCGCGGGGGTTGCGGTGCAGATAGCGCTGCCGCTGGTCGCGCTGGCAGTCGGCGGCGCACCGAGGCTGGCTGCGGTCGCCATCGGGGTTGCGCCGCTGGTTGTCTATTCGCGCTCGGCTCACATCACGCGCGTTCCGCCCGGTTACGTCCTGCTCTATCCCTTCGCCGCCGCACTCTTTCTCTTCGCGATGGTCCGGTCCATGGCCCTCGCTCTGATCCGAGGTGGCGTCACTTGGCGGGGTACGCTTTACCCGCTGGCAGAACTTCGCAAGGCTGCCGGACCGTTCTGGAACTGAAGTTCGCGCTTACGGGTGCGCCTTCTGGTAGGTCCCCAGCCGCAGCTTTCCAAACTGCTTGTCCAGCGCCTTGCCAAAGACGTCATTCGCCTGGGCCACGAACTTCTCACCGAAGTTCTCAGCATTCGACATCCGCGCAAAAGCGACAATCTCGCCAGTCTTTGCGTCCGCCATTGTCAGCACCAGGCTGGCGTAGGGAATGGCACCACCCACCAGCAGCGACATCGCCTTTTTCCCGCCCGTAGTCACCTGGCCTTCGGCGGCGACAAACACAATGACATCGGCCTTCGCCGCGCACGGAAGCAGGGCCACTTCGTCGCCCAGCGTGTACCGGCCCTTGCCAATCTCCTTCGGCTTGCGATTGATTTGCGCCGCTATCCCGTTGTATTTTTCGGCAACCTGCAGTACAGCCTGCTGCACTTCCTCGGCGCTGGCACTGCTGGTTCCCACGCTCATTGCCGGAGTCATTTCCACATTCGCTGTCTTCAGATGCGCTTCCACCAGGCTTTCCAACGCGGCAGCCCAATCTTCTGACTCTTTTGACATTCCTTCCGCGCCCTTCATCCCGATGCGCGTCAGCTTACCCGTTGCCGGCATCATGCAAGCCGACCGAATCGGGAAGCTGCCGTTGGTAATCTTCGCCGCTTCATACGACCAGGAGGGTGTAATCGCCTTCGCCGCGGGGGCGACCAGCAGTGCAAGAATCATCATCCAAGCGAATCTAGTCTTCATGATCTTTCCTTTCCTCCGTCCATTCTGTGCGATGGACTGTCTTCTCAATCTAGTTCTTTGCCGGCCCGGTGCTTGCCGCTGCATCGGCAAGCTTCTGCACCGCTGCCAGTCGCCGCTCCATTCGCATATGGTCCATGCTCGTGCCTGCTTCCACACTCAGGTAGGTCTTGTACTCCGTCGCAGCCTCTTCGTAACGGCCTTCGTCTTCATACAGGAATCCCAGCCCCCTCAGCGCCGCAGAGAAATTCGCATCGTCCGACAGCACGTTCTTGTACAGACCCTCTGCCTTGTCCTGGCTCTCTTTCAGTGCCGCCTGGCCCTCAGGAGTCTTGAGCAGGCGTGCTGCTTCCTCCTGCTCGGTCATCTTGAAATATTCCTTGCGGTGCTCGGACTGACCGTGATCGGTCTTCTCCGCATCGGTCGGCAAAGGCGTTTTTGGCCCTAGGGCCCGGTAGGCATCGGCGAGCAAAGTGCGGTAGCGCAGGTTCTCCGGGAAGATCCCGTTCAGCCGCGTCGCGCGCGCTACGGCTGTCCGCGCGCGGCGACTGCGCAGGTCGCTCTCAATCTCAGCACAAATCGCAGGCGCGACCTTTGCCAAGTACCCCTTCTCATCGCCGCTATCGAGTTTCTCTGCTGCATGGTTCGCCGCGTACCCGGCGGCAAAGGTCTGCCGTTCCTCCAGCTTCGGATGGTCTCTGTAAAACGTCGTGAATGGCTCAAACTCCAGGTGGCTGTCGTCCTTCAGAAGGCCAAACCCTTTGGCCAGCTCGGCAGGGCTGTAGTGCGCGGCCGTCATGGCTATCAGTCCATCGCTGTCCGCCTCGTGCTCCATCTCCCGGCTGTAGCCAAAGACGCTCGCCACCAGCGCCACAGAACTCGCCATCGATCCAAGCTGCAGTGCCAATCCAAATGCCGAAACCACCGTCCCTACATTGGGCCCAATCGGAACGGCAGACGCGGCAATCTGCAGGATATTGATCGTCAGCATCTTCTTTCGCACGCTGCGGTTCTCCAGATACCCATGCCGCTCATACACGTGCGACGTCTCATGCGCCAGCACTCCCGCCAGTTGTGCCTCATTTTGCAGTAGCGACAGCAGCCCTATCGTCACGTAGACGGTCCCGTTCGGCAGCGCAAAGGCCTGCACCATCGGGTCTCGCAGCACGCGGAACTGGAAGCTGACATTCTCCGGCGCAGCCCGACTCCCGAGCACCCGCCGCCCCACCATATCCAGGTAAGCCTGCAAATCGGCGTCGTGCATCACCAGCCCCTTGTGCTGGAAAACCTCGTCCATCGTCTTTGCTTCGTCCAGAACCTGCTTGTCAATGTCGGTAAACTGGAACGCGGTCGCTTCCCTGGATTCTTCCTGCGCCTGGCACACCCGCTGAACCGGTACGGCAGCCAGCGCCAGCACGCAGCCGGCGACACCCCATGCGAGCCTTCGATTCTTCATAAAATTCCTTTGATCCACCGAACGCGTCCTTCCCTGAGCTTCCAATCTCGCTCTGGGTGGGCTTCACTCAAATCTATCCTGATACGGCCCCAAAATCCGCCGTCAGAATACTCCTGCCCCATTTTCCCTGCAACCCGCAAAGAAGACTTCGCACCGAAACAGGGTCCGGGGCTGCTTCGCACGGTGGGTAATCAAAAAAAGTTACTTTTAGCTTGAAAAATTCCAAAAGTGAGGTTACTTTGGAATGACAGCCCGAAAGGCTGTGCAGCTTTCCCTCCCCCAGGAGCCTGTCATGCATCACGCCCTTCTCTTCGTATCGTTCGCCGCCTGCCTCGGTTTACCCGATATGGTTGCTCGTCTGAGTTCCAGCGCCGAGCCGGCAGAGGCACCGAAGAGTGACGGAATCGCTGACAGGCTGCGCTGCTGGTTCGCTGCTCTCTGATTTTGTCTCCAAAGGCCTCCCTCAGCCGTCCTCAGGCGCAAGTCTGTGTTCCCGCGCACAACCAAAGGTGACGCCCCATAATTGACCCCCTCTTGCGGCGGCTCGTAGACTAGAGTCTGGCGACTTCCCCCATCGGCCGGGTTCGCGTCTCACCTTCAAAGCCAGGCCGGCGGAAACGCCAGGGAACGTGGGGTCCACCATGAGTACATCTGCCAAGAAGAATTCATCGATGCGCATCGGCGCTGCCGTTGTCATTGTCCTCGGCGTCATCGGCTACCTGGCTTTCACCGCGCAGGCTTCCAACAAGAGCTACTTTGTCACCATCCCTGAGATGGCCGGCATGGGCGACAAGGCGTACAGCGCCAATCTGCGCCTCGATGGCTTCGTCAAGCCCGACACCATCCAGCAGGCTGGTACCCACGTCAATTTCGTGCTCACCCAGTTTGAGAGCCACAATCCGAAGGCCACCGGCGACGCGCTGAACGTCAAGGTTGTCTACGACGGCACCGAGCCTCCGCCGGATACCTTCAAGGGCGACGCCCAGGCCCTCGCCATCGGCACCTACGGCCGCGACGGTGTCTTCCATGCCACGCAGCTTCAGGCCAAGTGCGCCTCGAAGTACGCTCCGGCCGCTCCCGGCGCAGCCCCGGCCGGTTCCGCGGCTCCCGCGTCGGACAAGCGCGCCTCTGCCGCCCCGGCACCAGCGCCTGAGCAGGTCAACAACACCACAACGGCAGGGCAGTAACCCTGCATGACGCAGAACGCTCCGAAGCCCGCCGTCAAGGAATTGAACTCGGAACCGGCCCCGCAGGCGCGGGTTGAGCAGGTCTCGCGCCTCTTCGGAGCCTTCGCCGCCCTGCGCCAGATTTCTGTAACACTCCAGCCGGGCAAGTGCTACGTCCTGCTCGGCGAAAACGGGGCAGGGAAGTCCACACTGCTGCGCATCCTTGCCGGCCTGCTCGCGCCGACTTCGGGGACTGTCCGTCTCTTTGGCGACCTGACTCCGATTGAGGCCCGTGAACGCGTCGGTTACATGTCGCACGCGCCCATGCTCTACGACGAGTTGACCGGCGTTGAGAATCTTACTTACTTCGCCCGCCTCTACCAGGGCCGCGAGTGCCTCAGCCCGGAAGAAGCTTTACGCCAGGTCAACCTTGACCCGGCTCTCGAGCGTACCCTCGGCCAGTATTCCCAAGGCATGCGCCAGCGCGCGTCGCTTGCCCGTGTTCTGCTCTCCCAGCCAGAGTTGCTGCTCCTCGACGAGCCATTCTCCAACATGGACGTGGAAAGCGCGCACCAGATGGTCGCCCTTCTCGCCCGCTTCCGCACCGGCAATCGCACCATCGTACTCACCACGCACCAGCGCGAACTTGCCGCCCCGATCGCAGACTGGGTCCTCACCCTGCGCGCAGGCCGCGTGGCCAGCCTGGAAGAAGGGAGCCCTTCCCTGTGAGTACCAAAACCAACGGCGCGCGCTTCCTTGACGGTCTCGGCGTACCTTACCGTCTTCTGGAGTACGAGGTAGACCCGGAAGACCTGACTGCCACCTCGGTAGCCCGCAAAATCGGCATGCCCGCCGAGCAAGTCTTCAAAACCCTGCTGACCACCGCCGGCCCGAACGATTACTTCTTTGCCGTTATCCCCGGCGACGCCGAGCTCGACTTCAAGAAGCTCGCCCGCTCCGCCAATGTCCGCAAGGCAGAAATGGTCTCGCTCAAGGACGTCCAGCCCCTGACGGGCTACATCCGCGGCGGAGTCACCGTATTCGGCGCCAAAAAGGCATACCCGGTTTTCGTCGATGAGACTGTTGAGCTCTTCGGCGAAATCAGTGTCTCCGCCGGTACCCGCGGCACCCAGATTGTCCTGAGCCCCCTGGACTACATCCTTGCCGCCAAAGCAACGGTTACTGATCTGACCAAGTCCGTCCAACCCGAGGAGCATGCCCGATGAGCATCCACGTCACCCATCGCGAATCCTGGCTCGCCCTCGTCTGGACCCATCTCCAAAAAGACCTCCGCATCGAATGGCGCTCCTGGCAGGCCGTCACCTCCATGCTGTTCTACGCGTTGCTGGTCGTTGTGCTTTTCTCCATCGCCTTTGACCCGACCCTTGAGGTCAGCCGCCAAATCGCAGGCGGTGTCCTCTGCGTCGCCACCATGTTTGCGTCGGTGAGCCTGCTCAACCAGGCATGGGCGCGCGAAACTCGCCATCAGGTTATCGACGCGCTCCGCATGACTCCCGCCGACGGCGCCGCGCTCTTCTTTGCGAAGGTCCTCACGAACTTCTTCTTCGTCTGCATCGTGCAGGTCGTCCTGGGTCCCGTTTTCTTCATCTTCTACAACCTCCACCCACTGGGAGATACCTGGCTGCTCGCCATTGTGATACCACTGGGCACATGGGCGCTGGTCGCCAACGGAACCTTTTTCGCGGCCATGAGCCTGCGCTGCAAGAGCCGCGACCTGCTGCTGCCACTGATTCTTTTCCCCATCTTTCTGCCCGCCCTGCTGGCCATGGTCCTCTCGGTCAAGACCATCCTCACCGGCGACGGCAGTGACCCGCACCTGCTCTGGATCAAGATGCTGGCCGGGTACGACATAATCTTCATGACGGTTAGCCTGCTGCTGTTCGACACTGTCTTGCAGGCAGAGTAAGTTTTCATCGCCCTCCGGCACCCACCGGACAGGGCGGGCAAGGAATCATTCGAATGAAGAAACTGCTGGTTTCAGTCAGTGTTCTGGTCACCGTCGCCCTGATGATCTGGGGCTACTACCAGGCGATGTATGCCGCTCCCATGGAAGCCACGATGGGCGATGTGCAGCGTATTTTCTACTACCACGTCCCCAACGCGATGCTGGCGTTTCTCTTCTTCGCCATCAGCTTCCTCGCCTCGCTGGTCTACCTGGCCACCCGCCGCAGCAACGCTCCCGTTGCCCAGGCGGCAGATGCCTGGGCCCTGGCCGGCGCGGAAGTCGGCGTCATCTTCTGCACCGTCGTGCTCACCACGGGGCCTCTCTGGGGCCGCCCGGTCTGGGGCATCTGGTGGACATGGGATGCCCGCCTGACCACTACCCTGGTGCTGTGGCTCATTTACGTCAGCTACCTGCTGCTGCGCAAGTTTGCCGCCGGCCCGCAGATGCAGACGCTGGCTGCCGTTCTCGCAGTCTTTGGTGCGCTCGACGTGCCCATTGTTTACATGGCCAACCGCTGGTGGCGCACCCAGCACCCAGCACCCGTTTTCGGTGGTGGTGATGACTCTGGCATCAAGGATCCACACATGCTCGCCGCCTTTGGCTGGAATGTACTGTCCTGGGCGGTGTGGGGTCTGCTGATTCTTGTGTTTCGAGTCTACGTCGAACGCCGCCAGCAGAAGATTGAAAACGCCCGGGCTGCTGCCGCACTCGCCGCCGAGTAATGGTGCCCTGACTCCCCCAATACGCATCCCGGCCCCGCTTGGGCCTGAAAGTGAGCTTTTCGTATGAACGGACAAAAATTCATGGTCGCGGCCTTCATCGTCACCTGGGTCATCCATCTCGGTTATGTAGCCTTGCTTGCGGCAAAATGGGGATCCCAGAGGAAGAAGCTGAGCTAGGTACGCTGCGCAATCGCGGCGGGTGGCGGCAGGCGTTGACGACTGTGCTGGAGTTGTCGGCTTGCTGCGGGATTTAAATCCTGCGTACCTTAGAGAGTCGTCAGGCTCTTATCCTGCTCACCGCTGTTCGATTTGAGGTGGGTGGTTTCCGGGGTCGTCAGAGAATCGCAATTTCGGCATTTGCTGGTTCTCGTCCGGCGTAATGTGAATCAAATCAAGGGTTTTCAGGTTCAAGGGGGCACCCCTTCCGCCTTCGCGCCAAGGGGTGCTCGCCCCCCGAGGGCAAGCCTGCACCTCTCCAGTGCAGAATCTAAAGGTAACCACTATGAACACTTTGGTGTAATTTGGTGTACACTTTAGTTTCACTCGCCCCCCATGAAGTGTGATGGGGTTTCATCTCAGCTCACCTGAAACTTCAAGTACCGGGTTTGCTTTCCCGGCTCACGGAGGACTCGAATCATGCACGACTTTATCGTTTCACTTGCGTTCGTCGGCCTGCTGGTTGCTCCGGCAATTGTCCACGCCCGTTCAAAGAAGTAGGCCGTTTCCAGATCGCCGGAAGTTCCACAGACCGATTTCTTATTCCGGTATCCTTCCGAACTTGTGATTCCCCAGAGTGCGCCCCGAGTTGCCGCAGGCCAGTTCCGCTTTGCGGCACGTTTCTTTTGTCCGCTCCATGTTCCGTTCGCCTTCGCGTTGCCGTCAACGCCAGACAGCCGTTACACTTGGTTGTTTGGGAGACTCACCATGCTGGTAGTGATGAAAGCCACAGCCTTGCCGGAAGAAATCCAGGCTGTCTGCGAACACATTGAGCAACTCGGCCTCCGGCCTCATCCTCTTCCCGGAGCTGAGCGCACCGCCATCGGCATTACCGGGAACAAGGGTGAAGTCGACCGCGGGAATCTCGAGTCCCTCTCCGGCGTGGCGGATGTCATTCGCGTTACCCGTGCGTACAAGCTCGCCAGCCGCGAAGTGAAGGAAGAAGACACCGTTGTCACCTTCCCGGGCACAGACGCCACCATCGGCGGCCGCAACCTGGCCATCGTCGCCGGCCCATGTTCCATCGAATCCCGCCAGCAGGCATTTGCCATTGCCGAGCAGGTCGCAGCCTCAGGAGCGCAGTTCTATCGCGGCGGCGCTTTCAAGCCCCGCACCTCGCCTTACGCCTTCCAGGGACTCGGCCTGGAAGCCCTCCACATCATGGCCGAGATCCGCGAAGCCTTCGGCCTCCGTATCGTCACCGAAGCCCTCGACAACGAGTCCCTCGAACTCGCAAATGAGTACGCTGACGTTATTCAGATAGGCGCACGCAACATGCAGAACTTTTCCCTGCTGAAGCGCGCCGGAAAGCTCCGCAAGCCCGTCCTGCTCAAGCGCGGCCTTTCTGCCACGCTCGATGAGTTCCTGATGGCCGCCGAGTACGTGATGAGCGAGGGCAACTATCAGGTCATCCTGTGCGAGCGCGGCGTGCGCACCTTTGCTGATCACACCCGCAACACGCTTGACCTTTCCATCGTTCCAGCGGTTCAAAGCCTCAGCCACCTGCCCATCCTGGTTGACCCCAGCCACGGTACCGGCAAGCGCGACAAGGTGCTCCCGCTCGCGCGTGCCGCCGTAGCCGTCGGTGCCGACGGCATCATGGTTGAGGTCCACAACCAGCCCGACAAGGCTCTTTCAGACGGACCGCAATCCATCTATCCTGACCAATTCGCCACCATGATGGACGAGCTCGAGCAAATCGGTGCCGTTGTCCATCGCAGCCTGCCGCGCGGCATTCGCGCCACCTCTGAGGCCCGTTGAGCAAACTTCGCATTCTTCCCGTTTTCGCCGGCCTTGCAACTCTGGCAGCCCTTGCAACGTTCACGGGCTGCCGCCGCCACGATTTTCCGGATTTCCCGGCGAACTACCGGGAATTCGCTTACGTGACCAACGGTGCCAGCGACACAGTCAGCATCCTCGACATCGTCCACGTCCGGGTTGACCGCGAAATCCACGTCGGCCAGCATCCCATTGCTGTCGCCCCAAGTCCAGCCCGCAACGAGGTTTACGTCCTCAATCAGGGTACGGCTCAGGGCTCCGGAACAGTCTCTGTCCTCAATGCGGAGCAGAACGCGGTTGTTGCCACTATCGCTGTCCGCCGGTCTCCCACTTCCATTGAAATTGACAAGGACGGCGACCTTGCCTATGTGGCCAATACCGGTTCCAACTCGGTTTCCATCGTGGACTTGAAAAACCGAAGTGAGGTCGGCGTCATCGGCGTTGGCGAGGCACCATATGCTCTGCGTCTCTCTCCCGACGGCAAATCCCTCGTTGTTGCCAATCGCGGTGCAGGCAGTGTTTCCATCATCGATCCTCGTTCACGTCAACTCCGGAAGGTCATCTCCGGTTGTCCCGGCGCGGCTGATATCGCAATTCTCCCGGACTCCTCCAAAGCTTTTGCCGCTTGCTCCGCCGGTCATCAGGTTATGGCCATCCTCCTTGCCCGCAGCGCCGATTCCGGCGCGCTCGCCCGTGAAGACGCTCTTGAAGCGATGCTCCAGGTGGGCCAGGCCCCGGTCCACCTCGCTCTCAAGCCGGACGGTGGCGAACTCTTCGTCTCCAACTCCCTCTCGGACTCCATCTCTGAGGTCATCACCGGGACTGACGATGTCATCGGGGCATACCTGATGGGCCCCGACCCTGTCCGAGGACTCGTGTCAGCGGACAACTCACTCGTCTACGAGTGCAATTTCCGGTCCCAGGAAGTTGCCGTCTACGCCATCGACGACGGCAAGCGAGCACTTTCCATCCATGTCGGGGACGGCCCCGCGGCTTTGGCCTTCTCCGCGGAGGGGCACCTTCTGCTTGCTGTCGATGGAAGGTCCGGAGATGTAGCAATCGTTCGCACCAGCACACGTTCGTTGGTCACCCTTCTTCCTTCCGGACGCGAGCCCAACGCGATTACCATCAAGTCGTTCAAAGTCAGCTAGACAGATCTGCACCAGACTGGCCCCGCTGGGTACTGCGGCCAATCAGCTTCAGCACTTTCCTCTGCTGCCGTCCTGATTGTTTGTGGGTTAGTTTATTTTGGTGTCAGCATTTCGTTTCAGTGAGCGTCTTATCGCACCTACCTCACCAATCCAGTTTAGGGTACCGCTGTACCCTGATGGTTACCATCGGGTTACTTTGGATTGTGCGTATTGAGACACCTTGCGTCCCTTTTGGGACACATCCCGTCTAGGATGGAGACAGGGCCCCAGTATCCCGATTTTGCTTTCTTCGTCCCGTCGGACAATACAGTGCCGACACTGTGGGCGTGATTTATCGCTTGTTAAGCGGGATCCGTGGATATTGGACGAACCCTCTGGCACTGGAGCGCATGCTACGGGTCAGATCAGGCGGAACACAAGATTTCTGCCGTGAGATATGACTATTGAATCGAAGGCCTTGGACTATGCGCACTGCTAAAAATTCCGCCACCGCTCCAACCGGCTTCACCTTTCTCACCAACCATGCCCATGTCCTTTTACTTATCTCCCGCAACGGCGATATCCGCATGCGCGAGATGTCCATCACCGTAGGTATTACCGAGCGCGCAGTTCAGCGTATCGTCGAGGAACTTTCCATCGCAGGCTACCTTGTAGTTTCCAGGGTTGGCCGCCGGAACCATTACCAGGTAGTGCTAGAGTTGCCGCTCCGTCATCCCGTAGAAGCAGACCGCTCGATCGGGGATCTCATTCAACTGATTAACGGCAGCATAAAGTAGGTACTTACTTGCCTGGCTCGGCCGGGATAAGTCGCATGGCGCTGAACTGGGCGCCTGCAAACAGCAGCAGACCCGATACATATGCCCATAGCAGCAGACCCACTGACACATAAAACGGGCCGTACAGTGCCCGCAACTCAAGCCGCGGCAGAAGCGCTACGAAAAGGTACTTTGCGCCGACCCACAGAAGGCCAGTCACAATAGCGACCCGCAGCACCGGGCGCCAAGGAACTTTGCGGTTCGGCAACAGCCAGTAGATCGAGAAAAAGAACAGTACGCTTGCCACCGCCGTCGAGACTACCAGCCATCCACCGGTCAGTGTGCGAAACAGGAAGTTGTCCACATGCCCGAAAAACAGCAGGGTCAGTAACGCCCGCGCTCCCGCATTCAGGAGAACGCTCGTCAACCCGAGTATTACCATTCCCAGGGCCAGGCCCAGGGCCACCAACTGGTTCATCAGGTAGTTGCGGCTGACCTTCACGCCCCACGACCGGTTGAGTGCGACTTCCAGCGGCAGAAATATTCCCGTGCAGCTGATCAGAATCACCACGAAGGAAAATAGCTTGAGCCCCTTGTTCGCTGCAATCAGGGCAAGGTTCTGAGCCACAAAATCCTGATTTGACGGGAAGAAATACTTGACCATGTCGCCGATGACTGACACCATCGCAGGGGAATGAAACACGCCGTCGGCAAACGAGTACAGGAGCACAATGAGGGGAATGAACGAAAGAATCGCATTGGCAGCCACGCTGAAGGCGAAGGTGTGGACTTCGCTGTCCAGCAGGTAGTGCAGAAGCGTTTTCCCCTCCCGCTTCCATTCAAATCCGGTCACTGCCGCGCCGGCAGCGGGGGCCCCATTGGGGCTGAAAACGCTCTCGGATACGGGCGTTTCCATCTCTGATTTCGAAATCGTTTCCATCGTCTCTCTCTTCTCGATGCTAGCAGAACCCTGTCCCGCATCCGTCAATGTAGCCTTTCGGCCCTGCCGGGCACCAATTCGCAAAAATCGTCTACAAACGACTACTACTTGCATTTTTAGCGAATTCCTGACATAACGGTTTCACAGTCCAAGCCATTGCTTCCGCAGCAGGAACTTATCCGCCCCGCTGAAGCTATCGCTTCGGGCCGGTTCAGTAACGGTCAACTTTCCGGCGAGTCAGCTCGCGTTCAGCGTGCGCTAATTTCCGGGGAAACCCGCATACCGGCAGCGGAGCCAATGGCGACCAAGAGGTGTAGTTGAGTGAGGGAGCAGGGAATCGTCAAGTGGTTTAACGGCGCCAAAGGGTACGGCTTTATTCAGCGCAGTACGGGCGAAGATGTCTTTGTGCACTTTTCTTCCATTCAGTCCGATGGCTACCGTTCATTGAACGAGGGCGAGTCGGTCGAGTTTGAAATACAGCAGGGTCCCAAAGGCCTCAACGCTGTGCAGGTAACCCGCGGCGTTTAATCCGCGCCTGAACTGATATTCGCGAAAGTCACTTCGCTCCTGACTGGCTCTTTTTGCCGGTTCAGGAGCGTTTGTGCTTGTTCACCAACTCCTCCAGAGCCCAGCTCGCAGCCTCCGCGACAATTCCTCCGCAGCTTCCCGAAGCCCACTCCTGCAGGATTGGCTCCCAGCTCCGTTCCCCACTGTTGCCCATGGCAATTGCCACATTCCGTCGCAGCCGTTCCAGCCCCGTCCTCCGCATGGGCGACCCGTTCGCCATCGCCTCAAAGCCCGCCTCATCCAGCCCTGCCAGCCAGTCCAGCGCCGGATTTACCAGATCAGGCCTCACCGCCAGCTCGGCATCCCGCGCTATCGGCGCCTTCCGGTTCCACGGGCATACATCCTGGCAAATATCGCACCCAAACACCTGCCGCCCCATTCCAGCACGCAGGCTCTCATCAATCGGCCCCTTGTGCTCAATTGTCAGGTAGGCAATGCACCGCCGCGCATCCATCTCACGGGGTCCTGTCAGCGCGCCAGTAGGACAGGCATCCAGGCAGCGCTTGCAGCTTCCGCACCGGTCTGCCACCCTCAGCTCTCCGGATGCTTCCAATGGTAGCGATGTCACCAGCACTGCCAGAAAATTCCAGCTCCCCAGCTTCTCGTCAATCAGGCAGGTATTCTTCCCCGTCCATCCCAGCCCAGCGGCCTCCGCCAGGCTTCGCTCCACCACCGGGCCCGTATCCACAAACGCCTTGGCCTCAAACTTCCCCAGCTCCTGCTTCAGTTCCGCTTCCAGCTTCTTCATCCGCTTCAGCAGCACCTTGTGGTAGTCGCTCGGCTGCACTTCGCCTGTCTGCGGGTCGTGCTTGGCCGTTACGGCATAGCGCGCAATCCATCCTGCGCCTGGCTCCGTCTGTGCGATCGAAAGCGGCGCATCCGGGTTGTATCCCGCCACGCACACAATCACGCTCCGCGCCCACGGGAACGGTGTCTCCACCCGCGCTCTCAGCAGCTTGCCCGGCGCATCGCGACGCGTCAAGTACTCCATCGTCCCTGCACGCCCGGCCTGCACAAAGGCCTCGAAGCGCTCGGCATTTTCGTCTGTGTTTGCATGGGGAAGGGCAGCGATCCCCGCCGCGGTAAACCCGGCTCCCAGCGCCAGCTCCCGCACCCGCGCCCGGTTCAGCTCAGGCACATTCCATCCAGTCGCATTGGCATTGGCGGCACGCATCCATCGCTATTCCTATCACGGCTGCCCTCGCCTACCAAGTGCCCTCCACCTATCGGCCGCTGTCGAAGTACCCTTCCCGCGTAAATACCGTGTAATCCGCATTCTTCGCCTTCAGCGTCACCTTGTGGAATCCATCGCCCCCGTCATCGGTCGCCTTCGCCGGCACAAAGCTCACCAGGTACTGCCCACGCAGTTCCTCGCTGATCTCCGCGCAAACTTCCGCAAAGCTCTCCTTCTTTTTCGCCTCCAGGAAGCGGCCTCCGGTCCTCTCTGCAATCTTCTCCATCACCCGCTTGCCGTCTACCGGCTTTTCGTCGGATCCCACCGTCGGCCGGCGTCCGCCCGGCCATCCACCTCCGGGGTATCGGCTTCTCGGGTAGCCGCCACCGGGGTACTCATCACCCACCGTTGCCCGCTGAAAGCCTCGTCCCTCCTGGTCTCCTTTGAAGTACACCGTGTACACGGAAACATTCGCCTTCTCCGCTGCATCCACAGCGTCTGCCATCGACTCTCGGCTGCCCTTGTCCACCCCGTCTGAGAACAGCACCATCGCCTTCCGCCCCAGCTGCTGCGCCATCACTTCGCTGCTCGCCAGGTAAATCGCGTCATACATCTGGGTCCCGCCGCGGTGACCCTGCCGACGCTCACCGCCTTCGTCGCTATCGCGGCCGCTTCCGGCTTCCACTTCAGGCCGGTCCCCGCCCTTGCCATAGCCGCCCTCGGCCGACCCCATCGCATCCAGTTCCTTGCGCAGCTTGTCCTTTTGCGCGGTAAAGTCTTGCAGCAACTCCACCTGACGGTCAAAGTGCAGCAGAAACGCCTTGTCTGTGGGCTGCGCCAGCATCTGGTCCACAAACTTCTCGCCGGCTGCTTTCTCGCCCTCCAGCGCCGCTGCCTGGCTGCGGCTCGTATCCACCAGCAGGCCCAGCCGCATCGGCTGGCCACCTACCGTGGTCAGGCTCCTGATAGCCATTGGCTTGCCATCCGCCATCAGCTCAAAATCCTCTGCCTTCAGCCCCGCCACAATCTGCCCCTTCTTGTCGCGCACCGTCACTGGCAGCAGTACCTCGGCGCTCTGCGCCTTCACCGTCAGGACCGGCGGTGCGCCACTCTGCTGCGCGCCACACGCCGCGCCACTCACTCCTACTGCAGCCATCATCGCCAGGGAAAACAAAACTTTCATCGCTCGTATACCAATTGGGAAGGGAAGTTGGCCCATCCGCCATACGCAACAGGGCCCCACCCGTTAGACGCGGGATGGGGCCCAAGGTTGACCACGCTAGAGGCAGCCGCTAAACCGCCACATTCTTCAGGAATTCGAAGCTCTTCGCCAGGCTGTCCATCACCGGAATCGAAACCCCATCCTGGTCCATGAAGTACTTCGTAATCCCGTGCTGTTTGGACAGGGCGAGGACACCCTTCCAGTCGATTGTCCCCGCGCCCATCTCGGTAAACTGGCTCGCTTCGCCTGAGGGGGGCGCACCCACCGGCGCAGCGGCCGTCCGGTCCTTCATGTGGATCAGCCGAATCTTCTCCGGATACTGCTTCAGCAGCGCAATCGGATCCGCTCCGCCAGCGACTGCCCAGAAGACATCCAACTCCACCGTCACATCGCTGGAAAACTCCCGCAGCAGCACAGTAAATGCGTCATCGACAACCCCGTTCACCGCTGGCAGCTTTTTGAACTCGTAATTATGGTTGTGGTACCCAAACTTGAGCCCTGCGGCCTTCGCCTTCGTCGCCACCTTGTTGAACCGATCCGCAGCACGCGCAAATCCTTCCGCCGATCCCCAGAACTCCTGCGGCGTAAACGGGCAAACCATGTGCTCCATGCCCGCCTCGGCCGCGTATTCAACCATCTCGTCGAGTTTGGCAAAGTCAAAGTGCCCACTGGTCAGCTTCAGCCCGTGGTCGTCCACCATTTTCTTGAGGTCTTTTGCCGGATACTTGTACACCGATGGAAAGCCCTCGACTTCGGCATAGCCAATCGCAGCAATCTGGCCCAGAATGGTCGCCAGCCCCTCGGCCGTCGGCGTAGCCGCAATCAGGTTGCGCACCTCATACAGCTGAACGCCGAACTTCAATCCAGAACGAGTCTTGGCTGCGGTCATGGCAAAGCTCTGGATTGCTGGTGTGGCGGCTGCTGCGGCAGCCAGGGCAACAAAACGGCGGCGAGTGATCATCGTGTCTCCTGAATCGATTTGCTTCACGCGCCGGTTTCCCCAGCCGTGCAATCGCGCCAAAGCATACCAGATTCAGCGATCCTCGCGCCTCCGCACTCCATCGCTCCCAAAACCACCGCTAGAAGCGGAACAGATACGATGCCTTCACGAAAATCTGACGGCCATCATTCAGGTAATCCAGCCCCATCGGTGGCGTCGTCTTGTTCGGGTCGCAACCGCCACCCGGCAGGCGATTGCAGAGAGCGCGGCTCAGGTTCTGCAGGTCGTTGTTATAGCCGATGTAAACCGCCGTCCCCGGATGCGGCAACCACGTCAGCAGCGCTTCGGTCCCAATCTGCTTGGTCCGCTGCAGCGTCGTCTCGGCGGGGTTCACCAGCGTCGAGTCATACTCCACAATTACCCGTGCGGAAATTGCCCGAGTGAACTGGTAGTTAATCTTGGTCCGCAGCTTCTGGCTCTCGTACACCAGGGCCCCGTCCTTTGCGCTGTGCTCGCGATCGAGCAAATAGGTGTTGTCGGCGGTCAACTGCTGTATCGGCTGCAGCGTGACATTGGCCTGCACAAACTGCTGCCGCATCTCCGTGGGCAACCGCCCAGCCACCGGGTTGTAGTTCACATTCGACGCATCCACAGCCACCACGTTGAAGTTCAATTGCGACCACGGCGCACTTCGCAGCACCAGCCCCACGGAGTTCTCTTCAAAATTCCGGTTTGTCGTAAACCCATACCCGTCCTGCGGGCCCAGCGTGTCGCTGTTCATGCCCACGAGTGGCGCCAGCACCGTATTCCGCGACAGCAAGAAGAACGGATCTGCCGTCAGATTCCGGTACACCCGGTTCCCGTCATGGTCGTATGCAATGTTGTCGTTCCATTCCAGGCCCCAGCTTTGCAGCGTCTTCGACTTCGGGAACCACTGGTAGTTGATGTGCGTGTGCTCGCTGCGAATGTTCGAAGTCTGCAGAAATCCCAACTGTGTCTGGAATCCCTTGCTCACATCCATGTAGTCGTTGAACATGTTGAAGGCGTGCCCGTTCCGGTTCAGCATCAGCTCCAGCGCTGGCCCTGCTGCATAGCTCGGTGGATTCCCGCTGTCCTTTGTTCCCATCGTCGAACTCTGTGACCATTGGCCCTGGGCGGTCCACTTGTCATCCAACCGCGCAACAAAGTCCAGGGCGCCAATCCTGTTCCAGCCCTGTCCAAACTCCGCGTCGGTAAACATCAGCCCCAGCGACGATCCCTTGCCGATATCCTGCGAAACCCGCCCCACCGCATACAGCGCCCTTTTGTGGAAGAGCGCATCTCCCGGTGCAACCGTCTCCCCGGGCTCACGGTCATCCACCGCCGCCAGCCCCACGTTCGTCTTCCCCACCTTGCCAGTCGCCCGCACCCCAAACTCCGGATGCACAATATTCCGCGTGTACAGCAAATTCGTCGGCGTCGCAAAGTAGCTCGCGTTTTCCAGAAAAAACGGCCGCAGCTCCGGAAAGAACACTGGGTACCGCTGATTCACCGTAAATTGCGGCTGGTCCGACTCAATATTGCTGAAGTCCGGATTCACCGTCGCATCCACCACAATGCTGTCCTTCAGGATGAACTTCGCCTCGCCGCCCCCCGTGCCTTCCAGCCGTCGGTCGCTGAAGAAAGGATTCGTCGGATCCAGGTTGTTCAGCACCCGCTCGTTCTGCGCCAGCATATACGGATTCAGTTGCACGTTATGCGAGCCTGTCACCCCGTGAATGCCGCTGATTGTCGCTTCCTGACTCAGCACGCCGCTCACATTTGCCGCCACCCGCGGCCAGAAGTCCGATTCGCTGTTCCGCGGAATGTTCCGGTTCATCACCACGCCCCAGCTCTCGCCATCCGGCCTGAAGCGCAGACTCCGGAAGGGAATCGCCAGCAGCGCAACATACCCCTGATTCGTAATGCGAGCTTCGGAGTCCCATACCTGGTCGTAGCTGTAGTCCATCTGGTTGTTCTCTGACCACGCCGCATCACCCTGCACACCGTTGGGATTCACCTGAAACACCACACCCTTGCGATGGTCCTGGAAAGGGTCCAGCAGTATCGACACATTGTCATCCGCCTGGATATTCTCCCGCCGCGCCAAATGGCTCCGAATCAGCTCCGGATGCTCGTCATGGCACACAAACACCACATACAGCGTCGTCCGCGTGTAGCCCAGATACGCCTCAGTTTTTTGCGTTGCCGGCTTGCCGTCTGACGGCTGTTGCTGCACAAAATCCGTCACCCGCAGCAGCTTGTCCTTCAGCTCCACCCGCGGTCCCATCCCGTCAAACTCCGAGAGCTTCAGCCCATCTGCCAGCAGTGGAACCTGCAGCGGAGCAGGCTTGGGGGTCCCCTGCGCACCATGGGTCGCCAGCGCACTCGGTACACTCGCCAGCATCGTCATCAGCAATAAGAAAAAGGCCCGGTTCAACATGGTAGCAAGTACGCAACCTGCTCCCCCGTTGTTCCGAGCCTGCTCAATTTCCTGCACGTGGCACTACTTTCCGGTCTTGCCGATTACCTCAACCACAGATGCGTCCGCCTTCGTCCACGCGCTTGCGCCCGTGTGCGTCAGCTTCTGGGTCTTGTTGTCCCACTTCAGCTCCGTCACCTTGCCCGCGCCGTTCTCATACGCGTAGCTCACGCCATCGTCGTCAAACAGCGTAAACGCGCCATCCGCCCCGGCATACACCTTCACTTTCGCGATCGCCTGCGCCTCGGCCGTGGACGAAATCATCGCGCCCACCGGCAAAATCGACCCTGCCTTCACAAACACCGGAATCGTCTCAATCCCCGCGGCAACCGTCACCGTCTGGCCGCCCTTCAGCTTCTCGTTGGTCCAGTAGTTGTACCAGTCCGTCCCGGCGGGCAAATATACCTTCCGGCTGGTCGCGCCCTGCTCCACCACCGGAGCCACCAGTAGCGCCGGCCCCAGCATGTACTCATCCCTCAGGTCCGCAACCTGCTCGTCCTTCGGGAAGTCCATGAACAGCGCCCGCATCAGCGGTGCACCCGTCTTCCACGTGTGGTACTCGTTCGAGTACAGATACGGCATCAGCTCATACCGCAGTTTCAGGTACTTCTCCAATATCGGCTCGGCCTGCTTCCCGTACGACCACGTCTCATTGTTCGGCCGGCTGCCATGCGTCCGCATGATCGGCAGAAACGTCGCGTACTCAAACCATCGCGTATACAGCTCCGGGTAGTCCTCGAAATCGCCCACGTTATCCTTCGCATCCGTGGGGTCAAGCAACACCTTGTGCGCGGCCTTGTGGTACGACGGCAAGTACTGCCATCCGCCGGTGTCGTTCGACCAGTTCGCCACTCCGGAGGCCGTAAAGTCCAGCCCCGTCGGCACCTGGCGCTTCAGCGTATCCCAGTTCCCGGTGATGTCGCTCGACCACACAATCACGCCATTCCGCTGGATGCCCGTAAACGCATCCCTCGCCAGGCTCAGCGCCCGCTTCTGCGGAATATCCTGCGCGAACCCATCCTTCAGCAGCGCCGTATGCACTAGGGGATACAGGTTGAAGTACTCCGTCCCCGGCCCCACATGGTAGTAGCTCCCATTCGGCGGCAAATCCGGCTCGGTCTCGTCCAACCAGATGGAGTCAAATCCCTGCGACAGAATCTTGTCCCGGATGAGCCCCCAGTACCACTTCGCCGCCTCCGGATTCGTCGTATCAATGTCGCTGCCGGCCTTGTCATATGGCAGCCCATTGGTCGGCGTGCCATCCGCCAGCTTTTCAAACCAGTCATTTTTCAAGATCGTCGAGTAGTACCGGTCCTCCGGCACAAAACGCGGCCACACGCTGATCATCGTCTGGTATCCCAGCTTGTGCAGCTCGTCATTCATCGCCTTCGGGTCCGGCCACAGCGCCGGGTCAAAGTCCATTTCGCCCATCTTCGTGTAGTAGAACCAGTCCACCACCATCACATCCGCCGGCAAGTTCCGCTTCCGGTACTCGCGCGCCACATCCAGCACTTCCTTCTGGCTCCGGTACCGCTGCTTGCACTGGATGTACCCATACGCCGCCTTCGGCAGCAGCGGCGTGGGCCCTGTCAGTTGCTTGTAGCCGGCATAAATCTCATCTGTCGTCTTGCCCGCAATCACAAAAAACGAAACCCGCGTCCCTACTTCGCTCGTCCAGCTCGTGGTGTCATTCCACCCCGCGCGAATCGTCGTCTTCGACGCGTTATCCCACAAAATCCCGTAGCCCTTGTTCGTCACCAGAAACGGCACGCACGTGCTCGCGCCCGCCGTCGCGTTGTAGTCATTCCAGCAATCTACCGTATGTCCGCGATGATCCAGATACCCTTCCTGGTTCTGCCCCAGCCCGTAGTAGTGCTCATCGTCCGGCGAGCGGAAATTCGCTCCAACGACGTAAAACGGGTCGTCCGTCGGCCGCCGGTCATTCAGCAACTGCTCATTGCCGTCCTTGTAATTCGGAACCGACTGCTGCCAGCCCGTCCACTCCACCAGCTCCGTTCCGTCCGCCCGCGAAAACATCAGGTCCGCCCCCGGAGTTGAGCCGGAGAAGTATTTGCCCGTCTCGTTCGGCATCGGCAGTTGGGGAGACTTGTGCCAGCCGGGGAAGGTAATCGACATCTCGCCCGAGCGGTAGCTCTCCCCATGCGCGTCCTTGGTATGCGTCCAGCCCGTCGCATCCGGCTTGGCCACAATGCCCCACCCGGCCGCTCCCTCTGCCGCGTCCTTCTGCAGGCTGATCGAGACACGCACAATATTCGGCGCATACGGCTCCAGCAACAGGGTCGCACCGCGATAGTTCATCTCCAGCCTCTGCCCAGCCGCCGTTTCCTGCCCCACCGCGCCCGCCGCCATCACCAGCGCCGCCAACGCAACTCCCGCCACCTTACCCATCACACCGCTCATGCCAACTCCATTCCATACCGGGGAAATTCGATTTACCGCAAGCACAGGAAAGTATATCCCCCCACCCTCCCAACCTCCACCCCCAAAGGCCTCCGGGTGCCCCATATCTGACCGCGCCCTTTGCGGTCAGATTTGGGAGTAACCACTCCCGTGTCCGCACACCGCAATCGAGCGCAGCTCGATCCAACTGATCTCTGATCTCTGATCTCTGACCCCGACTTGCCCCACCCCAAAAACCGCGCTACTCTTCTCCCAACACCTCCTCACCCACCGGAGCACCCATGTCCCTCACCCGGCTCCTCCTCGCCTGCCTTCTCTTTGGCGCCCTCACGCCCGCCCATGCCCGCAATCGCGCCCCAGCCCCCTGCCTCACCGCCGAGCAGGCCGCAGCCCACCCCAACTCCGAGGTCTGCGTGACCGCGCATATCTACCAGATTCTCGAGCTCACAGACGGCTCCCGCTTCCTCGACGTCTGCCCGCTGTCGATGGCGGACAACGACTGCCGCTTCATCATCCTCTCCCTTGCGGAAGACCGTGATACCGTGGGCCCTCTGCTGCAGTATCGCGATATGAATGTTCACATCCGTGGGATTGTCCGCCCGATGCACGGGCGTATGGGCATCGTTCTCAGTCACGTTCGCCAGTTCTCCGGCGGCCCTCCACGCTTCAGGCCCAATCCCCGCCTGCTGAAGGGCTTCAACCCTGACTCCAACCGTCCGCCCATCCACGACCCGGCTCTCTCCACCGCTGGCCGCTCCCGCTCGTTTTTGAACAACAAGGATACCGTTCAACTCCCTGACAAAAAGCCGTGAGGCGCAAATCCGCTGACACTCCATGTCCTGATTCTTGGACAACGGGGTAACAAGCAACCCTGGAGCGACTCGTCCGTTTCGCTACCTTGCCCCCTCCAGCACCCCCGCTGCCCGGTTCAGCGCCTCCGTCAGCACCCCCAACTGCTTCGCGGCCACCTCAGCCTTGCCCGCATCCAGAGCCTCATTCACCCCTGGAATCACCACTGCGGCATACCCGGTAAACTCGCCCGGCGCATACACCGTGTGCTTGTACCACGGCCGGTTCGGCAGCCCCGCCGGTGAAATCAGCGCAGCCTCGGTCGCACGCAGGGCGGCATTCAGCCCGCTCAAATCCCCCTGCGCCGCCCGCTGCCGCTTCTCCACCGCCTCAGCCGCCACCGTCAGCCGCGCCGCAGCCGTCAGCGCCGGCCCAAAATCCCCAGAACCAGATACAGCCCCGGCCTTCCGCTTCGCCGCCTCAAGGTACTGTGTAATCTCCTTGCCATAGGTCACATAGTCATACGGCAGCACATCCGCATCCGCCATGTGCAGCACTTCCAGCCCAAACACCCGCGCCATCTCCTGCTCATACAGGAAGCCTGGGTCCGCATTCATCGTGAACCACGCATAGTTGTCAAACACCGAGTGGTACACCCCGTAGTCCCCGTGCGACCCAATATCTGTTGACGGAACCCCCACATGCTGCAAAAACGGCGTGTAATCCGACCCCGACCCGAGATCACCAACCGCCACATCCCCCTGCTCGGCATTTGCCTTCACAGTATGTCCGGTGCTCGCATCCCGCCCTGATCCCTTCTCATTCTTCGCCCACACTGCGTACAAGCTGCCGCCCTTGGGACTTTGCACCCCCCGCGTCACTTCGCGGATGAACTGCTTCAGGCTCGGCACCGCCTCAGCGCCAAAGTCCGGTCCTGCCACCGCTACATCCACGTTGAAGTAAGCCACCGCCTTCTCCAGCGCCTTGGCGTGCTCCTCCACCCACTCGGTCGAGCCAATCAGCCCTTCCTCCTCGGCATCCCAGCTCGCCATCACAATCGTCCGCGCCGGCCGCCAACCCGTCTTCAGCAGCGCTCCCAGCCCGTGCACCGTCTCCAGCATCGCCGCCGTGCCGCTGTTCGGGTCCACCGCGCCATACACCCACGCATCCCGGTGATTTCCCGCCACCACCCACGCATCCGGATCCGTCGCGCCCTTGATCTTCCCAATCACATCCCAAATCGTCCGCACCTGGTAGTCCTGGTCGCTCACCAAATGTACCGTCACCCCCGTTCCCCCCACGTGATAGTGGAACGGCAGCGCACCCTGCCAGCCCGCCGGAACCCCCGCACCACCCAGCGCCGCCAGCATCGGACCCGCATCGCGGTAACTGATTGGCACCGCCGGAATCAGCGGCTGGTTGCCCGTCTTCGCCGCATCCAGGCGCGCCGAATCCGGCAAATCCACCGTCGAGGCCACACCCGGCGTCTCCGGATCTCCCGGATACTTGAACAGGTACTGCACGCTCCCCCGCTGAACGCCCGTCTCCGGCCGCCACGGCCCCTTCGGGTACATGTCCCCCTTGAAGTAACCGTCATCGATCGGGTCGGAGTAAATCAGCACGCCGGCCGCGCCCCGCTGTTCCGCGATATATACCTTCACCCCGCGGAAGTTCGCGCCATACCGCACCAGCACAATCTTCCCCTTGAGGTCCACGTGCATCTCGGCCAGCTTGTTGAAGTCCTCCAGCCGCCCATAGTTCGCGTACACCACCTCGCCGGTCACATCGCCCGACCCCGACGACCCGTTGAACGGCATCACCACCCGCGGATCATCCTCAAACGGATCGCCCCCCACATGCTCCCGCGTCGGCCCTGTCGCCAGCACCTTGCCCGCCGCATCCCGAGCCTCAAAGCTCACCTTCCGCGGCTGGTTCAGCAGCACCCGGTAGGGCACAATCTCCGTCTCCAGCCCGGCCTCGCGAAACTTCGCCGCCACGTACTCCGCCGTCTTCCTGTCTTCTGGCGAGCTGGCAATGTGGGGCTCCGCCGTCAGCGTCTTCAGGTGCTCGCCCGCCAGCCTCGCATCCGGAACTGCCAGAAACGCCGCATCCACCTTCGCCTGCGGCGCAAAATCCTTGTACCCGAATACCGTCTCCGGCCCGGCTGACTGTGCGTGCAGCACCGGCACGCTCACCGACAACAGGACACACCAACCCAAACGCACAGCTACTCGCACGACAGAATTCATCACGACAGGACCTCGGCAGGGAACTACGGCCCGGGTGGGCCGCGAAGCCTCAGATTACACTAAGAAGATGCCTGAGCCGGACAACTTCCCCCAGACCTCGGCCCGCTCCACAGAGCCGCTTGAGCCGCTGGATCACGCTGGCCAGCCCCAGTCGCCCGGCCTCCTCATTCCGCCCGACCAGCCCTCCCGGCCCCTCCCGGCCATCATCCGCGCCCTCCGCAACCCCAACTTCCGCCTCTTCTGGGCCGGCAACTTCACTTCCAACATCGGCACCTGGATGCAGAACGTCGCCCTCGGCTGGCTCGTCCTCACCCTCACCAACTCCGCCTTCTGGCTCGGCGTCGTCACCTTCGCCGGCTCCTTCCCCTTCCTCCTTTTCACTCTCTATGGCGGAGTCATCGCCGACCGCGTCGACAAGCGCCGCCTCCTGCTGGCCACCCAGTCCGCCATGATGATCCAGGCATTCGCCCTGGCCCTCCTCGCCTGGCTCCGGCACCCTGACGGCACTCCGCTGATCAACATCTGGGAAATCGCCGTCCTCAGCTTCCTCAACGGCGTCGCCCAGGCCATGAACGCCCCCAGCTACCAGGCCCTCGTCCCCCGCCTTGTTCCCCGCGAAGACCTCACCAACGCGATTGCCCTCAACTCCGCCCAGTTCAACCTCTCCCGCATACTCGGCCCCACCCTTGGCGGATACGCCATGGCCGCCGTCGGCGTCGCAGGCAACTTCTTCCTCAACGGCGTCAGCTTCCTCGCCGTCCTCGCCGCCCTCTTCCACATCCGCTACCCAGAGGAAATTCGCGAGCACCACGCCTCCATCCTCGACTCCCTCTCCGCAGGCCTCCGCTACGTCCGCCGCCATCCCCAGATGTACGTCCTCGTCTGGATTATCTGCACCTCCAGCCTCCTCTTCTTCCCCTTCCTCTCCTTCATCCCCTGGTTCGTCAAAAACCAGCTTCACCAGGGCGAGCACGTCTACGGCCTCATGCTCGCCGCCTCCGGCCTCGGCTCCGTCCTCGGCGCGGGCCTTGTCGCCTGGCGCGGCAGCTTCCGCCACCGCGGCCGCCTCATCGCCTTCTCCGCCGCCGCCGTCATGCTCGTTCTTATCGTCTTCTGCAACTCCACCATCCTCTGGCTCTCTGAGGCGTGCATGTTTTTTGAGGGGTTCGGCATGATCCTTGCCCTCTCCGCTGTCACCGTTTCCATGCAGGAGCTCTCCAGTGACGAAATGCGCGGCCGCGCCATGAGCATCTACGCCACAGCCTTCCTCGGTCTTCCGCCTGTTGGCGCGCTCGCCGCCGGCGAACTCTCGCGCCACTTTTCCACGGACCTTGTCCTTTCCGGTATGCTGGCGCTTGCCGCCGCAGTCTTTCTCGGCATCTATACGGTCAGCCCTGCCCTTCGGCAGCTCGACTAGAACCGAAATCCGCACGGCTCGCATTTCTTTGAGATCGTCCCTCAGACCCGCTGCAGATGTGTCCTGCGAAAGACTCCCCGGTACTTCAGCCCATAGCCTACGACTCGGTCGAAGCTGATGTGGCCCAGCCAGATCAGCCCCAGTTGGAGCGGGAGCATCGTGCCTCCCAGCCACCCTGCCACCACCAGGGCCATCGCTGCCGCCTCCCAATGCAGCAGGTTGTAGCCTGTTGCTGCCCAGCTTTGCTCTCCGCCAATCCAGCCTACAAAGCTCACGTCCGGCAGGAAGAAAAGCAGCCAGAACAGTCCCCAGTGCCCGCCGAAGATTCGCCCGTAGAGCACCACCACTGCGGAGAGCATTCCGAGGCTCTCCAGACGCAACATAAGCCCAGGTCCCGGCCACGCCTGGTTGTTCTGCTCTGGGCCATTTTCACCCATCTGCACCCCGGCGGGATTCTCCTGGGCGCGCCTGTTTTCTTCAGTGCGAAGCGATCTCTCGTTCATGACTTACACTGTAAGTCTATGATTGAATCCGTGTCAAGGCTTACGTTGTTAGACTTCCTTTTTTATTTCGTCTATTGTCATACGTGAGACACCCAACGATGCCGCATCCCCGTCAAATCTCCGCAGACCAGGTCCTCGCCGCTGCACTCGAACTTCTTGAGTCTGAAGGCCCTGATGCTCTTTCTCTCCGAGCCCTTGCTGCGCGCATGGGTGTCCGTGCACCCAGCCTGTACCACTATTTCCCCGACAAATCTGCCCTTGAGGCTGCTCTCATCGAGCAGGGCTCAGCGTTCCTCTTCGAGGAACTCGCTGCGCAACTGCAGGCGATCCCCGAGGCCACGCCCACCCAACGTCTGCGTACCCTAGCCAGTGCGTACCTCAACTTCGCCCGTAC
Source organism: uncultured Acidobacteriaceae bacterium (assembly GCA_903904755.1). GTDB lineage: Bacteria > Acidobacteriota > Terriglobia > Terriglobales > Acidobacteriaceae > Acidicapsa. The sequence continues at coordinate 4,836 of CAIVDV010000015.1, read as the reverse complement.
ACGCCCACGCCTCTACACCTTCCTGATGCAGCAGGCTCCCGGGAGCGGCTACTCTCCTGCGGGAAAGCAACTTTGGAACCTTCTGCTGGTCACCCTCTGCGAGCACACGGGCATCCCTGACGACACCTCCCGGGCCGTCGCACTCTGGTCGTTTCTGCATGGGTTCGTTGCCCTCGAACTCGCAGGCCGCTTTGGCAACTCTGGCCCGTTGGATGCCTTCGAGCTCGGACTGGCACCGTTTCTCCAGCCTGCATCGCACCTCCGTTCCAAGGGAGGTTTGCCATTCTGAGCGAAGCGGGAAGGGTTACGGCCTTTTGCGGTCGAGGTAGAGGGATGCCAGCGCGGTGGTGAGAAGTATTGCGGCCATGATGCTGAGGGAGGGGACGATGGGGATTTCGAGCCAGTGGGCGAGGAGCATTTTGATGGCGACGAAGGCGAGCAGGGCGGCGAGGCCGTAGTGGAGGAGGCGGAGGCGGTCGAGAAGGCTGGAGAGGGCGAAGAAGAGCGAGCGCAGGCCGAGGATGGCGGCGATGTTTGAGGTGTAGACGACGAAGGGGTTGCGGCTGACGGCGAGGACGGCGGGGATGGAGTCGATGGCGAAGAGGAGGTCGGTAGCTTCAACGCAGACGATGACCCAGAAGAGGCTGCGGGCGCCTGTTTGGAGATTGCGAATCCAGTTTGGCAGTGCGTTTTCGGCTGAGTGGGTGCCGACCAGACGCCAGGCGGCGTAGAGGAGGATGGCTCCGAAGAGGTAGCTGACCCAGGCGAAGTGGGCGAGCAGGGAAACTCCGAGAGCGATGAAGATGGCGCGGAGAACGATGGCACCGGCGATGCCCCACATGAGGGCGCGATGCTGGCGGGCGTGGCCGAGGCGGAAGCCCTTGAAGAGAAGCAGGAAGACAAAGAGATTGTCGATGGAGAGCGACGTCTCGATGGTGTAGCCGGAGACGAACTCGAGAGCGGTTTCGCGGCCGAGCGCGAAGTTAAGCCAGAAGGCGAAGAGGCCGGCTGTGGCAGCGACGAAGAGGCTCCAGGACCAGGCGAGACGGGCACGGGGGCGGTCACCTCGGCCGTGGGGGAGCAGTGCGTCTGCCAGGACGAGGATGGCGACGGCGAGATGGAACCAGAGCCACCAGCGGAGGGGTGCTCCCCAGAGGACGGTGCTGAGGGATGCTGGCATGGGTTAGCGCTGGTTGAGGAGTTTGATGGTTTCGAGGAGGACGGAGCCGACGACGGTGAGCGAGTGGGCGCTGATTTTGTCCATCGTATCGTCTGCGGTGTGGTGGTAGCCGTCGTAGTTGTTGGCGGCGGATTTGGGGCCGTAGTCGACGTCGATGATATCAATGGCGGGCATGCCGCGCTGGAGGAAGGGCTCGTGGTCGTCTAACTCGGCGCCCTGGGTCCTGAAGAAGTACTTGGCTTGTCCGGCGGACTGAGCGGCCTTCTGGACGAGGTCAGAGAGCCAGGGGGTGGAGGTGGTCTCCTTCATGACGTTGAGGTCCTTGTCGCCGAGCATGTCGGTGAGGAGGAGTGCCTTGACGCGCTTGGCGGTGCCGTCGGCGGACCATTTGGAGGCGAGGTGGCGGGAGCCGTAGGTGTGGTCCATGCCCTGCCAGGTTTGGATGGCCTCTTCGCCGTCAAAGAAGACGAGCCAGACGGAGTACCCTTCGAGTTTGCCGCCGCCGGCAGCGAGCTTGAGTCGGAGTTCGTTGGCGAGTTCGCAGAGCAGGCCGGTGGTGGAGCCGCCGTCGTTGGCGCCGACGAAGTTGATAGTGCGCAGTGGGTAGTTGGTTTCGTAATGGGTGGCGAGGACGATTGCGCCGTCTTTTTTGCCGGGGAAGCGGACGATGAAGTTGCGCATGGGGACTGCGCCGATGGGGGTGCTGGCGGTGAAGGTGTCTTCCTCGACGAGGCCCGCCTTGGCTTCGGCTGCGAACTGGGCGCGGAGGAAGGATTCGGCCTTGAGATGGCCGGGGCTGAGGACCCAGCGGGGGCCGATGGAGACGAATTGGCGGGTGATGTCGAGGGCGCGCTGACCGTTGAAGCCTTGGGCCTGGGCCGTCAGCGAGACAAGGGCGAGAAGGATAGCGGGGAAGAGACGCAGGGGGCGCATTAAGCAGCCTTCTCCTTCTTTTTGCGGCGGGAGGGGTGGACGAGCCATGCGCCGGCAATGCCTACGAGATAGAGGACGAGCATGGGCGCGGCGAAGGCGCACATAGTGGTGATTTCGGGGGTGGGGGTGATGATGGCCGCGATGATGAAGATCACGAGGATGGCGTAGCGGAAGTTTTTCCAGAGGAAGCTGGGGCTGACGATGCCGAAGAGCGCCAGGAAGACGATGATGACCGGCATCTCAAAGGTGGCGCCGATGCCGATGATGAGTGAGAAGAAGAAGCTGGTGTACTCCTCAATGCTGATGAGGGGATGGATGCCGAGGGAGTTGCCGAGGTCGGAGATGAGGAAACGGAGGAGGCCGGGGAAGACGAAGTGGTAGCCGAGCCATGCACCGGAGAGGAAGAGCAGGATGGCAGCGGCCATGAAGGGGATGACGTAGCGTTTTTCGCGGGCGTAGAGGCCGGGGGCGATGAAGAGCCAGACCTGGAAGAGGATGAAGGGGGAAGCGAGGAGGATGCCGCCGACGATGGGGATTTGGATGTACCGGAGATTGACGAGGTCAGCCGGGTGCGTGAAGTTGAGCTGGATGTGAATCTGGTTGAGCGGTGCCTGCATGAAGCTTGTGAGCTGCTTGGCGAAGATGACGGCGACCAGGTAGCCGGCGACGAGATAAAGGGCGGAGTGGACGAGGCGGCGGCGGAGTTCGTCGAGATGCTCGAAGAGGCTCATGCCGGGCAGGTCGGCGCGGTCTTTGACGGCGGTGCGGGCGCGGTCGAGCGCGTCGGGGATGTTGGGGAGATCAACCATGGGTGGCCTCGGATTCTTCGGCGGAGGCCGTGGTTTCGGGCTCGGTGGTGTCGATCGGAAGGCCGCCTGCGCTGCGGAAGGGACGGGCAGCGGCGACGGACTCGCCCTGGCTGGGGGGCTTCACGGCCAAGGGCTCGGGGGCCGGGGGATTGCCGGCGGGGTAGGGGTCGGCTGCGGCGGATTCCGTGACCGGGGTGGCAGCAGGGGTGTAGGGGACCTCAATCATCTGCGCGCTGAGGCGGTTGCGTTCCGAAGGGAGCAGGTTGGCGGAGGGGGCGTGCTCGGAGGGTGCCTGGGTAGTTTCTAATGCGGCTTCGGCTGGGGTGGTGTCTGCGTAAGCCGGGTCGGTTGTGGGTGGTGCGGGTGTAGATTCGGCGGCAATTTCGGGAACCGCGGGCATGGAGATGGTGGCGGCGAGCTTGCGTTGGCGGTCGGCTTCCTCAGCGGCGCGCAATTCCTCTTCCATCTGGTACTTGAAGTCGTTGGAGACCTTGCGGAACTCGTACATGAGTTTGCCGATCTGGCGTCCGATTTCGGGCAGACGGCGGGGTCCGAAGACGACAAGGGCGAGCACCATGAGGAACAGGGTGTCAGGAATTCCGATACTGGCTGCTGCGATAGGGTGCATTCCCACCATGCCTGTGGCGATTGGGGCTGAGAGGCCCGGCCAATTGCGATTTCAAGTGTTCATGATACCTGTCGGCGGTGGTGGGTCACAAATGGACAGGGATCAGGGGTCAGGGATCAAGGGTCCGGGAGGATCGAGCTGTGCTCGATTTCTGTGTGGATTGCTGAGACTGGGTGGCGGTTATTCACCGGTCCCCAAATGCGACGGACCGGTGGCACCCGGATGTTTCTTTCTTGGGATAGAAATTGCTCGGAATTATTCGGTTGTTTGCTAGACTCGCGTACACAGGAGAGCAACCATGGATACTTTCCCCCGAGACCTGGTGATAGCGGCGTGTGCGAACTATGGGCCGCAGTTGAATGTGCCGGATGGGCTGGACCCGGTGAAGGTGATGACGGCGATTGCCAGTAATGAGTCAACGTTTGGAGCCAACTGCGGGCCGCGGCGAGAGCCGGCGTTTGATGCCGGCGGAGTGTACGCGACGGGAGCGCAGGCGGCGCTGGTGGCGCAGTATGGCTCGGCTGCGGCGAGTAGCTTTGGGCCGTGGCAGATGCTGTTCCCGAATTTTCAGAGCCGGGATGTGGATGCGCTGCATACGGACCTGGAGTTGCTGGCGAGCGAGTTTGTGCGTTTTTTTAACCATTATGTGATGGAAGTACGCAAAGCCTCGACCCTGGCTGAGATTGGCGAAGTGTGGAACGCAGGGCATGTGATGGCGAATCCGGGACCGGGTGTGCAGGCCTATTGCCGGGAGTTGCAGACGGGGTACGACGCGGCAGTTGGGATGAGCTGAGCCGGAAATCGTCTCACGAATTCATCTTTCCGTTACAATAGTGGAAGCAAGGCCGGGCCGGAAGAGCGCGAACGCGCGGTGGCCATGGTCTGCTGCGGGTTGCAACATCCCCGTTGGCTGGGCGTTTGCGGGCAAAGGAATTTGCCGGGGCGTAGCGAGCTGACTGCAACCTTCGAATGCTTTCAACATCTCCGTTCCGGCGGCTGGTTGTGCGCGTGGGACTGAAGGCGGAAGACGTGATTTCTGTTTTGGATGAAGTGCCTGTGGAGAACGGGCTTGCTCCCGATGCGGGTGACGCATGCTCCCTGGACCATTATTTGCGCTTGCCGGACCACTCGATGGACGAGCGGATCGCTGCGGCGCGCGCGAAGTTGGGCAGCCGGGTGGTGATGCTGGGCCACCACTACCAGCGGGACGAGGTGATTCGGTTTGCGGATGCGACGGGGGACAGCTACAAGCTGTCAAAGGTGGCGGCGGAGACTGAGGCGGAGTT
>CAIVDV010000014.1 GCA_903904755.1 uncultured Acidobacteriaceae bacterium | reverse complement strand
TGGCCCGACTCAACCAGCCGAACCGCTTCCATCTTGAACTCGTAGGTGTAAATCTTCCTCGGTATACGCACCATCTTCGCCGCTCCTTCGCCAGTATCTCAGAGCTCTATATGAGGTACGCTTTTCGGGGGCAAGGTCAATCTTCTCCCTGAATAGGGTGACTCCGTCTTGGGTGTTCGTCGTCCAGTCGAACCCATCTTCCATGCTTGATGCGACCATCATGAGTCCAATGTGACTACCGCCGTCGTAGCTTTCGTTTGGCCACAATGCGCTGAGCCCGTACAAATATCTTGCTTTAAACTGCATCGTACTGCTTTCTTTCCCAGCGATGCCGGTCATGAGGCCTGGTGTGGGAGGATTTTGGGAGGCGTATAGCTTATAGAGGCGTTCTGTGATGGCCGAGCGAGAGATTGCGGACCCTGGAACAAAAATCGCTGCACTGTCTTGATTGTTCGGTGACCCGCATGTGGCGATCACGGCACCCTGACCGCCCATTGACTGAAATGTCTGAGTGGCCGTTGCATTGTCGTTTGACAAGAGTGTTGTGTTACGAGATGAGTTGGCGTGACCTCCGGATGTTGCGTAATGGATCACAATATTCCAGGTGATCTGAGCGCTCCCCTTGGCAAGAAAAGGAACTTGTTTTGTCGATGTGGAATTGTTGGCATCGAGCGGAAATGGCGTATTGTCCTGAGGCTTAATAATCTGGCAAGTGTGCGTGATTTGAGCAGGAGTGGTCGCAGAGTTTGGTGGTGTCTCGACAATCACATCTGCTGTCTCAGTTGGATCACTTTTGGGGACACTCACTGTGGCAGTAATTTCAGATGAGCTTGCGACGGCAACGTTCGACAGAATGACAATCGGATGGGGGGCACCTGCCGGCTGGGATTGTCCGGTACCCATTTGGAACTGGGGTGTGTTTGCCTCGGTTACGGAGAGAGAGGTCTCCGGGCATGCTGTTGATGCCGCAGACTGCGTTTGGAAGCCGGTGCCGATAATCGTGATGTCATAGGACTGGCCGGCGATCCAGGTTGCAGGCGTGAGGCTAGTGATTGTTGGCGGTGGGCACCCGATTTGGACGGGGAAGACATCAACATCTTTGTAGTCACAGCCGTCGCAAGTTGCTCCAATATAATCCGTGACGGACGGTGCGCCCGGTGCGACGGTCACTGTGGCGGAGATTTGAGTGGGGCTTACATATTCAGCCTTTGAAATCGTGATATTGGGGTCATCATTTGAGGCATCGAGTCCGGTCCAGGTTCCATAGTTGATGAACTGATTGCCGACATCGACTTCATTGTAGCTGCAGCCAGCCAGGGTTGAATTTCCCGGGAAATTCCCGGTGATTAGAACCGTGTAGGTATTACCGGGCATCCAAGCGGACGGAGAAACCGAGCTGATTGTCGGAAGTTGCCCGGTTTGTGTGGCGACGCACGCAATCATTGGTCTGATTTTGGCATGCAACAAGGGTGGCGCGAGCAGGAAGCATATTAACAGAAACAAGGATCTGTTGCGATCGGGGGGGCACTTGCGCTAACCTCCTGTGCGGACTTCTGGAACCTGATTGAAAAGAATGAATTTGTAAGTTAGACGCTAACACAGGTGCGGCACGCGGGGACATTACTTTCGTCATGTGGCCTTTTGCGGAGGGCTGTTTCGAGCATGCTTTTGTGTGGGGGCGGTCAGGCCTTTTGGGGTGGTTTGGGGCCGGGTTCGTGGGTTGCGACTTGGAGGTCGGCGGGGTGGGAGGGTCTCAGTCGTTTTTGAGGCAATCGACCAGGAAGTTCAAAATCTCCTGAATTTTGTCGTTGGATTCCGGCTTCTCATCGGGCAGCAGGCAGTCCTGGAAGGCCCAGAATGCCAGATTCATTGGGTGGTAGCTTTCCAATGCTTCCAAGTCAGCGGAGACCTTGGCGTTGTAGCCGGACATTGCGGCACCGCGCAGTCCTTCAGTGTGGTTTGCGGCTTTCTGGATGACATCGGTGCTGAGAGATAGAACTTTCTTGTTCAGGTGATAGATGAGCTTCTTGCCGAGAGTGGTCTTGGCGCTGCCTATGCGCATCATGGCAGCCTGTCTCTTCTGAATAATCTGGGCGTTGGCATCGGAGCGCTGGTTTGCCTCAATCAATTCCGGGGTCTGGCCGACGGTGTTGAGGCGATTTACGTCCATGATCAGCAGGATGAGGCGGTCGCGCCAGACATCGAACAGTGCTTTGACGTGGGCATCCTGTCCGGGAAATTGGTAGGGTTCGATGTCAAGAACGGAGTCCAGGATTGCCTGATGCCGGGATTTACCGGTCGACATGAGTATGTGCTGTTGATAGACCCTGCTTGCGACTGCTTTCATTGCCGTTTTTGCGTCGGACATGGGTTTGACCTCTCCGCAGAACGGGAATGGATGAATGCGCGATAGCGTCGCTCCCCGGCGAGGGCTGAGCAGGCACCCGGATTGGCCGGGCCAGCTGGTGGGAAGCTATGGCCAGGAAAGCGATGGGGAAGCTTGAATGGGAAGATTGTGAAGCGACCGGAATTCTATCGATAGAACCAGGGATTGGGAAGAAGAAAGAAAAGACCGCTCCGGATGCCCGCGCCTTTCAAGCTTTTTGGGGCGGTTTCAGCCCGAGTTCGCGCATGGCGATTTGCAGGTCAGCCCAGGCGAATTTTTTCTGGTTGGGGTCGCGGAGCAGGAAGGCTGGGTGGTAAGTCACGATCAGCTTTGATCCGCGAAAGGGGTGGACGGCGCCGCGCCAGGCGGAGAGGGGCCGTTTTTCGCCCATAAGATAAGTGACTGCGGTCTGGCCAAGGGCGACGATAACTTCCGGGCGGACTATGTCAATCTGGCGGAAGAGATAGGGCGAGCAGGTGTGGGCCTCGTCGGGCTCGGGGGTGCGGTTGGCGGGTGGGCGGCACTTGACGACGTTGGCGATGTAGACCTGGTCGCGGCGGAGTCCCATGGCGCCGATCATGTTGTTGAGGAGCTGGCCGCCTTTCCCGACGAAGGGGATGCCGGAGGCGTCTTCGTCTGCGCCGGGACCTTCACCCACGAAGAAGAGGCGGGCGTTGGGGTCGCCGTCGCCGAAGACGAGCTGGTTGCGGCCCTGGGCGAGGGCACAGCGTGTGCAGTCGCCGATTTCGCTCCGGATGATTTGCAGCGCGGAGGCGTGCTGATCTGCAGGGGTGGGGGGTGCAATCGGCGGCGGAGCGGGAAAGGGCTTGCGGGGAGCCATGTCGTGGTCCTGGAAATCGGGGATGAGGGGCTGGGCAGAGGGGGGAGTGGCCTGGGTGCGGGTTGCTTCCGCCTGAGCCGCCGGCGCGGGTTGAGGGGCTCCCCAGAGCGCTTCGTCGACGGGGCGGCGGTAGAAACTGCTGATGCCGAGGTCGCGATAGAAGCGCATGCGCTCGCGGAGGGCCTGTTGCGCGTCCTGTGCTGAGAGTTGGGTGTCCACCTGCGGTCTCCGCCGGGCCCTGTCGGGGCTCTACTCGATGATAATCTGGCGGCGCACGGCGGCCTGCTTTTCCTCACGGGAGGGGACCTGGGTGGCGCCGAGTTCGACGAGCAGCGACTGGGGCCGGCGCAGGGCGACGACTTCGTCGAGGATGCGGTCGGCGAGCTTGCGCTTGGGCATTTCGGGCAGGTCGATGGCCTTGGTAAGGGTGAGGAAAGTGGCGGCGTTGGCGTCGGAGTCGAAGCCGATTTCCGGTTTGGAGACGTCGTTGATGACGATGGCATCGACGCCCTTGCGCAGGAGCTTGGCGCGGCCGTTTTCGACCCCGTTCTCAGTTTCCGCAGCGAAGCCGACGATGAGCTGGCCGGGCCGGCGGTTGCGCACAGCCTCGGCGAGGATGTCCTCCGTGGGAACCAGCTCCAGGGTGAGCGGGCCGGTGCGCTTCATCTTCTGGTCGGCAACGTTCACGGGGCGGTAGTCGGCAACGGCGGCAGCCTTGATGACGAGGGTGGCTTCAGCCATACGGGCGAGAACGGCATTGCGCATCTCGTCGGCGGTGGTCACGCGGACCAACTCGACGTGCGGGGGCGGATAAAGAGCGGAGGGGCCGGAGATGAGGATGACTTTGGCGCCGCGGCTCTGGGCGGCTTCGGCGATGGCGTAGCCCATCTTGCCGCTGGAGCGGTTGCCGAGGAAGCGAACGGGGTCGAGTGCCTCGCGGGTGCCGCCGGCGGTAAGCAGGATGGTTTCGCCGGCCATGTCATGGCTGCGGCCAAGCGCGTTCAGGACCGCGGTGGCAATCAGTTCCGGCTCAGCCATCCGGCCGGGGCCGACCATGCCGCAGGCAAGGGGGCCAGAGGCGGGCTCGATGACGCGGACGCCGCGGCGGCGAAGGGTCTCCAGATTGGCCTGGGTGGCGGGGTGCTCCCACATATTCGTGTTCATGGCCGGGGCGACAAGGACGGGCGCAGCGGTCGCCAGGTACATGGTGGAGAGGAAGTCGTCCGAGAGCCCGTGGGCGAACTTGGCGAGGATGTTTGCCGTGGCCGGGGCAACGACAAGAGCGTCGGCCCACTGCGCCTCGGCAATGTGCTCAATGGAGGACTCCATGTCGGAGTCATAGGAGTTGCGGTCGTGGTGCTGGGGCCACAGGCTGGTGATGACCTTGTGGCCGGTGAGGGCGGCAAAGGTGAGGGGTTGAATGAACTGCTGTGCCGACGCAGTCATGACAACGCGGACTTCCAGCGCCTGACGCTGCAACGCACGCACTACCTCAGCCGCCTTGTAGGCGGCGATTCCACCCGATACCCCAACTGTAACCTTCATACCTTGGATTGTACCCCGGCGAGAGAATTGCCTGATGGGAAGAGGTGGAGGTTAGACGACGAGGTGGGTGATTCCGGTGTCTTCGACGGTTGGTTTTTCCGGGGGCGGACCGGTGTGGACATAGCCGACAAGGCCGGCGCGAATTTCGTCCTGCGCAAGGCGGCAGGCCTTGTTGGTTGTGGAGGGAACAAGGGCTTTGGCGCCGCTCTGGATTTGACGGGCGCGGCGAGCTGCGACCATCACCTTGCGATAGTTGGAGTCGAATTCCTTTTGTACGGGTGGGTTTGTGGTCATCCATGCCTCCTAGAAGAGATTCCTTTGTGGGGGTTCAGCGGGGAAGATACCAAAGGAGTCGAGTACTGGTTTCAGACGTTCGCGGGAGTTGATTTCGCGACAGCTTTCGGCGATCTCAAAGTCGCGCCGGTTGTGGACATCGACGGGTCTTCCTTCCCGTTTGGTGCGTTCGACCACGACAATGGCTTCCAACTGCGCAACGGCGCGCTCTAAAACATCATTGACGAGAATATAGCCGTATTGAGAGTAATTCTCAATCTCCTTGCTGGCTTCCGAGAGCCGGCGGAAGAGAACGTCTTCGTCCACGTGGCCTTCCGCACGGCTGCGGTTGCGCAGGCGGGTGCGGAGAACCTTCGGATTGGGCGGCATGATGAAGATGGTCACAGCCTGAGGAACCCTGGCACGGACCTGGCGGGCACCCTGCACGTCAATGTCGAGAAGCAAATCGCGCCCGGCTTCGGTGGCTTCGTTGAGCGACTGGCGGGCCGTCCCGTAGTAGTTGCCAAAGACTTCGGCGTACTCGAGAAACTGGTCATCTGCGACCATCCGCTCGAACTGTTCGCGGGTGGTGAAGTGATACTCGCGGCCGCTTTCCTCAGAGCCGCGGGGCTGGCGGGTGGTCCAACTGATGGAGAAGTCGATGCCGCCGACTTGCGAGCGCAGCGCGTTGACCAGGGTGCTCTTTCCTGAGCCTGAGGGAGCCGAGATGATGAATAGGATGCCTGCCACTGTGCCTGCTTTGTCTCCTAATGCTACTCGATGAGGGTCAAGAATCCAGGGGTGCTTGGAAATGGGCTATTCGAGGTTCTGGATTTGTTCGCGGGCCTTTTCGATTTCAGACTTCATGGCCAGTCCGAGCTCGGTGATGCGAGTGCCCTTGCCGGCAACTCCGGCGGTCTTTGAGAGCAGCGTATTGGCTTCGCGGTTCATTTCCTGCAGCAGGAAGTCGAGCTTTTTACCGGTCTCGCCGCCGGTCTGCAGCACCTCGCGGAAGTGGGCGATGTGAGTGACCATGCGGGCGACTTCTTCGGAAACGTCGCTGCGCTCGACCAGCAGCGCAACCTCCTCCAGCACGCGCTGGCGAGAGATCTCAGTGCCGCCGACAGCGGCGGTCAGGCGCTGCGTGAGCCGCTCCTGGTAGCGTGCCTCGACCTCCGGGCGAAGTTCAGCAACGCCTTCAACTGCGGCTGTCAGGCGGTCGAGCGTGGCGTAGAGAACATCGGCCAGGGCAGCGCCTTCACGCTGGCGCATGGACTTGAGCGCGCCAAGGAGGGCGGGAAGCTGCTGCTGCACGCTCTGGGTGATTTGGGCGTTGTCAGCCTCGGAGCTGCGGCTTTCCGACTGCATCACGCCGGGGACGCGCAGGATGACGTTCAAGTCGGGCTGGCCCTGGAGCTCAAATTCGAGGGCGGCGGACTGGAAGGCATCAACGTAGGAGGCGACGAGGTCGCGGTTGTAGCTGGCGCGCAGCTCAGAGGTGCGGTCGATGCTGAGGGCCAGCTCGACATGGCCGCGAAGCAGGTTTTCCTTCAGGATACGGCGGAGATCCATCTCAAGGGCGTCAAACCCTGAGGGGAGACGGAGCTGAAGGTCAAGGAAGCGGTGGTTCACGCTTTTGAGCGTGAGGGTGTAGCTGCCGATGCCGGGGAGTTCAACGGCGACGCGGGCAAAGCCGGTCATGGAGGAGACAGGAGCGGAGGGGGCAGGCGAAAGGTCGGAGGTGGCCATGAAGGTATCTATTCCATTTCCGTTGGCGGGGTGGGGGTCTCCTCAATGCCGCTCATGAACTGCAGCTGATTGAGGCGCTGGTAGGTGGGCGAAAGCGAGAGCAGTTCCTCGTGGGGCGCAATGGCGGTGATGCGGCCATCTTCAATCACGGCGATGCGCGTGGCACGGCGGATGGTCGATAGGCGGTGCGCGATGACGACCACGGTGCGGTTCTGCATCAGGTTGCTGAGAGCGATTTGGACGAGGGATTCGCTCTCAGCATCGAGGGCAGAAGTGGCCTCGTCGAGGATGAGGATTGGGGCGTTCTTCAGGATGGCGCGGGCGATGGCGATGCGCTGCTTTTCGCCGCCGGAGAGCCGGAATCCCTTTTCGCCGATGACGGTGTCGTAGCCCTGCGGCAGGCGGAGGATGAAGTCGTGAGCGAGGGCGTTGCGGGCCGCTTCCTCCACCTGGGAGCGGGGGATTTCCGGCTGACCGTAGGCGATGTTGTTGTGAACAGTGTCGTTGAAGAGGATGGTTTCCTGCGTGACCTGGGCGATTTGCTTGCGCAACGACTCGAGGGTGAGCGAGCGCAGGTCGTGGCCATCGATGAGGATGCGGCCGCTGGATACGTCGTAGAACCGGGGCAGCAGATTGACCAGCGTGGATTTGCCCGCGCCGCTGGGGCCAACAAGGGCGAGCATTTCGCCGGCATGGATCTCCAATTGGATCTCGTGGAGAATCTGGTGCTCGCCCTCTTCGGTGGAGTAAGAGAAGCCGACGTTTTCAAAGGCAATGTTTTTGCGGAAGCCCTTCAGCGTGTGGGCCATCACCTTCTCGCGGACATCCTGCTCCGCGTCAAGGAACTGGAAGATGGAGACCGACGCGCCCATCGCCTGCTGGAAGGAGTTGTAGAAGAATGCGAATTTGCGGACCGGGTCGTAAAGCTTGAAGAGGGCAATGATGAAGACCACAAAGGTCTGCATCGACATGCGGCCGGCAATGATCTCCATGCGGCCGATGTAGAGCAGCAGGGCAATGGCGATGGAGCCGATGACGTCCATCAGCGGGGAACTGATGGACTGGATGCGGACCGACCGCAGGTTGGCGCGGAACAGGCGCCGGGCAGCTTTCTGGAAGCGCAGAATCTCCCAGAGTTCCGTGGAGAAGGCCTTCACGATGCGGTTGCCGGTAATGGTTTCGTGGAGGATGTTCTGGATTTCAGCCACGCGGTCCTGGCCGGTGCGGGTGCGGACTCGGACGGAGCCGCCGATTTTGCGAGCAGAGGTGATGACAACCGGAACGAAAAGCAGAAGGGCCCAACTGAGGCGTCCGCCAAGGCCGATGACGACGGTGACAGTGAAGAGGAAGGTGAAGGCCTGCTGGAGAAATTCGCCGAGGACGGCGCTGACCGCGGTCTGCACGCGCTCCACGTCATTGATGAGGGTGGAGAGGATAGTGCCGGTGGGGTGCTTGTGGAAGAAGCTGGAGGAGCTGCGGAGGATGGTTTCGTAGAGATGATTGCGGAGGTCGGTAATGCAGCCGTAGCCGGCGTAGTTGACCAGGTAGGTGCCGAGGTAGTCGCAGATGCCCTTGAGGATGGTGGAGCCAACCAGAGCAACGGCAACCACGGTCCAGGCATTGTGGAAGTGGGAGGGGACGATGGATAAGAGGTCGAACTGGTAGCGGGGCGGCAGGTTGGGGAAGAGGGGGTAACTGCGGGCGGTGGAGTTGGGATTGAGGACGGTGCCGAGGACAGGGCCGAGAATCAGCAGGCGAAGTGCCTCAAACATACCCACGGCAGCGAGAAGGACGACACCCACCAGCGACTGGAACCAGTAAGGAAGAACGTACCGGGAGAGGCGGAAGAATCGTGTCATGACCGGGCCCCCTGATTGGCGGCTGGGGTGGTGCCGGGGCATGGCTGATTCCTGCGGGGATGCGGCATCTTGCTATTGTAGCTGGCGAGTTGGGTGGAATGATTGGACGACCGGCTAGCCGTGCTCGCTGATGATTGCCGAAACGGTGAGACTTTGCCTAGCGCCATGGCGAATGTGATAGACCCCGACCCGCTGATCCTTTTCGTCAATCTCATGGATGATGCGGTAGAAATGCGGTTTATTGCCGCAGAGGAGCTGATGCAAATCCCGCGTGGTGTCCGCGGATTCCGGTGCTAAAGGGCAACGATTGGGAAGTGAGCCGAGGCTCGCAATCGCTTCACGCAGGCCTTCGAACCAATGCGTCGCCGCCGACGAATCTGAGACGTACTTTTCCAGGTAGAGTGTCTCGAGATCGCGCAAGACTCTGCCAGAGATTTCAACGCGATATGTCATACTTGCACCGTATTTGTGCAAAGGCTTCTTCTACGGGAAGATATTGGCCGTTTTCAAAATCGTCAATTCCTTGACGAATTCCTTCCTCGGCACTTCCTGGTGCAGCAATATCCAGTAGCCGCTGGTATGCTGCGGCATCCTGAACCACGGCTTCGGCTTTGCCGTTCACGGTCAGGACGATAGGGCGCTTGGTGGCTTTCAACTGCTTGAGGAATTCAGCCGAGGAGCGGCGAAATGTTGTCAGGGACTGGATGTCGCTGGTGATGTCAATCATGGGGAACCTCCTGGCGTAGCCAGCCTCTCGGGGACCGAATTCGGTGCTTTCAGTGTGCCCCGAATCCGATTCTGCTGCGTCCGATATCCCGAAAGTCGCTACCGCGGCATGTCGCGATGGAGCGCTTTGACGCGGTAGCCGGATTTTTTGAGGCGCTTGGTCATCTCCTCGGCCATCATCACGGAGCGGTGTTTGCCGCCCGTGCAGCCAAAGGCGATCGTGAGGTAGCTTTTGCCTTCGGTCATGTAATGGGGCAGCAGATAGAGGATGAGGCTGGTGACGCGCTCCAGGAATTCGGTGGTCTGGGGAAAGTCGCGGACGAATTTGGCAACTTTGGGGTGGCGGCCCGTGAGTTCGCGGAACTCGGGCACAAAGTGGGGGTTGGGAAGGAAGCGTACGTCGAAGACCAGGTCGGCGTCGAGGGGAACGCCGTTTTTGAAGCCGAAGCTGAGGCAGGAAGCCAGAAGCTGGTCTTTGAGGTTTTCGTCGTGTCCCTTGGGGGCAAAGCGGGCCTGGACGTGCGCGCGGAGCTCGTGGACGTTGAAGTTGGAGCTGTCAAGGATGATGTCGGCGATGTTGCGTACGGGGTCCAGCAGCTGACGCTCTTCGGTGATGGAGGGCGCGACCATCTGGCTGCGGCCGAGGGGGTGGGGGCGTCGAGTCTCGGAAAAGCGGCGGACCAGGACGGCGTCGGAGGCGTCGAGAAAGACCACGGTGGTCTGAATGCGCTTGCGCAGCTCAAGGAGGATGTTGGGCAGGCGGTCGAGCGTGGGGCCTTCCCGGACATCGACCACAATGGCGGCGCGGGTGGAGTCGGGCGAGGCCTGGAAAAGGGTGGCGAAGTCCAGCAGCAGCTCGAGGGGGAGATTGTCGGTGGCATAGTAGCCCAGATCCTCAAAGGCGCGCAGGGCCGAGGCTTTGCCGGCACCGCTCAGTCCGGTGACGATGACGAGTTCCTTGGGGCCGGAAGGCGGCGTGGGCTTGCCGGGTTCAGCGGCAGTGGGCCTGGGGCGCGCGTGGTCAAGGTCGCCGAGGGTCTGCTCGTGACGGGGATTGGCGGAGGGATCTGCTGAGGGGAGTGGGCCTTTGGACGAGGGAGCGGGCGCGGCTTTCCGGGTACTCGGCATGGAGACATCCTAAGACATCGGGCATAAGAAAGTCGCCGGGATATTGGCAGAGCCAGCGAATGGAGCCGGTGCGCGGAAAGCGCATGGCTGGGCCTGCACCAGCGCGGGAAGGATGCGGATGTCGAAGCGACTCGGCGCCCTCCTAGTCCAGGCCGAAGACCGGCTGGGGAGTGATGGAGGTGGCCAGCGGGCGAAGATGCACGGTCGAAGTGGGCGTGAAGGACGCAGTCCAGCGGCCCTCGCCAATCATCGCGGTTGCGCTTTCGCTGGCGACGGCAGGAGCAAAGAGGAAGCCCTGCACAAAGTGGCATCCCATCTGGCGAAGGGCCTGGTGCTGGTGGTCGTGCTCGACGCCCTGGGCAAGGGTGGTGATGCCGAGCGAGGAACTCATCTGGATGAGGCCCGCGAGGACGGTCCCGGCGCGGCCGCCGGCGGAAGCGGCTGCGGTCAGGCTGGGGGCGAACTTGACCATGTCAACGGGCAACTGGAGGAGCTGATTGACGGGCGCGGTGCCGCCCCCAAAACGGTCGATCGCGATGCGGATGCCAAGGGTGCTGAGGCGGGGGAGGATCGTGGCCGCAGTTTCGGGAGCTTCGTTGAGGGCGGTCTCCGGAATCTCGAAGAGAATGCGCCGGGGATCGACGGCACAGCGGTTCAGGACAGTGCGGACAAGCTTCACCATCTCCGGGTGGTAGAACTGGCGCGCTGAGAGGTTGATGCTGAGGGTGAAGGCGGACTTGGGCCAGGCAGCCGACCAGGCGCGCAACTGCCGGCACGACTCCAGCAGGGTCTCGCGGTTAAGGGTGACGGAGAGGCCGGCGGATTCTGCGGTTTCGAGCAGGGGCTGGAACGACTCAAAGGAACCGTTGCCCCGGTTGCGGCGCAGCAGCGCTTCAAAGCCCTGGAGCTTGCCGTCGTCCAGGCTGTAGAAGGGCTGGTAGAAAATCGCAAATTCGCGCTTGTCCAGCACGCGGCGAAGCTCCCGCTCGCGCTGCTGCTGGCCGGAGATGTGGACCTGCATATACCGGTCGAAGATTTCGAAACGGTTGCCGCCCTGCTGCTTGGCGCGGTACATGGCAAAGTCCGCATCCCGCAGAAGCTGCTCGGGAGCCTTGTGCTCGCTGCCGCAGAGGGCGATGCCGAGGCTGGCGCCGGCATGCACGGTCTGGCCGCTGAGGTTGAAGGGCCGCTCGAACTCGGTTTGGACACGGCGGGCGACGATGCTCATATCGTCAATCGTCGTGACCTGGTCGAGCAGGAGCGCGAACTCGTCTCCCGAGAGGCGCGCCGCAGTGTCTTGCGGGCGGATGGTGGCCGAGAGCCGGCGGGCGATTTCGATGAGCAGGCCATCGCCGGTGGAGTGGCCCCGGGAGTCGTTGATTTCCTTGAACTTGTCGATGTCGAGGAAGATAATGCCGCAGCCCTGCTCGTTGCGGCGGGTGCGGCGCGCCATCGCCAGCTTCAGGCGGTCCAGGAACAGCGCGCGGTTGGGCAGGCCGGTGAGGGCATCGTGGAGTGCGCCATGCTGCAGCCGGGCTGTGTTCTGCTTCTGGTCGCGGATATCGCGGTAGGTAAAAACGTGCCCTGCGGCGCGGCCCGCAACAATGAGGGGCGCACAGGTGAGCGAGACATCGACGGAATGGCCGGAGCGGGTAAAGCAGACAGTTTCCAGCGTTGCGCGGCCGCGGGCCTCAAGCTGCTGGCGCAGCAGGGAGCTTTCCTGCGAGTGTGCCGCGCTGGGATGCGAAGCTGGGTGCGTGAAGGTGAGTGGATTGCGCCCGACCAGGTCGTCCGAGGTGAAACCGAAGAGGCGCGTGAACTCGGGATTGATGTAGAGGATGGCGTCGTCGCGGGTGACCAGAATGGCCTCTGGAAAGCAGTCCAGGGTCGCTGCAAGGAGTGTGAACTCAGAATCAGCGGCATGGCATGCCTGCGAGGAATGCGCCGAAGCCGGGGCGAGGGTATCGCCGGCGGAGGCACAAGCCTCGGGATTCCGTAACTCAGGAGAAAGTGCCGGATTTCTGTCTATCATAGGCCGCGGCGTTCTGCCCTGCGCCTCTATTTCCTGCCCGGCGGGTGAGTGCCGGATTGCGCCAATCACCCGCCGGAAATCATGACTCACATGATATACGGATTGCCCTGAGGCCGCCTATGCGAGAGTTTGCAATTGGGACTCCGGGGGAGCCAGGCGAGTTTTAGAAAAAACTCACAGCGGTATCTCGGCCAACTCCATCTGGCCGTCGCGACGGCGGTGCAGCACGAAAAGCTCGTTGGCAAGACTGCGGAAGACCAGCAGGTCGCGGTCGCGGAATTCGGCTTCCTTGACGGCCTCTTCAATCGTCATGGGACGAATCGCGAGTGCTTCCGAGGCGGCAAGCAGGTGTGGCTCAACCACCTTGGGTTTGCCGGGGAAGGAGTGGACGGTGATGGCCGCCTTGGTCTTTTTGCCGGGTGCGCGGGCGATGGGGGGCTTGGCGGCCTGCTCCTCGTCCTCGGCAGGCTTTCGGGGGCTGCGTTTGCGGGCGGCGGGGGCATCTTCCTCGGCCTTGGCCTGGCGCTTGATTGTGCGGATTCGGTCGCGGAAGCGCTGGGCCTGGAGCTCTGCATGTTCCAGCGCTTCGCGGAGCGCGGCCTTCTGGGTGTCTGCGGAGCCGGTGGCGAGGATCTTGTGATTGCGGGTAGCAAGGGAGATTTCGGCTATCTGCTGCAGGCGCTCGGCCCGGAAGGTGACGGCGGCCGCGGTGACTTTTCCGAGAACGAGGGCGACCCGTTCGATGCCCTCGGTGGCGGTGGTTCGGAGTGCTTTGGAGATTCGTACCTGTCGGGCTGTGAACTCAACATCCATGGTTATCCTCCAAATGCTGCCCGGGCCCTTGGTGCGACCCCTGGGCCTTTTGCCGCCGACGCGTGGCCGGCGGAAAAAACTTGAAAGGCGATAGTAAACCCAAAACGCGGGCAATGGTGTGACGGAGGGAGCAGGGAATTGTGGGGAAGTTCTTTTTGAGGAGATGAAGAGGCAACAGGGCTGAGAGAGGGGCAAAAAGAAAAGCCCGGAGGAGCGGCAGCTCATCCGGGCAAGGAAAGGAAGGGTTGCGAGTCTAGTGGTGGCCGCGGTGGCCGTGGTCTTCGGTTTCGGGCTCGGGCGGAAGGCTGCGGGCAATCTTCTGGCCGCGACGGCCCAGCAGGTACATGGTGAGACCGAAGACGAGCAGGACGAGGCCCCAGATCAGGTTGATATTGAGCTGGTCGGTCCGGTCGTAAATCGCGCCGTGGTTGGTGACTAGTCCGAAAACTGAGAGGATAAGGCCCACCAGCGTGAACATCAATCCCATGGGTATGCGCAGATCAAGAATCATGTTGGACTCCTTTCCTCAGGCGAAGAAGATGTTGAGGGCAATGGCGACGAGGAGAATGGCAACGGCGAGCGCTTCAGGTCGCTTCCACCATTCCAGGTGCGCGTGCGGCGGTTTGGGAGTGAGCGAGTGGACCAGGCCGACCAGTTCTGACTCCGGCTTGGGTTTGGTCATCAGGCTGACGGCGATGGTGACAACAAAGTTGATTCCGAAGGCGAAGATGGCGCCCCAGAAGTTCTGGGCCATGTCGCTGGGGTAGTGGTAGAGGACGGTGATCCAGCCGCCGTGAACACCGACGTGGGCTTCAATGGGCAGGCTGAGTCCGTGGTGAACCACCGCCGCCAGTGTGCCGGAGATGAGGCCGATGAATGCGCCGTGGCCGGTGGCGCGCTTCCAGAACATGCCCAGCAGGAAGGTGGCGAACAGTGGCGCGTTGACAAAGGAGAAGACCAACTGCAGCGTATCCATGATGTTGTTGAAGCTGATGGCTGCATACGCGGTGGCGATGGAGAGTAATATGCCTCCGACGGTAGCCCAGCGACCCACGGCCATGTAGTGCTTGTCGCTGGCTCCTTTGTGGATGTAGGACTGGTAGAGGTCGTAGGTGAAGACGGTGTTGAATGCGGTGACGTTGCCCGCCATGCCGCTCATGAAGCTGGCAAGCAGGGCTGTCAGCCCGAGGCCGAGAATGCCGGTGGGGAAGAAGTGCAGCAACATGTTCGGGGTGGCCATGTCGTAGTCCAGCAGCGGTTCGCCGCTGGCGGTCAGCATGGGTTTGCCGGTGACGGGGTTGACCTTGGCTGGAACCAGTCCGCGACCCTGTTCGATCTGCTGGGAGACGACAGTGGTTTCGCGAACAATGGCGCCGTTGACCATGTGGGTGGTGGTGGTGGAGTGGGGGGTGGGCAGGCCGATGGCGAGCAGACCCGGCAGAATCACCAGGAAGGGAAAGAACATTTTGGGGATGGCGGCGATGAGGGGAACCTTGCGCGCCGAATCCATGTTCTTGGAGGCCATGGCGGTCTGGATGACGAGGAAGTCGGTGCACCAGTAACCGGAGCCGAGGACGAAGCCGAGGCCCATGCCGATGCCGATGATTTCAATGCCCATGGGGTTGGTGTTGGCGTGGGCCACGCCGCGCCACTCGTGCATGTACTGCACGGGGAGTGCCGCTTTAAGGCCGCTCCACCCGCCGATGTTGCGCAGCCCCAGCAGCACCAGGGGCAGGAAGCCGGCGATGATGAGGAAGAACTGCAGCACCTCGTTGTAGATGGCGCTGGTGAGCCCTCCAAGGAAGATGTAGGCCAGCACGATGATGGCCGAGAGGATGATGGAGAAGGTGAAGATTCCGCCGTTGGAGAGGCCGAGCGCGGCGAACAGACCGTCGAAGACATGCAGCGTCTGAATGAGGCGCGCCATGGCGTACATGCTGATGCCCGAGCTGAAGACGGTCATCACGGCGAAAGAGCAGGCGTTCAGCGCGCGGGTCTTTTCGTCAAAGCGCATGCGCAGGAACTCCGGCACGGAGCGCGCCTTGGAGCCGTAGTAGAACGGCATCATGAAGACGCCGACGAAGAGCATGGCGGGGATGGCGCCGATGCCGTAGAAGTGGGCGGTCTCCAGGCCGTATTTTGCGCCGGAGGCTCCCATGCCGATAACTTCCTGAGCGCCGAGGTTTGCGGAGATGAAGGCGAGGCCGCAAATCCAGGCGGGAAGGGCACGGCCAGCCTGGAAGAAGTCCTTGCTGGTCTTCATGTAGCGCTTGAGAGCGAAGCCGATGCCGAGTACGAAGACAAAGTACAGCAGCATGATCAGCCAGTCGATGGACGTAAGGTTGGTCGGATTCAAGGTTCAGGACTCCAGGCGGCGCGGACGAGACGCCGCCATTCACTTTAGACACAGGGCGGGGGGATAGTCCAGCGAAAAATGAAAACGCTTTCAGGAAAATTTTCCGAAAGGTCTAAGAAGCGCAGACAGGGGGCCCGAAGCAGGTCGGAAACGACGCTCGGGCTTCCTGCCGGAATGGGGAAGCGGATAGACTGGAAAGCGATGATTCTTACACTTGAATGGACCAACGAAGGCGTCCGGTTTATTGACCAGACCAAGCTGCCACTGGAAGAAACCTACGTGCTCGCGACCAGCTACCAGCAGGTTGCCGAGATTATTGTGACCATGGTGGTGCGGGGTGCGCCGGCGATTGGCGTCTCTGCCGCGATGGGCGTGGCGCTCGGCGCAAAAGAGACCAAGGCTGCGACAACCGAAGAATTTGCTCCCGAGTTTGTGCAGATTTGCGCACTGCTGGCGGGAACACGGCCAACGGCGGTCAACCTGTTCTGGGCGATTGACCGCATGAAGGTGCTGTTTGCGCGGCTGCAGGCCGAGGGTGCGGATCTGGCCACGGTGAAGAAGGCCTTTGTGGATGAGTCGCTGGCAATGTACGACGAAGACATTGCGGCCTGCAAGGCGATGGGCGCGTATGGCGCGGAGCTGATGCCGGACGAGGGTGGTGTGTTAACGCATTGCAACGCCGGCGCGCTGGCGACCTGCGGCTACGGCACGGCGCTGGGTGTAATTCGCGGCGCGGTGGAGCGGGGCAAGAAGGTGCATGTCTTTGCCGACGAGACCCGGCCGTTCCTGCAGGGGGCGCGGCTGACGGCGTGGGAACTGATGGCCGACGGCATTGATACCACGGTGCTGTGCGACAACATGGCAGCGAGCCTGATGCGCGCCGGGCGAATCCAGGCCGTCGTGGTGGGTGCTGACCGCATTGCCGCCAATGGCGACGTAGCCAACAAGATTGGCACCTACGGGGTAGCGGTGCTGGCCAGGGAGCACGGGATTCCGTTCTATGTGGCAGCGCCGTGGTCGACGATTGACCGCGCGACGCTGACCGGTGACGGGATTCCCATTGAGGAGCGCGCGGCGGTGGAGGTGACGCACCACGGCGGGAAGCAGTTGACCCCGCACGGGGTGGGCATCTGCAACCCGGCGTTTGACGTCACTCCGGCAAAGTATGTCACGGCGATTATCACGGAAAAGGGCGTGCTGCGTGCGCCGTACGAGCAGTCGCTGGAGGCTATGAGTCCGACAGCGTAAAGATGCCGCGAGGCGTGCGGTGCGCGCTGGAGGGCTGGTTGATGGTGAAGGTACCGTTGACCAGGGTGAGGGTGTAGTTGGCCGAGCCGACCGTGCCGGGCGCGATGCTGATGAGGTAGCCGCCGGGCGCGGAAGTGGCCGTGGCAGTGGTGGATAGCACCGGAGCGCCTGTGATGGCGGTGGCGAGGGTGTCTCCGTTCACCAGACCTTTGGCGCTGAAGGTGAGCGCGGGCATGGATGCTCCCTGAACCATCGTGATGTCTTCGGCCGTGAGGGTAAGCGGAGCCGGGGTAATGGTGAGCACGCCGGGCGCGAAGGCGAACCTGTAGTTGGCCGCAGCGAGAGTTCCCTGGGAGACAACGATGGGCGTGGAGCCGACCGATCCATTCAGGATAGCGGTGAGGCTCGGTGCGCCTGTGATGGCCGTGGCGGCAGTGTCATTGTAGACAAATCCGGTGACGGTGGTTGCCGTGGGCGCGGTTCCGCTGCCGTAAACAATGGAGGTGCTGACGGCGGTGACGAGAAGCTGCGCCGGGGTGATGGAGAGGGTGCCTGGGGCGAAGGTGAAGGTGTAGTTGGGGCTGGAGAGGGTTCCGAGGGAGCAGGTGATGGGGTAGCTGCCGGCGGTGGGATTGGCCTTGGTGACGCAGTTGGGGCTTCCGGTCAGGGAGGCGGCGGTGTCTCCGTTGAGGAATCCTGAGAACTGCCACGCGGGTGCCGGTACGGTGGCGCCGTAGACAGCGGTGGCGCTCTGCGCTGAGACCACCAGCGTTGCCATGCCAATGGTGAGGGAGCCGGGCTGGAAGCTGAACGTGTAGTTGGCCGCGGTGAGGGTTCCAGGGGCGAGGTTGTAGGGATATTTCCCGGCTGGCGAGGTGGCGGTGGCGGTGGTAAAGGCGGCGGGTTGCCCGGAGATGGCGGCAAGGGTATCGCCGTTGACGAAGCCGGAGATCTGGTACGGCAGCGGTGGCGGGGCAGAACCGTAGAGCGACTGGGCGGAGCCGCCCTTCACCACAAGGCTCGCGGGGTTGATGGAGAGGGTGGCGTTCTGGAGAGTGAAGACATAGTTCTGCGCCGAGAGGGTGCCGAGAGCGGCGGTGATCGGGTAGCTGCCCGCGGGCGAGGCGCTGGTGGCAGTTGTGGAGAGGATGGGTGCCCCCGCAATGGCTGAGCGGCACTCGCGGTTGACGAAGCCGGTGATTGCATAGGTGAGGGCGGGAGTGCTGGCGCCGTAGGTAGTGGAAAGCGGGTTGGCAGTTACGAGAAGCTGCGCTGGAGTGACGGTGAACGGAGCGGAAGCGAAGGCGAAAGTGTAGTTTGCTGAAGCGAGCGAGCCGACCGCAGAGGTGATGATGTAGTTGCCTACCGGGGTATAGCCGGTGCCGGTGGCATGAAGCAGAGGTGCGCCGGAGACCGAAGTTGCCTGAGAGTCGTTGAATGCAAAGCCGGAGATGGTGTAGGTGAGGGCAGGAATGACTGAGCCGTAAACCATGGTGGCCGGATTGGGAGTGACGGTGAGGACGGCCTTCTGGATTCCGTAACTGCCGGCCTGCAGGGCAAAAGTGTAGTTGGCGGCGGCCAGCGAGCCGGCTGCAATCGAGATGGGGTAGCTGCCGGGTGAAGATTGGGCGAGCGCGGTGGTGGAGAGCATGGGACCCCCGGTGATGGCAGAAAGGGTGTCACCGTTGACAAAGCCGGAGACGGCCCAGGTCAGTGGACGGATGGGTGTGCCGTACGGCGAATTCAGGTTGGTGGCCGAGACGGTAAGGACGGCGGGGTTGACCGTGAGGGTGCCGTTCTGGAACGCGAAGGTGTAGTTTTGCGCAGTCAGGGTCCCAGGCCCGGTGGTGATGGCGTAGGCGCCGACAGGCGAGGCGCTGCTGGCGCTGGTGGTCAGGCTGGGGGAGCCGGAGACGCAGGTCCGGGAGTCGCGGTTGACAAAGCCGGAGATGGACCACAGGAACGAGGGGGGATTTGCGCCGTAGGTTGAGGCGGCGGGGTTGGCAGAAACAAGCAGAAGCGCTGGGGTGATGGTGAGAGAGGCAGGCGCAAACGTGAACGTGTAGTTGGCTGAGGCCAGGGAGCCGGGGGCCCCGGTGATGGGGTAGGAGCCGGTGGGGGAGAAGTTTGAGGCAGTGGTGCGAAGCTGGGGTGCGCCGGTGACAGCCGAGGCGGTGTCAGAAAAGACGAAGCCGCTGAGGGTGTAGGAGAAAGCAGGAACGGTGGCGCCGTAGACCATCGTGGCGGGATTCGGGACGACGGTGAGCGGGGCCTTCTGGATGGTGAGCGTCCCCGTCTGCAGGGCGAAGGTGTAGTTGGAGGCGGCCAGCGAGCCAAGCGAAGCCTGGATGGGGTAGGTGCCGGGGGTGGACTGGGCCACAGCGGTGGTGGAAAGGATGGGCGCGCCGGTGATGGAGTTCTGCGCGAGTTCAGAGTTCAGAAGGCCCGAGATTGTGAAGGTGAGCGCGGGAAGGGGCTGGCCGTAGGTGACGGCAAGGGGTGTGGGTGTAACGGTTAGAACCGCAGGGGTGATGGTCAGGGTGGATTGTACGAGGGTGATGTTGTAGTTGGTGGAGGAAAGTGCTCCGCCAAAGATGAGGATGGGATACGTGCCGACCGGGGAGGCGGGAGTCGCGAGGGTGGCGACAAAGGGGGTTCCGCCGAGCACCGATGGGCTGTCTCCGGGGATAAGGCCTGTGATGGTGTATTTGAATGG
Organism: uncultured Acidobacteriaceae bacterium; assembly: GCA_903904755.1. Classification (GTDB taxonomy): domain Bacteria; phylum Acidobacteriota; class Terriglobia; order Terriglobales; family Acidobacteriaceae; genus Acidicapsa. The sequence goes on along the minus strand of CAIVDV010000014.1, from coordinate 32,883 downwards.
AGGCGCGATGTGGCCGTAGGTGGAGGTACTGGGCTGGGCAGTAATGGTAAGGGGAGCGGGAGTAATGGTAAGGGTGGCGGGAGCGAAGGTGAAGGTGTATTTGGTGGAAGCGAGGGTGCCGCCAGAGGCCGTGATGGGATAGATGCCAACCGGCGAGTTGCGCACTGCGGTGGTGACGATGAGCGGTGCGCCCGTGTAGGGGTGGTTGGTTGCGTCGTTGTTGACATAGCCGGTGATGGTGAAGGGGAGATTGGCCGGCAGGGCGCCGTAGACCAGGCTCAGGTTATTGGCGGTAACGGTGAGCTGTGCCGGGGTGACGAAGACGGTGAAGATGACCGGGGCAGCAGCAGAGTAGACCGCGGAGCCGGATTGGGTGGCCTGCAGCGTGATCAGCCCGGCGCCGGTGACGATGAGTTGGGTGCCGTGGGCGCAGGTGACGCCGGGACCGCTGAGAACGAAGACCTTGACAGGAAGCCCGGAGGAGGCGGACGCGCTGATGGCCACAGGTGAGGTGCCGTATTGGAGGTTGGCAATGGGCTGGATCGTGATCGATTGGGAAGACTGCGCCAGGGTATTGCCGGAGACGGAGATGGATTGAGAGCTGGCGAGCAGGCCTGGGCCCGATTCCGTGAGCGTCAGGGACTCCAGCAAAGGGGAGCCGGGCTGGGTTGGAACGAACCCGGGTGCGAGGGCGCAGGAGGTGCTGGGGGCGAGAACCGTGCCGGAGGCGCAGGCACCAGCAGCCGGTTGCTGGGGAAAGTCTGGCGGGAAGTTGAGCGAGGTGAGCGTGAATGGCTGGTTCCCAAGGTTGACAAGCGCAATCGGGTCAGGGCTGTCCGTGCTGGTCTGGTTCAGGAAGGTGGGTTGAAAGGCCAGCGAGTTGGGGATCGAGGGCATGATTTTGACGATGCGGTTGTTGCCTGTGTCGGCAACGTAGATGTTTCCGAGCGGGTCCAGAGCAAGGGAGGTCGGCGCGTTGAGGTCACTGTCAAGAACGATGGGGGAGCCATAACCGCCGGCGGTGGCGGGCAGAAGCAGGAGCCGGTTTGTTGTGGAGTCGAGCAGAAAGATATTGCCGAAGCCGTCGGTGGCGATGGCTGCGGGGGAGACGCGCTGATTGAGTTGCTGGGCGTAGAGAATCAGCGGAATGGTCAGCGAGAGCGAGTCCGGAATCCGCAGGAAATACGAGGAGTACGGGCTGACGGAATAAAGGGAGTCGTTTGCATCGACGGCGACGCCGACCGTGAATCCGATATAGGTCTGAGAGAGTTTGTCGAAGTACTTTCCATTCCAGTGGCTGCGGATGATGCGTTGCGCATAGGTGCTGGATGCGTAAAGGTCACCCCAGCGGTCAAGCGCAAGATCTGAGGGGCCGATGTAGCCCGCGTTCAACCGGTTCTGCATCAGATTGCCCTGGGTGACGTTCGGAATCTGCACGACGGAGTCGTTGCCGCTGGAGGTGAGATACATGGTGCCGGTGGGGTCGACCCGGAGGCCCATGGGTTCCACAATTCCGGTGAGCGCCAGGGTTTGCTGGGGCTGGGCAAGGCCGTCTGGAAGGGGATTTCGACGACGCGGTTGTTGCCCGTGTCAGAGATGAAGAGGTTTCCCTGGTTGTCGGTGGCCACGCCGCTGGGACTGGCCAGGTCGGTGCCGAAATAGGCCTTGGCGGCATCGGTGAAAAAGGGGATAGCTCCGTTGCCGATGCCGGAAAGAAAGAGCGTAATCAGGGGAGCCCCAGTGGGGTCTGTCACCTGAACTGTGGCTACCCGCAGCCCCGGCGAGGCCGGTGAGAAGGTGAACGAGAGAAAGCAGGTGGAAGCGGCGGCGTAGTTGCTCGCGGCGCAGGTGCTCTGCGGCTCGATAGCGAATTCCGGGATGCTCGCGATGGGGTTGTTGAGGGTGACCGCGCCGATGGTGGTTCCCCCTGTGATTTTGAAGTTGAAGGAGAAGTTGGAGCTGGAGCTTCCAGTGTCGGTATTCGGGAAGGCCAGGTTGCCGGTGGAGAGCTCAACCGCCTCGTTCGCCGCGGGGTCTGCAATATACGGATTGCCGGACTGGTCCAGAACCAGGGCGGATGGCGCGCTGAAAGCGAGCGACAGCGGGGTGCAGTAGTCGTAGCGTTTGGGGCCGGCGCTCCACCAGCAATAGGTCAGGGTATGGGTGGCAGCAGATACGGCGTAGAGATTCTGGTTGGCGTCAAGCGTGACTGCGTTGGGAGATTTCACGGCGATCACCTTCTGAACGGGGCCATAGCCGATGCCCGTCCAGGACGAGCGCTGAATGAAATTTGTGACCGAATCCGTGAAATAGAGGTTTCGGTTGCCATCCACGAAGAGCCCCTGGGGATTGTTGAGATTCGATACAACTGCGGTTGGGGCGCCGTATCCTGAGGGGGAGTTGGGGAAGTAGAGGATTCTGCCGGTGGAGTTGTCGGAGACAAAGAGGCTGTCAAACATGTCAATCGCCAGGCCGGTGGGGGTGTTGAGGCCTGAGACGAGAACGGTGGGGGGGCCATAACCGGAATTGCTGAAGGGCAGCTTGGAGACGGTGTTGCCGACCGTGTCTGCAAAAAAGAGGTTGCCGGCTGTGTCGATGGCGAGAGCCCCGGGGGTGCCCAGGCCGGCGGCCAGAACGACCGGCGATGCGTAGGAATCGCCAGCGGCGGGCAGCATCAGGATGCGATGGTTGCCGCTGTCGGCCACAAAGACGTCGCCTGCAGCATCAACGGCGATGCCAAAGGGCTGAGCGAGCGTGCCGGTGGGGAGCTGGAACTGGGTGCTGGTGAGGGATACCTGGGCACGCAGGGCAACCGGGATGAGAAGCACGATGACGGCGAAGATTGCAGGAACAATCCGGAGGCGTGGTCGGTGAAAACGATGCTGGGTCGTCATGGGTACCTCGGAAGCCCCTGAGCCTGCTGGAGCAGGTGAGGAGTCTCTAACGCAGGTATCGGCGGCACGGGGGCGCGGCTGAGGGCCGCGACGGGCGTGGACGGAGAATCCCGGAGAAAGCTGCCTGCAAGTGCAAGATTGGAAGTGCTTTAAACCGATTGGCAGGCGAGACGAAGCGGCACCCGGAGCGTCAGGCCGAGGGGCACCTTTGTCATTGAGTTGTAGCGTGTGGGGTCAGTCGCCGGGTGCGTCGTGAGAAAAATTCCATCCAACTCAACCGGAACAGGCACGGACCGGGCCAGCGGAGTTGGCTTAGATTAGAAAGTGTGAAGCCGCTTCCCCGACTGATCGATCTCCACAGGACATCCCTTGTCCGCGCCACGGTTTTGGGACTGGGCGCGTTGTGGGTAAGTTTTCCAATCTCGGGTTTCCCTGAGATTCACAAGAGCTTCCTGCTGGTCGGGCCGTTTCTCGTAGCTTGCTGGGCAACCTGGGAGACGGCGCGCTGCCTGCAGAAGCGATGGAACATGCTGCATGCCGCGGTGCTGCTCATGGTCTACGTGGACCTGATGATTGTGCTCATGATTGCCTTTTTGTTGCTGGCGCCGTATTCCGGGGAGCTATTGTGAGTCTGCCGCAGAGCTTTCCCCTCGACCGGCGCGGGAGCGGCAACGTAGTATGGATTGGTCCCCAAGCGGGTAAGTTCTCAAGGAGTTATGGCAAATGTTCAAAGGGTTTCGTGAGTTTATCTTTCGCGGGAATGTGATTGACCTGGCCGTTGCCGTGATTCTTGGCGCGGCCTTCAACGCTATCGTTGGTTCGCTGGTGGGGGATGTCATTACCCCCCTGGTCGCGGCCGTGGTGGGCAAACCAGACTTCAGCGCAATCATCCTGAACGTCAATGGCGGGCACATCAAGGTTGGGAACTTCCTCAACGCGGTGGTGAACTTCCTGATTATTGCCAGCGTGATTTACTTTGGCGTCATTGCCCCAATGAATCACCTGATGAACAAGGCCAAGTCGCTCAAGGGAACAGAGCCCGCTCCTGCTCCCCCGGCCACAAAGGTGTGCGGCGAGTGCCTCAGCGAGATTCCCGCTGCGGCCCGGCGTTGTGCCCATTGCGCACAGCCAGTGGCGTAGTTTTCCGCAATGGCGCGATATGCGGCGCATTGTGGCGTATGCGCTTGACTGGGGGACGGCCTGGTGTCACAATCCTCCGCGTGATGAGGATTGCGCGGTCAGCGGCTCTGCCCCTCAGGGCTGGCCGCCAGTCTTCCAGCGCCCCTTGTCTTTTCACGACGCTGCGGAGGTGTTGCGATGGGTACCAACCGTGCGATGCTGTGTCGGCTCAAAGCAGGATTGTGTTGCCTCTGTGGTATCACTTTGTGCCTTGTGACGGTGGGCATCTGGGCGCAGGGAGATGGCCCGGTGCAGGCTCCCCTGCCGTCGTATGAAGCCGAAGGCGACATGCTGATGGCGCACCAGCGCTACCAGGCCGCGATTGCGGCTTACAAGCAGGCCCCGGTAAGCTCGACGGTTCTCAACAAGCTGGGAATCGCCGACCAGCAGATGTATTTGATGGATGATGCGCGGAAGGTCTACGAGCAGGCTTTGAAGCTGAATGGGCATGCCTCGGAAATTTGGAATAACCTGGGCACGGTCTTCTATGCGCAGCATAGCTACGGAAGCGCGGAGCGGAGCTACAAGAAGGCTCTGAAGCTGAACCCGAATTCGGCGATTGCCGCCAAGAATCTGGGCACCCTGTATATGGTGGAGCACAAGCTGGCCAAGGGTGCGGAGTGGTACCAGACGGCGATGAAGCTGGACCCCAAGGTTTGCGATGGGGTGAGCCCATACCGGGTGGGAGATCCAACATCACCGCAGCAACTGGGCGCTATGAACTACTACATGGCACGCAGTTTCCTGGTGGCCGGCCGGCTGGACAAGGCGATTGATTATCTCCGCAAGTCCATTGACGAAGGCTATACCGACGGCAAGCGAATCCTGGCGGACAAGCAGTTTGCAACCCTCAAGGAGAGCCCGGCGTTCCAGCTTATGCTGGCTGAGCAGGATCTGTCGCATGGGCAGCGGTCGATGCGCGGCGCGGTGAAAAACTAGAATCAAAGGGTTGCAGACAAGGCAGCTCCACGCACCTGGTGGAGCGGCTTTGCTGTTCCTGCAGAGAGAATCTGCTGAACTTCCGCGATGATTTCAAGTGCAATGGTTGCCGGGGAGTTGCCGCCGAGGTCGAGTCCCATGGGGGCATGGATGCGGGCAAACCAGGTGTCCACCTGGGAAGCGAGCCCGGGGCCGGCAAGCGAGCGCGCAGCGGCAATCGACTCAAGGATTTCGCGGGTGCGCCGTGCGGGGCCGAGGACTCCGAGGTAGGCAAGCGGAGTCTCCAGCAGCGCTGCAAGAATCCGCGTGTCCTGTTCCAGGGAGTGGGTCATCACGATGGCGGCGTCGGGGGCCTTCATCTCAGGAAGGGACAGGGGGCCGGGGGCGAGGACTGCGGCGGTGTGGGCGGAGGGGAAGCGGGCGGTGGTGGCGAGGTTGGAGCGGCCATCCGAGATGGTGAGAAACCAGCCGAGTTCCGCGGCAAAGCGGACCAGGGGGAGCGCGTCGTCGCCGGCGCCAAAGACGTGGAGCGCGGGCCGGGCGCGGTAGTACTGGACGCGAACCGCGGCCGGCCTCGGCGCAGCGAGAGTGCTGTCGAAACTCTGATGTTGCTGGAGGCTGGTTTCGGCGAATGAATCCAGGCTGGACCGGCCATGGTCAGCGGTGGACGAGAATCCGCGCTGGCCGAGCGAAGGGCCATCGAGCACGGTGGCGACGGCGCAGGCGATGCGCGCCTCGAATGCGGCGCCCAGGTGCGCCAGATACGGCGCGGCGGTGGCAGAGCGCTCCAGCAGGATGTGAACAATCCCGCCGCAGCCGGTGCCGTAGGGAACTTCGCCGTCTTCAGACTGCGTGGAGTATTTGCGGATACAGGGGCCGTCTTCCGTTCGCCAGAATGCTTTGCGGGCGACTTCTGCCTCCAGGCAGCCTCCGCTGATGGTGCCGGCGCGGCGGCCATCCTGGGCAATAAGCATCATGGCTCCGGCCTTGCGGTAGCCGGAACCCTCGACGGCGACCACGGTAGCCAGCACGTATTCAGTGCCCGCTGCGGTCAGGGTTTGCCAGAGCGGCAGGATGACGGCGAAATCGCTCATGGAATCAAGCTTAAATCTTTGGGGTGCAGGAAGCTGCGGCGCAGGTTGCCGGGTGGATTTCCGAAAGGCGTTTTGACGTATGCTCGTAGATGTACCTGGATCGGATAGGACTATGGATTCTGAAGAGATTACACGCTACCAGCAGATGCTGGCGGTTGCTGTTGCAGAGGCGCGATATGGCTTGACCGAGGGAGGAATCCCGATTGGCGCGGCGCTGTTTACCCAGGATGGGAAGCTGCTGGGCCGTGGCCACAACCGGCGCGTCCAGCAGAGCGATCCCTCGATGCACGGGGAGACAGATGCGTTTCGGCGTGCGGGACGCCAGAAGGACTACCGTGACCTCATCATGGTGACCACTCTGGCACCGTGCTGGTACTGCAGCGGGCTGGTGCGTCAGTTCCGGATTGGCACGGTGATTGTTGGGGAAAGTCGCAACTTTACCGGTGGCGTGGAATGGCTGCGCGAGCATGGAGTGAAGGTGGTGGACCTGGACAGCTCGGAGTGTGCGGAGATGCTGGGCGCCTATATTGCCGCGCATCCTGAGGTTTGGAACGAGGACATTGGGGAATTGGGCTGCGGCGGGCAGTAGGCCGCGCTTGAGATTGCAGAGGGCAGGAAGAAACCCGCCGGCGGGATGCCTCGGCGGGTTTCCTTTTGGGCCAGAACGGCCGGGTGCTAGAAGTGGTAGGCGACGCCGGCGGTGGCGCGGGGATTGACGCGCAGGTTTGCCGACAGGTGCTGGTTGGTGGGGTCCAGAACGAAGGAAGAGAAGATGCCATCGCCAGCCAGCTTGAGATAAAAGTGGTTGCGAAGCTGGTATTCAAAGCCACCGCCCACTGCCCAGGCAAAGGAGATGTTGGGAGTCGCGCCGACGTTTCCGGTGTGTGCACCGCCAAACAGGACGTGCAGGTTGCCAATGAGCTTGTCAGAGGGCAGGAAGAGCGACGGCCCAGCCAGGAAAGTGGTCATAGTGGGCTGGACAGAGGTGTAGCTTGCGCCGTAGTAGCCGAAATCAGCTTCCGCGCCGAACCAGGGCTTGAGCTTGTAGTCGGCAAATGCACTGCCGCCGACAAGAGCAGAGGAACCCTTGGCCTGGTTGGCGGAAGAGTAAGCAGCACTGACGCCGAGCTCGTAGCGCTCAAACGTAGGCGCTGCGGCCGGCTTGGAATCCTGTGCTGCGGCCGCAAGCGGCAGGCCTAATGCAATGGCGAACAACAGAAACTTACCCTTCACCCGGTATCTCCTGGGCGCAACCGCAGCGGCGGTGCGCAAATCTTGGTGCCCCAAACGGGCAATCGTCATAACCTTGGACGGATTGCGAACGAAACTGGCGCTCAATAATCAGCTTATCAGCCTGAATTCATGGGAAGGGGCGGGCGCGGGGGAAATTGGAGTCAGGCCTTGGCCATCGCGCCGGAGGGAAGCGTGAAAAAGAACTTGCTGCCCTTTCCGGGTTCGCTCTCAACCCAGATTTTGCCGCCGTGCTGCTGGACAATGCGGCGGCAGATTGCCAGGCCCAAACCCGTACCGCCCAGCGCGCGCGAGTCAGAGGCATCGCCCTGCTGGAAACGCTCGAAAATCATGTCCACCTTTTCCTTGGCAATGCCGCGGCCCTGATCCTCGACCGTGAGGCAGACCTCGTTGGGGCCAGAGATGGAGGCCGAGAGCTTGATGATGGTTTGCGGCGAAGAGAACTTGATGGCGTTGGTTACCAGCTCCGCCAGCACCTGAAGCACGCGGTCCTGATCGGCCCACACGGTGATGGCCGAGGGTGCATCGAAGCGGAAGGTGATCTGGGCTTTGTCGGCAGCTTCGTGCTCGCCGTCGGCAGCGCGGCGCAGCAGGTCGATCGCGGGAATGACAGTCCGGGTGAGGGGCATGCCGCCCTTTTCCACCTTGTCAAAGTCGAGGATATCGTTGACAAGGCGCACGAGCCGGTCGCAGTTGCCGATCGCGACGTCAATCATCTGCTTCTGCTTTTCGGGGCGCTTGTCCAGCGCGCCTGAGCTGATCAGCTTGAGCGAGGCCTGCAGCGAGGTGAGCGGCGTGCGCAGCTCGTGGCTGACCGTGGAGATGAACTCGTCCTTCATCTTGTCGAGGCGACGGCGCTCGGAGACGTCCTGGAAGGCGACGACCATGCCGGTGACCTTGCCCTCGTCAATGATGGGACTGGCGACGTACTCAACGGGGAAGCTGGTGCGATCTTTGCGCCAGAAAACGTCATCGCGGATGCGGATGCCCTCGCCGCGCTGCATCGCCGAGCGGATGGGGCAGTTGACCGGGTTGTGGGTGGTCCCATCCGCGTGGCTGTGATGGATCATCCGGTGCATATCCTGATTGAGGAGCTCATCCTGGGTGTATCCAAAAAGCTTGCCCGCAGCCGGGTTCATGAAGGTGAGCCGACCCTGAAGATCGGTGCCGTAAATGCCATCACCAACCGCGGCAAGGACGAGTTCGCGCTGGCGGCGGGCGAGGCTCAGTTCATCCTCAGCAAGGTGCTGCTCGGTAACGTCCATGCCGTGCGTGAGCACAAAGGAGATGCCGCCCTGCATGTCCATGCGCCGGCTCCGGAAGACGATTTTGCGTTCGATGCCGTCTTTGCGGACCAGCGGAACGGTTCCCTGGAACTCCCCGGTACGAATGATGGTGGTCAGAATCTGGGAGTAGTTGCGGATGCCTTCGAGAGTCATCAGCTCGGCGAGTGGCCGGCCGATGAGGTCTTCCGGCATGTAGCCCAGGCTTTCCGCGGTAAAGCTGTTCAGCGACGTGAAGCGGCCGTCGAGGGTACTGGTGAAGACGAAGCCCAGGCTGTTTTCGACCACGGTGCGGTACCGGGTCTCGCTGTTCAACAGGGCCTGCTCGGCCTGGCGCTGGCTGGTGATGTCCTGGCCGCTGACAATCAGGTATTGAGTGTCGCCGCCGGGCTCTGCAAGCGGACGGATGGTCCAACTCACAAGGCGGCTGGGGCCGGAGGCGGTGCGCCACTTGTTTTCGTAGGGACCGATGACGTTGCCGGCAGCGGCCTCACGGATCTTGTCCCCGGCCCAGCCCCAGGCTTCGCGCTCGGCCATGATTTCTTCCACAAACGGCCGGCTGTGCAACTCCGCCAGCGGCAGGCCGGTGAGTTCCTCGCAGGGGCGGTTGATGCGGACGATCCGGCCGGAAACGTCGAGGACTGCGACCATCGCGGGGATGGAGTCAAGGGTGGCTGCGACGAAGTTACGCTCGACGGAGAGGGCACGCTCGACGCGCTGCCAGGAGCGCTGCAACTGGTCAAGCGCCTGGGTCTTGCGAACGAGTTCAACTCGGGTGACGGCCTGGCGGGCCAGCGTCTGCATCAGGCTGATGTGATTTTTTGAGAATCGCTCAGGGTCCGCGGCAAGGACGGCCAGCGTGCCTTCCAGCGAGTTGCCGAGAGCACCGAGGGGGACTCCAAGGTAAGAGCGGCAGGGAAGCGACCCCTCAAGCTGCAGACCAAGCGCGCCGAAGCGCGAGTCGCCGAGGGTGTCGAGCAGCAGCAGCGGAGCAGACTGGCGGGCCATCCAGTGGCATCCGGTCAGGAGACGATCCTGGCTGCGCGCGGCAAAACCGTAAGTGGACTGGAACCAGAGGCGCTTGGGGTCCATCCAGCCGAGGTAGACGTAGTCCGCTCCAGTCATCACTGCGGCCAGGCGAACCAGGTCGTCGAGGGCTGGGTCAGCGCCAACACCCGCGCCTGCCACCTCTGGCTGGTCGGCGCGGGCGGTCCGCTGATTTCGGAGTGTGGAGTCGGCTGATTCCATTTGCTAAAGTGGCAATCTCCATTATGCGAGTCTTCCGTGGAAAGTTCTCTGACACAAAGGGGTTAGGCTCAATCTGGTTACCGGGATACTTGCTTGGAATCCAGGGCGTTCTTTTGCCCCGATTTCCTGAAATGCAGTTGCCTGCCTGTGCATCGGGAGCGCAGCAGGCACATGCGTCCCGGCGAACCCTGTTGCCAAATTCCGAGGGCAGCGGGCTTTGCGATTAGTGCTCGGGCAGCTTGCAGCAGTCGGTTGCGCCGGCCGGCTCATTGTTGCTGGCATCCAGAATCACCTTCCATTCGCCGTTGGGCTCCTTGCGCCAAATGGTCATGTAGCGGCCAGAGGAGACGTGCTCCTGCCCGTCGGCGTCGTGGCTGCGGCCCTCGTAGTGTCCGTAGGTATAGCCCATGTCGCCTGCCGGGCTCATCACAGCTTCCGTCGGCGTCCATGTGAGTTGGTAGTCCTTGGCGAGCCAGGTGGCGCGCTTGGCAATCGCGTCGTGGCCGTGGACCGGTGCCGAGCCGTCAGAGAGGGTGATGGCGTCGTCGGCGAAGAACGAGGCAAAAGCTTTGCCGCCGCCCTCCGCAGTGGCCTTCGCAAACCGGGCTTCGAGATCGAAGAGCAGCGCCTTTCCGGGGGCGACGGTGGTGTCAATCAGGGGGTTGGCGGCCGTGGGTGCCTGCAAAGGGGCAAGAAGCTGGGCGCGCACAGGCGGCACAGCCAGGGCAACGGCGAGAGCCGACCAGACCACCAGCCGGCAGCAGAAACGGGAAAATGGGGGCGTAATCATGGCAGCACCATGCTAAATCAGCGGGCGGGCGCCAGGGATGCCTGCGCCGGGGACAAGTGGAATTTTGACGGGAACCGCGATGCAATTCCGGTTTGATGGTGCGGAAATGACCAAATGGAGTGTTGATATACTGGGAATTGTTCAGCCGGTGATTCAGCCCCAGCATGGGGCTTTTCTTACGATTGGTGGAAACGTTCCGGAAGTTGCGGGGAACGCCCTTCGCCAGCGCAGAATCGGCGATGGAAAGCGCCCTTCCGGGCAAGGAAGTTGCATGGCAAGTTTGCTGGAAACCATTCATTCGGCGGAAGATCTCAGGCGTTTGTCTCCTGTGCAATTGGAGGAGCTTGCCCAGGAGATTCGCGACTTCCTGATTCAGACGCTGTCGAAGACGGGCGGCCACCTTGGGCCGAACCTGGGCGTGGTGGAACTCACGATGGCGCTCCACTACGTATTTGATACGCCAGTCGACAAAATCACCATGGATGTCAGCCACCAGGCGTATGTCCACAAGCTGTTGACAGGGCGGTATGACCGGTTTGAGACGATTCGGCAGCCCGGCGGGCTCAATGGATTCATGCTGCGAACCGAGAGCGAGCACGACGCATTCGGCGCGGGCCATGCAGGAACGGCTTTGTCGGCGGCACTCGGTATGGCAGTGGCGCGGGACCTTTCCGGCGGGAACAATCATGTCATTGCGGTGGCCGGGGATGGCGCCTTTACCAACGGCATTTCCTTTGAGGCACTGAACAACATCGCCGAGCAGACAAAGCGGATGATTGTGGTGCTCAACGACAACGAGTGGTCAATTGACCGCAATGTCGGGGCAATCGCGCGTTATTTTCATCGCGTGGTCACAAACGAGCATTACAAGCACCTGCATGACTCCGCTGCCCGCCTGCTCCAGCGGTTTGGCGGCAAAGCGGTCGTGCACGTGGCCCGCAAGGCGGAAGAAGCTGCAAAGGGCCTGCTGTGGCCGTCGATGCTCTTTGAAGAGTTCGGGCTCAAGTACTACGGACCGATTGACGGGCACAATCTGCCGCTGCTGATTGAGACCTTCAAGTTCCTGAAGACGGAAGACAAGCCGGTACTGCTGCATATTCTCACGCAGAAAGGCAAGGGCTTTCAGCCGGCGCTGGACAAACAGAAGAAGTTCCACGGCCTGGGGCCCTATGACCCGGAGACGGGCGAGACCAAGCCGGCGGGTGCGGTGACCTACTCCGAGGTCTTTGCGAATACGCTGGTGCAACTGGCAGACAGGAACGAGAAGGTCGTTGCGATTACAGCGGCAATGCCGAACGGCACCGGGCTGGATCTCTTCCGCCCGCATCATCCCAAACGGTACTTTGACGTGGGCATTGCCGAGGAGCATGGGGTGGTCTTTGCCGCAGGGCTGGCGACACAGGGATATCGACCGTTCTGCGCAATTTACTCAACCTTCCTCCAGCGCGCCGTAGACAATGTCATCCACGACGTTTGCCTGCAAAAGCTGCCCGTGGTGTTCTGCATGGACCGGGCGGGGCTGTCCGGAGATGATGGGCCAACCCACCATGGTCTTTTTGATATCTCGTATCTGCGGGGGATTCCCGAGATTACCCTGATGGCGCCCAGGGATCAAGACGAGCTGGCTGACATGATGGCGACCGCTCTGACACTCGAAGGCCCGGCAGCAATCCGGTATCCGCGCGGAGTGGTGGTCGGCGTGCCGCGAAAAGCGCTGCCGGGGATTTTGCCGGTGGGCGTGGCTGAGGTGATTGACGCGGGGCCGAAGGGCGGCTCGGATGTGGCAATCTTTGGACTTGGCAATATGTGCGAGATGGCCGGCGAGCTCAAGTCGCGGCTGGATTTGGAAGGGTTTTCGGCCGCCGTAATCAATCCGCGGTTTGTGAAGCCAATCGACAAGGATGCAGTGGCCCGGTTTGCAAAGTCGGCGCGGATCCTGGTGACAATGGAAGACCACGCGCTGATGGGCGGATTTGGCGCGGCGGTGCTGGAAGCCCTGGACGAGCTGGGCTTGAGCGTGCCGGTGGTGCGGATTGGCTGGCCCGACAAGTTCATTGAGCACGGCAAGGTCGAGCAACTGCGGGCGAGCCACGGGTTGAGCGTTGAGGCTGCACTGGAACAGTTGCGGCCGTTGCTGGCCCTGGCTGCAGAATCCCAGGTCGCGGCGAGGCCAGAGGCAGGGTGATTCTCCAGAGCGGAAAAACGATTCATTTGTCCTCGAAGTCGGCATGCGACAATGGGCGGGCTGGTGGATTTCACGGAGATTCAGTTCTGGGCCGTCGATTTCAATGGACGTCAGGCAAGGGAGCACCTGCGGCGATGCTGGCGGTGTTGTGCATGCTGCTGCCCTTGCGCGGGCTCAGTCAGGCCGCGGGTGCGGGAAAAGCGCCTCCGCCGCCGCCCCCAACCCTGGTGCTGGTCGGCGGCACGGTGGTGGACCTCACCTCCTGGGGACACTCTGCAGAAGACATTCGCGATGCGGTCGTATTTATCCGGGAAGGGCGAATTACCGCGATTGGGCCGCGCCTGGCATTGCCGATTCCGCGCGGCGCCCATGTGATCGATTGCACGGGAAAATACCTCATTCCGGGCCTGATTGACGGGTTTGCCGCGATGAACAGCCAGGGCGAAGCGAATGCCAACCTTGCCATGGGCGTGACCACCGTGGTGGCGAGCGGGGATGCGGACCGCGGCCGTGTAGATATGCACGCGAGTCCGAGCCCCCACATTTACCTGCTGGACAGCATTGGCTCGACCGACGACTGGAGTCTGCTGATTGGCAGGCCAGAGTGGCAGCAGAAGCTGCGTGATGTGGGTGGACACAGTGTAGAACTGAGCCCGCAGGATACCGAGCGGCAACTGGCGGATACGGCAAAGCTGGGAACGCGGGTGCTGTGGCTGGGGCACAACCTGACGGCGGCGCACACGCAGTGGATCATTGAGCACGCACACCAGATGGGGCTGGTCACCTACGGAGAATTTGTAGCAACCCCATACCGGGTGGGCATCCAGGCAGATGTCGATGTGCTGCTGCACATTAGCCGATATGAGCTGGGAGCCATTCCAGACGAGTTGCAGAAGCCGCTGGTGGAGGACCCGGAGGGGCCTCCGAGCAAGACGGCGTATGGCTATGCTGAGCGCATTCCGCCGACTGACCCCCATTTGAGGGATTATGCACGGTTTTTGGCATCGCACAGGACCGCGCTGATGCCAACCTTCAGCCTGGTTTACCTGCAGTTGCCGGACCACCGAAATCTTTGGCTTGAGCCGGCGGCGCGGGCATTGGATCCAGCGGTGCTGAACCATGGAGCGGATTTGAGTGCCCTCAGCCTGCGTTCTGATCCGAAGACGGGAGAGTTGGTCTACCCGCAGTCTGCTTGGGTGCACAAGCTGCCGGCGATTACGCAGCGCTGGATGGAGGACAGTCTGCGAAAGAAGAACGATACCCAGGCGGAGCGGCTTTGGAGGCTGAACCAGACAATCTTTGAGGCGTTTCCGCATTACCTGGCTGCCAGCGGAGCACCTGCGTTTGGAACGCTGCCCGGAATTTCGATACATACCGAACTGGAGATGCTGGTTCGCCTGGGGCTTTCGCCCCGCGAGGCGATTGCTGCGGCAACCAGCAACTATGCGGAGCAGTTCCACTGGAGCGAATTGGGGTTGCTGGCCCCGGGACGGCGGGCGGATATTCTGGTGCTCGACGGCGACCCGACCGTCAATATCTGGAATGCGCGGCGAATCAACACGGTGATTCTCGATGGAAATCCGCTGGACCGTGACGCGCTGATGAAGCACTGACGGCGCAAGCCGTCATGGTTGCGGTGCCGCTGACGGGTCAAAGTGGAGTTGGAAGCCGCGGATCTGGGCCATTCCTGAACCTTCTGAAACTTCGTTTCCCAGCTCAACGTCGGTCATGTACATCTCCGGCGAAAGCAGCTTGCGGTCCAGCGCATCGTCCAGGAAGGCGCTGATGGGGAGCGGGCCATCCGTGACCGGGGTCTGGGCGATGTAGGCCACATAGGTCCACTCGCTGGAGTTGCTGCCCGAGACATCGGTCTGATGCTCATTCACCCAGACTTCCCAGCGCACGCCGTTGATGGTCACAACCCCGAGCGGTTTGCCCGAAGGCCGTTGGCCTGACTGCGCGGTCCAAATCATCACCTCCGTCTTCACCGACTCAGGAGTTGCCGGGAGCCGGGAAACCGCCCAAAGCGAGAAGGCCAGGTTGTAGGTTCCCAGCGCCTTGAGTTCTGAGTGGTACTCCGCAGTGAGCCGGGGGCCGTCCTTGACTGGATGGAACGGGAATCCGTCGATGCGGCCCATGGGGATATCCCATGGCTTGGCTCCGCAGACCACCTCAGGGTAGGAGACAATCTTCGCAAAGAGACGCCACGGCGCGCTCCACCGCCAACCGAAGCTCTCCTTTCCAGCTTCTTCGACGACGAAGGTCTCCTGATTCAGGTTGGCGGGACTGCCAGAGGAGTTCCACCGGTTGTTGGAGAGGTAGCACTGCTCGTGGGCAACGGGGAGCTGACTGAAAGGGGAAGCGGACCACGCCGAGATATTCCCGTTGGGACGCGGCGGGTCTGGGAGCCCGCGAAGCTGGTGAGCCCACTGCGCCCAGTAACTCACGATGCTGGGGATAGTCAAAACCATGCACGCGAGCCAAATCCACCTGGGGACTCGGATGCGGCCGGCATTTGACTCATCCTCCAGATCCAGGTCTGGGGACAAATCAGGGCGGTCTTCGGAATGAGCGAATTCAGGCAAAATGAGCGACTCCGGTTTCGGGGAAAATCGGAAAATCGTCAGGGGGACTGAGCCGATATGTTTTTCAGGAGCAGCTTACTGGATCTGTGAGAGCCGCCTTACCACCCGCTCCTGTCCGAGGGCAAGCATCACGGCAAACAAGCTGGGAGCCACGCCCTGGCCGGTCAGGGCCACACGGGATCCGTTGATGAGAGCTCCGGCCTTGAGTCCCTTTTCCTCTGCAAAAGCCCGAAGAAGGGCTTCTGCGGAGGCTTCTGAAAACTCAGTAGCCGCAGCGTAGCGGGAGCCAAGTTCGCGGAGCAGTTCCGGAACCTGGCCTGATAGAAATTTTTCTCGTGCGGTGGGATCGACCTCGAAACTGTCGCCGAAGTATGCGCGGAAGGCGGTCGCGAAGTCAATCAGATTCCGAGCGCGCGGCTTCAAAAGGTCAATGGCGTGCGTAATCTCCTGCTCACTGCGCGTGGGCGTAAAGCCCACCTTGGCCCACTCTTCCTGAATCAGCGGCAAAAGCTGCTCGGAAGGATAGGCGCGGATGTACTCCGTGTTGAACCAGGCCAGCTTGTCGTTGTCAAAGACGGAATTCGACTTGGAAATGCCGCCAAGCGAAAAGAGCTGGATGAGCTCGTCCGAGCCGAAGATTTCGCGGTCCTTGCCGTTGGCGTCCTTGAGCTGACCGGGTGTCCAGCCGAGCAGCGCGAGGAAGTTGCGGAAGGCCTCAGGCACAATGCCCATCTGCTTGTAGCTGATGACGCTGGTGGCGCCGTGACGCTTGGAGAGGCGCGTCTTGTCCGGGCCCAGGATGAGAGGAACGTGCGCAAAAATGGGCAGCGCCGCGCCGAGTGCGCGGTACTGCAGGACCTGCTTGGGCGTGTTGGAGATGTGGTCGGCGCCGCGGATGATGTGGGTCAGGCGCATATCCACATCGTCGGCGACCACCGAGAGGTGGTAGGTCGGTATGCCGTCAGAGCGGAGCAGGACGAAGTCCTCAATCTCGGAGTTTGCAAACTCCACCTTGCCGAAGACGGCGTCGTCAAAGCTGGTCGAGCCGCCTTCCGGCACGGCGAAGCGCAGCGCTGCGGTCTCTCCTGCGGCCAGGCGCCGCTCGGCTTCTTCGCGCGGAATCTGGCGGCACCGGCGGTCGTACATCGGCGGGCGGCCGGCTGCCGTGGCTGCGGCGCGGCGCTGTTCCAGCTCGTCCTTGGTGCAGAAGCAGTAGTACGCGTGGCCCGCAGCGAGAATTTTGGCGGCCGTCTCCTTGTACAGCGGGAGGCGCTTGGACTGGTAAAACGGGCCTTCGTCCCAGTTGAGGCCGAGCCAGCGCATCCCTTCCAGAATGCCCTCAACCATCTCTTCGCTGGAGCGCTCGAAGTCAGTGTCTTCAATGCGCAGAATCAGGGTTCCGCCAGTGTGCCGGGCAAACAGCCAGTTGAACAGCGCGGTGCGGGCACCGCCCACGTGCAGGTAGCCGGTGGGGGAGGGGGCAAAGCGAACACGAGGAGCCAAGGCAGGGGAGACAGGAACTTCAGACATGAAAACGTTATTATCCGGGGCTGGATGCCCAAATTGATGCTAGCACCTGGTGAGGAGTTTTGCTTGTCGGATTGGGTGTCGCAAGCGTGTTGACCAACTTGACCAACTATCGGATTCGGTGCATCATGAGTGGCAGAGACAAGCAACAGTGGGGCGAGAGGTCCAGCGAATGGCTAGCACGCAATTCAATCTTTATGAAGCCAAAACCCAGCTCTCCAGTCTGGTGGAACGGGCAGCGAAGGGCGAGGATATTGTGATTGCGAAGTCGGGGAAGCCGCTGGTGAAGATGGTTCCGGTTGATTCAGCCGTGGTGTCTGCGCGGGTATTTGGTCGCAATTTGCTGGGTGTAACGCATCTGGCTGAGGACTTTGATGCGCCGCTGCAGGATGAGGTTTTGCGGGATTTTGGTCTTTAGCCCATGCGCCTATTGCTCGACACTCACGCTTTTCTTTGGTGGAACTCCGCCGATGAGCGTCTGCCGCTGCCTTTGCGCGTTGCGGTGGCTAATCCTGCCAATCAGGTCTTTGTCAGTGCGGCGTCGGTGTGGGAGATTGCAATCAAACGGGCTACCGGGAAGCTGGCGTTTACACAACCAGTCGCGCCTGCCATTGACGGGCACGGATTTGCCAGGCTGGCAATCACGGTAGAGCACGCGGAGTGGGCGGGGTCATTGCCCGCGCTGCACCGGGATCCGTTTGACCGCCTGCTGGTGGCGCAGGCGCAGTTGGAGGGACTTGTGCTGGTTACGGTGGATGAGGAGATTCTGCGGTACCAGGTTCCGCATTTGTGATTGCTTCCTGACGGATCGGTTTCTCGCAACCCTGGGGTACCGGGAGCAGGAAAAAGGGCGCGGCCGTCGCCGCGCCCTTTTTCCTGTACCGTCCAGGTGGACGACTAGGTGATGTCCTCGGTGCCGAACGCGGGGACAATCTGGCGGCGCTTGGGCACGCCGTGGACCTGGGTCAGCAGGTCCTCGACAACGTCTTCCAGCTCGCGCTGGCTTTGGACGATGGCCGACATGCTCTTCAGGTCCTCCGGATCGCGCACGCGCTCCAGCAGAACCACGGCATGGCACTGGGCCACGTGGTCAAGATTGAGGCCCTCCGGCGTCTTGGCCTTGATGGAAACCTGGTCAAGGTCGACTGAGAGCAAATCGGCGACCCGTTCGCGCATCTCTGAGGCAATGGGCGAAATCTTGGGGGCGGCGAGAATCAGCGAGCAGTCAACGTTCACGATTCCGTAGCCGGCATGCTGAATCTCTTCCAGCGCCAGATTGAGGAAAATGGCGGAATCGGCGTCTTTCCAGCGGGGGTCCCCCGGGGGGAAGAAGGTGCCGATGTCGCCCGCAGCAACAGCGCCCAGCAGCGCATCGGTAATGGCATGCAGAAGAACATCGCCGTCAGAGTGGCCGGCGAGGCCTTCAGGGTGATCCAGCGACAAGCCGCCAATTTTCAGGGGAACGCCGGGCTTGAACGCGTGCGAGTCCCAGCCAAATCCAATCCTTGTATCCATATCTCTTAGTATGCCTGTCTTTTTGTTGGAAGAAAAAGTCCCGCGTGCTACGCCAGATGGCTCAGGTAGAACTCGGCGAGCAGGAGGTCGGCGGGCTGGGTGATCTTGATGTTGGTCGCCGAGCCGTGAACAACCGCTACGGGGTGCCCGGCGCGCTCAACCACTGAGGCCTCGTCGGTGCCAAGGAACCCGTCTGCTTCAGCTTCCGCAAAGGACTGCTTCAGCAGGTCGCAGCGGAAGCCCTGGGGCGTTTGGGCCAGGACGACGAATTCACGGGGAATCGTGGCGGTAATCAGCGCGCCGTGGGCTGTGCGTTCAACCTGCTTCACGGTATCCACGGCGGGCAGACCAACGATGGCCGCGCCGGTTTCTGCAACGGCGTCGATGGTGCGCTCGATGGTGGCTACATCAATCAGGGGGCGTACGGCATCGTGGACAAGGACGATATCGTCGTCGGCGCAGGGCAGGGCACGCAGGGCGTTGGCAACGGATTGCTGGCGGTTGTCACCGCCTTCGACCACGTGCACCTTGTCCGCAAAGCCGTATTCGGCAACCTGCACGCGGACGCGGTCGAGCTCGCTGGCCCGCACGGCCACATAGGTGGCGGTGATGCGCGGCGCCGAGGCAAAGGCGCGAAGGGAGTGGATAAGGATGGGCAGTCCGTGAAGTTCAAGGAACTGCTTCGGCTGGGAGGCGGCCATCCGCGTGCCCAGTCCTGCGGCGGGAAGTATCGCAAATACCTGCATAACCAGCAGAGTATACATTGGACTACCATCAGAATGTGACTGAGATGAACAGCAAAGCCGTTCCGGATCTGAAATTGAACCAGGGCCTGCTGCGGCCGGGAATGCGGCTGGCAGTGGGGCTCTCGGGCGGCGCGGACTCCGTGGCGCTCACCCGGCGTCTGGCCGCTGAGGCAGCGGAACTCGGCCTGGTGCTCAGTGTGGCGCACCTGCACCATGGTCTGCGCGGGGCAGAGGCGGATGGGGACCAGGAGTTTTCCAGGGAGCTGGCCGGGAATCTGGGCTTGCCGTTCCATACCAGCCGGGTAGAGACAGAAGCCGAGGCCGACCGTCAGGGGGAGTCGATCGAAGAAGCGGCGCGGCGGCTGCGGTATGGGTGGTTCCGGGAATTGATGACGAGCCAGGGGCTGGATGCGGTGGCGACGGCGCACACGCTCGATGACCAGGCAGAGACGGTGGTGGGAAAGCTGCTGCGCGGGGCCTGGACCGCGGGCCTCTCAGGGATTTATCCGGAAGTGACCTTCCCGGAGGGGCGGATCGTTCGGCCGATTCTGGGGGTCAGACGAAGCGAGGTGGAAACCTATCTGGCCGCGCTGGGCCAGGGATGGCGGGAAGACCTGACGAATGCGGAGACGATTTACACCCGGAACCGGATCCGCCACGAGCTGCTGCCGGTCCTCGATGGGTGGAATCCGCTCTTGAGGAAGCATTTGGCTCACATGGCAGAGCTCGCGCGGGATGAAGAGAGCTACTGGCAGGGGGAGATGGAACGGCTGGGACCGCAACTCATCCTGGAGGGGCGCCCGGTCAGGGGCGGAGGCCGCGCCGCTGGATTGACCGAACAGGTAGCGCTCGATGTGGTGCGCGTGGCGGCGCTGGAGCCGGCCGTCCAGCGGCGGCTGCTGCGCTACGCGGCGGGCCGGCTGGGGGGTGCGCTGGACTTTGAGGCGACGGAAAGCCTGCGCAGACTCGCGACCGAGGGCAGGGCGGGGCAGAAGGCGACTCTGCCGGGGCCGCTGCTGGCAGAGCGGACGCCGCGTGAACTGCGCATTTCCCCAAACTTCGGCGGAGTGGAGACCGTGGCGGAGGAAGTCACGCTGCCGGTTCCGGGAGAGGCGGAAGCATTTGGGCTGCGGTTCCGGGCTGAGGCTGGTCCCGGGGTGTGGCCGGCGGCGGTCATTCGGGCATGGAAGCCAGGCGACCGCGTGACGTTGCGGTACTCCAGCGGGCCGAGGAAGGTGAAAGAGGTGCTCGAGCGGATGAAGATCAGCGGGACTGACCGCGCGGCTTGGCCGGTGCTCGTTTGGCGGGGAGAAGTGATTTGGATGCGGGGCGCATCTGTGGAAAAGCAGGGTGGCCTCGAGTTGACTGTCGAGCCTGCCGGGGCGGCTTGATTCCTGGTTCTTTTGGGGCATTTCCTCTTGCCTTCAACGGCGGCAGGGGAGGGTTCTTCGGAGTACAATCATGGAGATGTGCTCGATGGCGCTGAGGGGTTGTGTTGTCTCTTCAACCAGCTGGAGCGATTTTGCCACTTTTGCGGCGGCTCAAGCGTCTAAGACATATAGCAGGTGGACGGAAGCAGGAGGTTGCTGCCGTCACATCTGAACAAAGGAGTCCTGGTGAACTCGACCGTTAAGACAATCATGTTCTGGACATTCATCTTGATTTGCCTCGTCCTGCTCTTTGGAGTGGTTTCGAGGAACGCCATGCTGGGTGCGCGGGAACAGGAAATCGCCTTCTCCACTTTCCTCGACAATGTTCATCAGAGCCAGGTGAACGATGTCACCATTCAGGGATCCGAGGTGCACGGGCATCTCAAGTCGGGTGGCAAGGATGGGGCTGCGTTCCATACCGTGGTGCCGACCGGCTACTCAGACATGTATACCCAGCTCAGCGCCGGTAAGGTGACGGTGAATATCAAGGATCCTCAGGGCAACATGCTCTGGCCTGTGCTGGTCAATATTCTGCCCATCATCCTCATTCTGGGAATCTGGTTCTTCATCATGCGCCAGATGCAGTCGGGCGGAAACAAGGCGATGTCGTTTGGCAAGAGCCGGGCGCGCCTGCTCTCGATGCAGCAGAAGAAAATCACCTTCAAGGACGTGGCCGGTGTGGATGAGGCCAAGGAAGAACTGAAGGAGATTATCGAGTATCTGCGCGAGCCGCAGCGCTTCCAGAAGCTGGGCGGACGCATTCCCAAGGGCGTGCTGCTGGTGGGCCCTCCGGGCACGGGCAAAACCCTCCTCGCCCGGGCTGTTGCCGGCGAAGCGAATGTCCCCTTCTTCTCGATTTCCGGTTCGGACTTTGTGGAAATGTTTGTGGGCGTGGGCGCAAGCCGCGTTCGCGATCTCTTTGAGCAGGGCAAGAAAAATGCCCCGTGCATCATCTTCATCGACGAAATTGATGCCGTGGGCCGGCACCGTGGCGCAGGCCTGGGTGGCGGACACGACGAGCGTGAGCAGACACTGAACCAGTTGCTGGTGGAAATGGACGGCTTTGAGTCCAACGACGGCGTGATTCTGGTGGCTGCGACAAACCGCCCTGACGTCCTGGATCCGGCTCTGCTGCGTCCGGGGCGCTTCGACCGGCGCGTGGTGGTGGGCCTGCCGGATGTGCGTGGCCGCGAAGAGATTCTGCGGGTACACATCAAGAAGGTTCCCGTATCGGACGATGTGAACCTGAATGTGCTGGCGCGGGGAACACCCGGATTCAGCGGTGCGGACCTGGCAAACATGGTCAACGAGGCGGCGCTGAATGCGGCGCGCGTCAACCGCAAGCAGGTGACGATGTACGACTGCGAACTGGCCAAGGACAAGGTCCTGATGGGCGCAGAGCGCAAGTCAATGCTGCTCACCGATGAGGAGAAGAAGGTAACCGCGTACCACGAGGCCGGCCACGCGCTGGTGTCGTTCCTCCGGGGCGATTCTGATCCGATTCACAAGGTGACCATTATTCCGCGCGGCATGGCGCTGGGCGTAACCGTGTACCTGCCGGGCGACCGGCACAACTACACCCGAGAGTATCTGGAGACCAGGCTGGCGACGCTCTACGGCGGTCGCGTGGCAGAAGAAGTCTTCCTGAACCAGATGTCAACCGGTGCCGGCAACGACATTGAGCGGGCTACCGAAATCGCCCGTGCAATGGTTTGCGAGTACGGCATGAGCCGGCTGGGCCCCTTGACCTTTGGCAAAAAGGAAGAGCAGATCTTCCTGGGCCGCGAAATTGCGCAGCACCGTGACTTCAGCGAAGAGACAGCGCGGCAAATCGATCAGGAGGTTCGCCGGCTGATTGACGAAGCCTACCAGTCTGCCTACAAACTGGTTGAGACCAGCAAGGATGCGATGCATCGGATTGCTGCGGCTCTGCTGGAGCGGGAGACGATTGATGCCGAGGAAGTTCGGATGCTGATTGAAGGCACTGAGCTGCCGGAGCTGCGGTCGGTGCTGGCCTCGCCGACCGACCAGGGCAGCGGACCGACGCCTCAGGTGCTCAAGCCGGAAGGCGGACGTCCTGGGCCAGGCTTCCCGGAAGGCTCGCCCTCGCCGGCGTAACCGCAAACAGAATGCATGAACGAAAGGCCACCGGTGAGGGTGGCCTTTCTGCTGTTTGTAGACACAATTGGCGGGTCAGGCGATGGCCATCAGAACCGCACCGACGGCGATGCATGCGCCGCCCGCCAGGGCCAGGGGGGAGAGCTTTTCCCCAAGGAAGATGGCGGCGAAGACCATGACCAATACGACAGAAAGCTTGTCCACCGGGGCCACGCGGGAGGCGGGCCCGACCTGGAGGGCGCGAAAGTAACAGAGCCAGGAAAGGCCGGTGGCAATGCCGGAGAGGCCGAGAAAGAGCAGGGTGCGGCGGTCGAGGGTGCGGAGTTCGCCCTGCTTGCCCAGCGCCAGCGCGATGGCCCAGGCGAACAGCACGACGACCGTGGTGCGCACCGCAGTGGCCAGGTTGGAGTCGATGTGGGCAACGCCAATCTTGGCGAGTACCGCAGTCGC
Organism: uncultured Acidobacteriaceae bacterium; assembly: GCA_903904755.1. Lineage (GTDB taxonomy): Bacteria > Acidobacteriota > Terriglobia > Terriglobales > Acidobacteriaceae > Acidicapsa. The sequence continues at coordinate 9,649 of CAIVDV010000014.1, read as the reverse complement.
GGCGGCAAAAAGTGCAGAGAGCAGAGCCCAGCCAATCCAGTTCATAGGGGCATCTTACCGCTGACGGCTGCTCGAATACTGTGCCGGGCGGTTGGCTTAGACTGAAACCTATGCGCACCGGGCACATCAGCATGACATCGCGGGCAGTGGCGACGCGGCGGGCAGTGCATCAACTCATTGACAGCCCCCTGGTCTTCCACGATCCCATTGCCGTGCCGATTCTGGGGCCGGAGTTTTTCGCCGATCCCGTGCGGCACTCCGATCCGAGGTCGCGCGCGTTTCGAGCGTACATGGTGGGACGCAGCCGGTTTACGGAAGACAACCTGGCGACGGCGGTAGCCGGGGGCGTTCAGCAATATGTGATTCTGGGCGCAGGGCTGGATACCTTCGCGTACCGGAATCCGTTTGAGGCACTGCGGGTCTTTGAGGTGGATTTCCCCAGCAATCAGGCATTCAAGCGGCACCGGCTCCAGAAGGCGGGCATTGCCGAGCCAGAGAGCCTTACGTACATTCCCCTGGATTTCGAGCATCACACGCTGCGGCAAGGGTTGGAAGGGGCGGGGTTTGACTTTGCGCGGCCGGCGTTTTTCAGTTGGCTGGGCGTCATTCCGTACCTCACGCTGGCGGCTTTCCGGGCAACAGTGGATCTTGTCGCGGCGATGCCCACGGGAAGCGGCATTGCGTTTGACTATTCCCTTACAGATGACGAACTGAGCCCGGAGCGGCAGCGGGCGCGCAAGTCTCTCGCAGCGCGGGTGGCTGCTGCCGGAGAGCCCTTCCAGTTGTACTTTCGGGCGCAGCAGATGGAGAGCGAACTACGGTCGGCAGGCTTCGGACGGATCGAGCATCTGAGCCCGCTGGAGCTGAATGAGCGGTACTTCCACGGGCGCACCGATGGCCTGCGACTGCCCGACGAAGGGCTGGGAAAGCTGGTGGCGGCGTGGGTTTGAGTACACTGGTTTTACGTATGCGCCGCTTCTTCCGTATTGTCGCGATTGCCTCGGCCACGCTAGCGGCTGCCTTTGCCGCCGGCGGCTGCGGATACCACACGCTCGGCGATGCGACCCATCTGCCGGCGGGGATGCGAACCCTGGCGGTGCCGGTATTTGCAACCAGGACGAACGGTTACCGGACAGAGACGGTGCTGACCAATGCCGTGGCGCGGGAGTTTGCCCTGCGGACTCGGCTGCGCGTGGTGCCTGAGGACCGGCCGGATGCCGATGCGGTGCTGCGCGGGACGATTCTTACGCAGACGGTGGCTCCCTTGACCTACAACTCCCAGACGCAGCAGTCGTCGAGCTTTTTGATTACGCTCACCGCGTCCGTGACGTTGACGGCGCGGGATGGGCGCGTGCTGTACTCGAACCCGAATTACGTTTTCCGGCAGCAGTACCAGTCCACGACAGATCTGCCGACGTTCCTGGAAGAGAGCCCGGCGGCGGTGGAGCGGCTCAGCAGGGAATTTGCCCGGGCCCTGGTGGCAGATGTGCTGGAAGGGTTCTAGGGGCGAATCCAGGGCAGGCGGGAGCGTTTGTTCGCCGTCTCTTCGCCACTATGCTTGCATCACGATATTCCCCTGAAAAGATTGGCTTTTTCTCACAGTCTGCGGCCAGCGGTCGGCGGTATTCTGGAGCAGATGATTCAATCCTCCCCAGTCCAGGAGCAAGCCCGATGAGCAGCCAGCGGCTGGGTGCCGGATTTGCCGCGATGGACCGCTTCCTGGCCGAGATTGCTGCCGCCGATACCGGCACCGGATTCCCCCGCGAGGGGGTCCTCAAGCCAGCCTATGTGCTGGTGGGCGATGACGTCTTCCTCTATGAGCGGTGCCGCAAGGCAGTGCTGAAGGCGTTTGTGCCCGCCGAGATGCGGGAGTTCTGCCTGGCGGAGCTGGATCTTGCGGAGCACTCGATTTTTTCCATTCTGGATATTGCCCGCACGCCGTCGCTCATGGCGCCTTTCCAGGTAATCTTTGTACGCAACCTGAAGCAGTTGTACGGGCGCGGCGCAAAGAAGGAAGAGTTTGCCGAGTTGGAGCGGTATTTCCGCCAGGCAAATCCCGGCGCGCTGCTGATTTTTGTGGCGGACCATATCCGCATCCCCGCCGATCTGCGGCGAATGGAGATGGACGACAAAACCAAGTACGAGCGGCTGCGGGAGACCCTGGGCGAGTACTGCGGAATTGTGGACCTGGCCCGGGTGGAAGACACGGACGCAATGCGCTGGGTGGCGGCGGCGGCGCTCGAGCAGGGAAGCAGGATTGACCAGGACGCGGTGCGGGAACTGGTAGACGCGCTCGGCAACGACATGATGCTGATTGCCTCTGAGCTGGAGAAGCTCCTGCTGTACACCTTTGGCAAAGGCCGCATCACGCTGGGCGATGTGGAGACCATGGTGCTGAGCGCCAAGCAGCGCTCTCTCTACGAGCTGACCGACGCCATCAGCGCCAGGGACCGGGCAAGGGCGCTGGCTCTGCTCCATGGCCTGCTCAACAGCTCGGATGCGGGCGAGGATGCGGCAATCGGGCACCTCTACATGCTGGCGCGGACCTTCAAGCAGATGCTGGTAATCCTGGAAAAAAATGTGCGGGATTCGCGGGCAATCTGGCAGGCTTTGTGGCAGGGCTTCCGCATGCCGCCCTTTGCCGCGGATGACCTGATTCGGCAGGCCCGGCGCTACCGGAGTCGGCGGGATCTGACGCGGGCTCTGCGGCTCATTGCGCGGGCTGACCTGGAGCTGAGAAGCTCGCCGCCAGACAAGCGCCTCGTACTGGAGCGGCTCGTCTACGAACTGGCCAGCGAGCCAAAGGCCAATGCCGCCTATGCGTCGCTGCAGCTCAGCTTTGAAGGCTAGAGCAGGATACCAACCAAAACTTAGCTGACGCCGCGTTCCCTCAGCCAGGGGCCGTAGTGCTGGTCCATGCCTTCCACGTGGTCGTGGAACCAGGAGCGAAGAAAGTCGACAAAGGTGCGCTCGCGGCCGGTGGAGCCGGCGGCATAGGAGTTGGAGAAATCCGCGAGCTGGGCCAGAAGACGCTGATGCTCCGCGCGATGGACCTCGATGTCAGGGAATGAGAACCGCGACATCAGGGACTCTTCCGCATCGAAGTGGAGCATGGAGAGAGCCATCAGGCGATGCAGGACTTCCTCGGTTTCCTTGCTCCCGTGCGAGATCGCGCTTCGGAGTTCATTGAGGGTGTCCATCAGGATGCCGTGCTGATCATCCATGGCGAGGATGCCGGTGAGGCAGGTGTGCGACCAGATAAGAGGGGACATGGGTAGCTCCGTCGATTCTTAGAAGTGCCTCAAGGAAATCCAGCACTGATGGGGGTATCGGCGGATTCTGTCTGGCGATGATTGGAAGGTCTTCATAAATCGTTAATCCAATATTACTTCCGGGTCCGGCTCGTGACCACGCACCGTTAGTGTTATGGCGGCTGCCAGAATCAGGGTACCGCCCAGCCAGGCGTTGGGGCCCAGGCGGTCGCCCAGGAGCTGGACCCCCAGCCAGGATCCGAGCGCTGGCTCAATGTTCAGGAAGACTCCGGCGCGGGAAGCTGGCACATGATGGATTCCCCAGTTCCAAACGAGGGTGGTGGTGGCGGTGCAGAGGATTCCGCTGGCGGCGAGGGCGGCCCAGGCCGTGGCTGAGACGTGGGCGACGGGGGGCGGTCCCTCGGTGGCATTGACCCAGAGAATGAGCATCGCGGTGCCGGAGAGAATGCCGTAGGCGGTGACAGCAAGCGGGCTGTGCACCTGCATGAGCTGCTTGTTGGCGAGTACCCACCCGAGAGCGATGGCCAGTGAGACGACCACCATCAGATCGCCGGTCAGGGTGGGATGGCTGCCGGTGGCGGAACCTGGGCTGCCGCCGAGGACGATGAGCGCAGCGCCGACCGTGGAGCTGGCGAGTGCAACCCAGCCAATCCAGTCGAGCCGCTCGCCTGTGAACAGCGTGGCTGCAAGCGCGAGCAGTACGGGCATGGTCCCGACCATCAGCGAGGCGTGGCTTACGGTGGTGCGGGCCAGGCCAGCGAACTGGAGCAGAAACTGGAGCGGAATGCCCAGGGCTGCAGAAGCGAGCAGAATGGTGGCCTCCCGGCGGGTCCAGCGCGGGCCCGGGCGACGCCAGTGGGCGAAAAGCACCGGAGCCATTCCCAGGGAGGCGAACAGGAACCGGTACAGCACCATATGGCCAACCGACATTTCGCGCAGGGCGAGTTTGCCGAGGTAAAAGCCGGTTCCCCAAAGGCAACCGGCAAGCGCGCAAGCGCCGTATCCGAGCCAGGTGACCCGCCGCGATGGAGAGAAAGACATCTCTTCCACTGTCGCATATGGCGGCGGTTGTTCGCACGGCGGTGGAATCGGCGACAATGGAGGACGATGCGTGCATGGCGGTTGGGACGAGGACTGGCGATAGTGGCACTGGCCGCGGCGGTGGTTGCGCATGCGCAGGTTCCCAGTCTGGCGGCTCAGCCTGAGACCAAAAGCAAAAAGAAGCACGGCGATGCAGCCAAAACAGGGCTCCAGCCGAGCCAGACTCCGGCATATACCATTCCGGTCACGCCGCTTGGGTTTGCGCCGCCGGCACAGTTTTACCTCGGGAGGCGGGTGGCGCAGGTGTCGCTCAATTTCCTGGATGATGAGCATCTGCTTTTCACCTTCCGGGTACCGGGGCTGATTCCGAGGGATGCCGCCGCCGCGGGAGCGGCTGAGAACGCCAGGGAGCGACGGATTCGCGCGCTGGTGCTGGCACTGCCGAATGGGCAGGTGACCGCCGAGGCGCTGTGGAGTGTGCACGACCAGAAGCGGTACCTGTGGGTGCTGGAGGATGGGCACTTCCTGTTGCGGGACCGCAATATGGTGCAGCGCGGGGATGCCGGGCTGACCCTGGAGCCGTTTTTGCGATTCCCGGGGGCGGTCGATTATCTGGAACTGGACCCGGCGCAGAAGCTGCTGGTCACGGACACAACCGAACCCGCGGCAGGCACCAATGCATTTGCAACCACTTCGGCAAGCGGAGCGGTGACCCCCGGAACGCCGCCGACGGCCAAGGCAAATGTGACAACCGAAGAAGCGGCGAACCGGCCAGAGCCGCAGGCGCTCCTGCGCATCCTCAGTATGGACACTCGCAGCGTGGAGCTGTTCAGCCATGTCTCGAGCACGGTGCATCTGCCGGTGGATGGGGAAGGGTACTACGAGGCGCTTCGGAGCCGCGGGCAAAGCTGGGAGATTACGCATCAAAGCTTTCGCGGGCCGTCGCGGCTGCTGAGCCGGCTGGACTCGGCCTGCACTCCGCTGCTGGATGCGGTGGCGCCGGGGGCGGTGCTGGCAACGACCTGCCCGGTCAATGGGGATTTCAAGCTGACGCTCCTCACAATGGACCAGCAGCGGCTCTGGGAGGTCAACCAACCGGCAACGCGGGTATGGCCGTTGCTGGGCGTCATGCCTAAGGCGGGGCGCTTTGCCCGGTCAGTCATTGAGCTGACGCGGTCAATCAACTCCATCACCCCGATTGATTTTGAAGACCTCAAGGGCCAGGTGGTGCAGGTCTTTGACCTCGCGACAGGGAAAATCGTGCTGACGGCACCGACGGCTCCCATTCTGGATGGGGGCGGAAACTTCGCCTTGTCCCCAAGCGGCAGGCGTGCGGCCGTGCTGAACGACGGGGCAATCCAGGTCTTTGATCTCCCGGAAGCCCCCACAACTCCCAAGCCGCCCGGTATCTGATGGGCAGCGATTCTTCACCTGCGGAAAAGCTCGTTGTACACTGACTTTTTGGAGAGAGGTTTTGGCGATGCCCACACTGCGTTATTCGGCAGCCGCGTTGACGGACCGGGGCCGAAAGCGCGCCACCAACGAAGATGCGTTCGGATACTCTGTGGAGCACGGAGCTTTTGCTGTGTGTGACGGCATGGGCGGTGCGGCAGCGGGGGAGATCGCCAGTTCGCTCGCCATTGACGAGTTTCTGCGGCTGGTCGGCGAGCGCTGGGAACCAGCTGGCACGGCCACTCCGGCGGCGGTGGTTACCCGCGTCAGTGCCGAGCAACTGGTGGCTGAGGCGGTTACGGCGGCAAATGAGGCAATTCACTCCCGTGCGCGACGGAATCTGCGGCTCAGTGGGATGGGCACGACGCTCGTGGGTCTGCTGGTGGAAGAGGACCGGGTGCTGGTGCTGAATGTGGGCGACAGCCGCTGTTACCACCTCCGCGGGTCACGGCTGCAGCAGGTCACGCTGGATCACTCCCTGGTGGAGCAGCAGGTGCGCCTGGGCAAGATGACCAGGGCTGAGGCTGCGCGCTCGCCTTTCCGGAATGTGATTACCAGGGCGATGGGTACGCAGGCGGAAGTGAAGGCAGATGTCTTTGCCGTGGAAGCGCAGGCGGGGGATCTCTTCCTGCTCTGCTCAGACGGGCTGACGCGGGAGTTGCCGGATGCCCGGATTGAGGCGCTGCTCACGGGAACGGCTCCGCTCGATGAGCTCTGCAAGCGGCTGGTGCAGGCGGCCAACAAGGCGGGTGGCAACGACAACATCACCTGCGTGCTGGTGCGCGTGGACTGAGCGGCGGCCTGCGGCTTACGGAAAGACCCGCGGCGCTGGTACCATCGCTGCCGGAGAAGGCTGATGACAATCAAACAACCAATAGCTGTACTGGGTGCCGGGACCATGGGCTCGGGCATTGCGCATGTCTTTGCGCGGGCGGGTTTTCAGGTAATGCTGTGCGATGTCAGCGATGCGGTGCTGGTCAGGGCGGTGGAGCGGATTGCCGCGAACCTGGGCAGGGAAGTGGCCAGGGGAAAGCTGACCGAGGCTGAGGCGGCCGCTGCGGTCGCGCGGATACGCACGACGACCGACCGTGAGAGCCTGGCTGAGGCCGGTTTCGCGATTGAGGCCGCAACGGAGCGGTTTGAGCTGAAGCGGGAGTTGCTTGCCGGGCTCGACCGGGTGCTGGCTCCGGAGGTGATTCTGGCCACGAATACCTCCTCGATTTCGATTACAAAGCTCGCGGCGCAGACGGGGCGGGCACAGCGGGTAATTGGGATGCACTTCTTCAACCCGGTGCCGGTGATGGGGTTGGTCGAGGTGATTCGCGGACTGGCGACAAGCCAGGCGACCTTCGAGGCGGTGCGGGAACTCGCGGTGCGGCTCGGCAAAACGCCGATTGAGGTGAATGATTCGCCGGGGTTTGTCTCAAACCGTGTGCTCATGCCGCTGATTAATGAGGCGGCGTTTACCGTGATGGAGGGGGTAGCTACGGCGGAGGCGGTCGATGGGGTCTTCAAGCTGGGCATGGCGCACCCCATGGGCCCCCTCACGCTGGCGGATTTTATCGGAATCGATGTTTGCGTGGATATTCTGCGGGTCCTGCATGAGGGGCTCGGCGACCCGAAGTACCGGCCGTGTCCACTGCTGGTGCGCATGGTGGACGCGGGTTGGCTGGGGCGAAAGTCCGGGCGCGGTTTTTATACCTATTCGGGCTGATGCCGGTAGCCCTGGGGAGCCCCCGCCTCCCATTTGCCTCCCAAAAACGACCCCCATGCCCGCCATCGCCACAGGATGCCGTTCCTCCACTCCACACCTTCGCCGCGCTGCAACCGCAAAAGCCATCCGCGAAGCACATCACCGGTTCCCGTCCTTGTTCCTCACAAACACGAATTCACCTTCGCCTTTGTCCTTTCTGCCCCAACGCCGTAGAATCGTCTAGGACCGGGTGGACAAGGCCCGAAGAGGTGTGGTTCTTCTTACATGAGCGAGAGTTCCCCAGGCAGTGCAGTCGAAACGCGGGCCATCAAGCCGGCGTGGATTAAGGTGGAGCGGGCCAGGCACCCCAAGCGCCCCTATCCTATGGATCTGATTCAGAACATCTTCACCGATTTCAGCGAGATTCACGGCGATCGCGCCTTCGCGGACGACGAAGCAGTCGCCTGCGGCATGGCTCGCTTCCGTGGCCGCGAAGTCCTCGTCATCGGCAACCGCAAGGGCGGCAGCACCAAAGAGAAGGTCCGCCGCAACTTCGGCATGCCCAGCCCCGAAGGCTACCGCAAGGCCCTCCGCGCCATGAAGTTTGCCGAGAAGTTCGGCCGCCCCGTCATCACGTTCATCGATCTCCCCGGCGCCTACCCCGGCCTCGGTGCCGAAGAGCGCGGCCAGGCCGAAGCCATCGCCCGAAACCTGCTCGAAATGGCCCGCCTCAAGGTCCCCACCATCGCCATCATCTCCGGCGAGGGCGGCTCCGGCGGCGCGCTGGCACTGGCCGTCGCTGACAGCGTCCTCATCCTTGAGAACGCCCTCTACTTCGTCATCTCGCCCGAAGGCTGCGCTTCCATCATGTGGAAGAACTCTGATGCCAAGGACGAAGCCGCTGAAGCCATGCACATCACCGCGCAGGAAGTGAAGCGCCTCGGCTGCGTCGACGAAATCATCCCCGAGCCCGCGGAAGGCGCGCACGCCAACCCCGATGAGGCCACCCGCCTCCTCGCCGATGCCATCGAGCGCAACCTTGCCGACCTCCAGGCCTGGCCCATCGCCGACCTCGTCCGCGAGCGCCAAACCAAGTTCCGCAACATCGCCCAGTTCTACACCGAGGGCTAACCCACACCGGCTTAGCCCTTACACCCGGCACTCATCCAGGAGAGCCCTTGAGCACCCCGTCCCCGAATCCGACCCCCATCGGCCCCATCCGGGCCACCGGCAGGGTCGTCCTCTCCGTCCTCTGGTTCCTCTTCGCCAGCACCCTCGCCCGGCACGGCGCGCACGGCCTCGTCTCCGCCGATTGGGTCCCCCTCGTTGAGCAGGCCATGCTCGCCTTCCTCCTCCTCTTCGGCTTCGGAACCTTCGGCTTCATCCTCGACCGGCAGCTCGAACCCATCACCGCCCAGGGCCTTCCCCTTCGCCAGGGCTGGCTCAGCGAAGCCGGCCTCGGCCTCGCCGCCGGATGGGGCCTCGCCGTCGTCTGCGTCCTGCCCCTGCTCGTTGGCGGCCTCGCCCTCCACTTCTCCCTCAGCCTCGTCTCCTTCGGCTGGCTTCTCGTAGACGCCGCCTACTTCGCCTTCGCCACCCTCGCCATCCAAATCGCCTTCCGCGGCTACGCCTTCCAGGCCGCCCTCCGTGTCCTCGGCCCCCTGCCTGCATCGCTCTTCTTCTCCATCCTCTTCGCGCTCCTCCGCGCCTACCTGCCCGGCACCAACCGCGCCAGTGTCGCCGTCTCCATCGCTCTCGGCCTGCTCCTCTCCCTCGCCTACCTCCGCACCCGCGCCCTCTGGCTACCCTGGGGACTGCACTTCGGCTGGGTCGCCTCCCGAGCCCTCCTCTTCGGCCTCCCCGTCAACGGCGTCTCCAGCCACTCACCCGTCATCCGGGGCGATGCCCTCGGCGCATTCTCCCTCTCCGGTGCAGACTTCGGCCTCGACGCCAGTTGGTTCGCCTTTTACGCCCTTCTCGCCGCCTTCCCCATCGTCTACCGCCTCACCCGCGAGCTCGACTTCGTCCACAACGCCCCGGTGCTCATCCCCGCCGGCATCCCCATGGACCTGGACGCGGCCGGCAAGCGCCAGCACGAGGCAGCAACCCGCCCCGAAACCCCCAACATCCCTGAAATCAAGCCCCTGGTCCAGTTCCGGGGGGGGGGGGGGGGGGGGGGGGGGGGGGGGGG
>CAIVDV010000013.1 GCA_903904755.1 uncultured Acidobacteriaceae bacterium | reverse complement strand
GCTTACCGGCCGGAATCGGCCTCACTGAAAGCTTGAACCCCGCACACCCACGGGTCTCAACTCAAACGGCGACGATCATCGCATCAAGTCCCGATGCCGGAACTTCTGGAATTCAGCTACTTGCACCACGGGCTGTTAAGCGCTTCCCTGTACAGAGGCCCTGGGGCTGGTTTTGAGGTCATGGCTAGCACCACAGAAATCCTCAAGGCGCTCAAGACATTCCTACCTGCCGTTGTCGGCGGGACAAGGGACATCTTCAATGGGGCAATTCACGCGCCAAATGCGCCAGAAGTTCCTTTGTTGAACTTTCAATTGAGAACACCCCGGAGCCAGAACTAGCTTAATCTATCCTTTGGTGAACCGTCATCAGTGCAGCTAGTTTGAATGGCGTAACCCGAGAGAGCGGTGCGGCGCATTGAAATCTTACAGCTGAATTTTGTTTTGAACGAGGTGAATATGGCGAGGAAATTAAGTTGGGTAGTCTCTGATAGGGCTAATTGGATGTTTTCGGTATCCACTGTTCTCACGTTTGTCATCCTATGTGTGGACTTGGCCGGGATTTTTTGGGACCCTGATTGGTCCTTGCAGTTCGTTGCAGGGGGATTTTCCATCTTAACGTTCGTCGTGATCTTTGCTGCTATCTGTGCCACAATGTGTTCGCAAGCATTTCTCTGGGCGGGAATGATGATATACTCCTTTCGCGGAGAAAGACGTGCGACTTTTCGGCAAGTTATCCTTGTCCTGTTGCAAGTAATTGGCCTGTCGTTCGGCTCTGCCTTCGTGTATATATTCATCTATCGTCGCGAGCGAAGTAGGCTTAAGGCGGGCGGCCCAACCTGAGCCCAGTGACCAATCGGGTGCCCTGCCGTCCCTGGTTCCGGAAGGTTGGGGGGAGGTGATGCAGGCCCTGTTCTTGCCTTTGCCTCTCCCGAGCCCGAGGACGGCTGCTGGACGTACGACGCCTTTGGCAACCGTACGCTGGAGGCGTATTTTAGAAGTCATCTCCTCGATGGGATTCAGGCTTCGAGGAGCTTTTTGAGACCCGCTTTGATAGCGGGTCTCATGCCTGGTTATGTAGACTTCTGCGTGTTGATGCGATGACTTCCAGCGCTACTTCGACGCCGTGTGCAGTGGGTGCTGCGGTAGGGGTGCAGTATACGGCGACGGCGGTGAGTAGTGCGGGGAACAATCGGCTGGCCAGTGCGCTGGTGAGCTATGACGGAGCGGGGAACGTGACCCAGGATGCCAACAACCGGTATGTGTATGACCCGGAAGGGCGAACCACCCCACAGACGTGGACCTGTCTGTGGGGGCCCCGGAAGAGTACGATCGCTGTGGAGTCGCTGGTGGGTGGCAGCGGTGCGACAGAGTATCTGTATGATGCCGAGGGTCGCCGGGTGGCGAAGGGGACGTTGGGCGGGGCGGGGTTGGCGGCGGCGTTTCCGGCGGTGGGGTCGGGGGTGGTGACGGGTTGCCCTGGGGAATGACGACTGGAAGAGGAAGGGCGGAGCAGATTCCCTGTCGGGGATGACAACAAGAGAGGCAGGAGCGGGTTCGAGCGTTGCTCGAATGCGTCACCGGTCCCCAAGTGCGAGGGAGCACCACCCCGAGGACGTGGACCTGTCCTCGGGGACCCCGGACCGGTGGCACCCGCCGGCCCGCTCTGGATGACGAATGTGGGAGATTTGGCTTACCCACCCTCGATTTCCCCGCAGGCGCAGACCTGTCTGCGGGGGTCCCTAGCCACAAAAACAAAGGTGTGGCGAGGGTTGGGCACCCCGGCGGTTGTAGTAGGTTGGGTAAAAAACTTGGAGGGGTGAGTCGGCTGTCCACCGTCCCTGCGGGACTCCGGGGTGTTGTTGGATGTGCGTACCCAGCGATGAATCGCTGGGCTAAGGTACGGTGCGCCTACGGCGCGGGGTGCGAGGTGCGCTGGAAGAGGGTGGGGACGGGGGCACCCACATCTGACCGCAAAGAGCGCCCCCAGATTTGGTGCATCCGGCGGGGTTGGTGGTGGGTTCGGGTGTGGTGGCGGGTTGCCCTGGGGACTGACGAGGAAAAGGGCAAAGGCGGAAGCAGATTCCCTGTCGGGGATGACAGCAAGAGAGGCAGGAGCGGGTTCGAGCGTTGCTCGAATGCGTCACCGGTTCCCGAGTGCGAGGGAGCACCACCCCGAGGACGTGGACCTGTCCTCGGGGACCCCGGACCGGTGGCACCCGCCGGCCCGCGCCGCCGACGCAACACTCTGGCTCGACTCAACCAGCCGAACCGCTTCCATCTTGAACTCGCAGGTGTAAATCTTCCTCGGTATACGCACCATCTTCGCCGCTCCTTCGCCAGTATCTCAGAGCTCTATGTGAGGTACGCTTTTCGGGGGCAAGGTCACATATTGGCGTGGCCGGAGCGCATGGACTCGTTGAATTTGGGTTTGGTGATGTCGAGGGCTTTGTTCATGCGGGCGACGTAGTCTTCGGCGCGGGCGAGGAGGGTGGGGGTGGGTGCGGCATAGTCGCCGGTGAGGGTGAGGAGGCCCTGGCCGGCTTCGTCGGCTGCCATGCGGATGAGTTCGGCTTCAGTGGTGTTGAGGTACTGTGCGTCGCGGGGGTCGGCGATCCAGACGGGCTGGTTTTGGCCGAGGACGCCGGAGAGCCAGTAGGTCTTGAGGAGGAGGTATTCGAGGCGGGTGGCGTCGTCAGTGTCGTTGAAGAAGAACTTTTTCTGCCAGCGGGAGTAGTAGCGTGTGGTGACGAAGACGGGCTGGCGGTTGCCGCTTTTGACGAGTTCGAGCTGGCCGTTGTCGAAGGTTTTGCGGACGGCGTTGTAGAGGAAGGTTTCCGCGTAGGGCTGCTCGGGGGCGGGGACGATTTCAGCGAAGGTGACGGTCATGGCGGCGGAGATGAGGGCGTGGAGGGGGGAGTTGGTGCCGTCTTCGAGGTGGGCTTCGCCGTGGACGATGAAGGTGTCTGCGCCGGATGTGGAGCGATGGAAGGGCCAGCGGAAGTTGCGCAGGGAGACGGGGAGGCCCTCGATGGTGACGTAGCAGTCGGGGCGGGGATTGCGCAGGCGCTTGGCCTCCTCGGCGAGATGGGAGGTCATGGCTGGGAGGAGGTCGGGCTTGTGGAAGTCGAAGCCGGCGGAGAGTTCGAGGCGGAGGTTGCGTGCCGCGGAGGGGGCGGCGAACTCAAAGATGGAGGTGGGCTGGCCGTGGAAGTCGGTGCCGTGGGAGGTGGCGACGAGGGAGAGGCCGGCTTTTTCGGCGGCGGCGCCGATGGCGGAGGTGAGTGCGGAGGCGGGTGTCGCGGTCATGGGTGAGTCCTGGTGGAGGAAATCCGTACGGGACTATTTTATCGTGTGAGGGGACAGGGGCAGGGATCAGGGGGCGGGGGGCAGGTGGCAGGTGGGGAAGGGGTGGGTGTTTGGGGGACGGTAATTCACACCCATCCCAAAAGCGGGGATGAATGGGGCACGGATACCTGGAGGCGGGGAGTGGAAGGGGCTAGTGGGCGAATTCGGCGGGGATGGAGCGGCCGCTTTCTGGGCGGGCGTTGGGGTCGTCGAGTCGGCCGAAGATCATTTTTCCGCTGGCGGTTTGGAGGACGCTGGTTACGGTGATTTCGACGGAGCGTCCGATGACCTTGCGGGCGTGGTCGACGACGACCATGGTGCCGTCATCGAGGTAGCCGACGCCCTGGTTGTATTCCTTGCCTTCCTTGAGGATGAGGATGGACATTTTTTCGCCGGGGAGGACGACGGGCTTGAGGGCGTTGGCGAGGTCGTTGACGTTGAGGACCTCGACGCGGTGGAGGTGGGCGACCTTGTTGAGGTTGAAGTCGTTGGTGACGACTTTGGCTTCCCACTTTTTGGCGAGTTCGAGGAGCTTGAGGTCAACTTCCTTGATTGAGGGGAAGTCGTCGGGGACGATCTGGATTTGGAGGTGGGTGTTGGACTGCATGCGCTGGAGCATGTCGAGTCCGCGGCGTCCGCGCTGGCGTTTGGAGCTGTCAGTGGAGTCGGCGACGACCTGGAGCTCGCGGAGGACGAATTCGGGGACGACGTAGGTTCCGTCGAGGAAGCCGGTCTCTGCAACGTCGGCGATGCGGCCGTCGATGATGACGGATGTGTCGAGGACTTTGAAGGATTTGCGGGAGGATTTTTCGCCCTGGAAGATGGTGCCGAGGGCGGCGGGGTTGAGGAGTTCGCCCTTGGAGGTGCCGACGAGGAGGCCGCAGTAGGTCATGAGTGTGAGGACGAAGACCTGGATGGCGGCCGACGAGGATCCGGTGGGCAGGGCGGCGCGGAGGACCATGCAGAAGAGGGATGCGCCGATGATGCCGAGGACGCTGCCGGCGACTGCGCCGATGAGGCGGCGGAGATTGAGGGCGCGGACGCGGTATTCAAAGACGATGACGGCACAGGAGGCGAAGGCTCCGATACCGGCTGCGAGGGGGGAAGAAACCCCGAAAGGTCGAAGGAAATAGCAAACAGACGCAATGAGGGTAACGAAAAGAATGCGCAGAACCACGATATCCATGGGGTATAACTCCTGCCGGGGTAAGAAGATAAGTTCCGGCCAGCACAACATCGGAGTATGCCTATGGAGAGGAGGAGTCGTCAAGGGACGCGGGGGATTATGACGGAATTGTTAACGAGTGGACAGTGGTCAGTGGTCAGGGGGCAGGGGGCAAGGGGCAGGGGATAGTTTTGGGCGGGGCTAGTATTTGGGGATGGAGGGGTCGATTTCGTCGGACCAGGCGAGGATGCCGCCTGCGAGGTTGGAGACGCGGGAGTAGCCGGATTGCTGGAGGAATTCTGCGGCGCGCTGGCTGCGGACGCCAGAGCGGCAGTGGACGATGATTTCCTGTGCGGGGTCGAGCTCGGAGAGGCGGTTGGGGAGTTCGCCCTGGGGGATGAGCTTGCCGCCGATGGAGGCGGTTTGGGCTTCCCAGGGTTCTCGGACGTCGAGGAGGAGGAAGGATTCGGCGGCGTCGCGGCGTGACTTGAGTTCCCGAACGGAGATTTGAGGGATGGGGCTGGACATGGGCATGGCTCCTGGAGAGGGCAGGGTCTTCGGCTGGGTGCGGGAAGAGTGCCGGTTTTTTGACTGAAGGTATTTTACCGGGATTGGCGGGGCTTGTGGGGGAAGCGGGGCGGGTTGGATTCCGGGGATGGAATTGCGGTGTCGGGAGCGGGTGTGCGAGAGTTGAAGCAATCGGGTAGAGTGCCGATACCTTATACATCACTGTGCGTTGCGGGCCGCTGGAAGGCGGGAGCGGGGCAGGTGGATTGGACAGTCAAGATGGCGCGCAAGAAGAAGGCAGTGACGCTGGACGAGATAGCGTCGGCACTGGGAGCGCATTCGTTTGAGGTAAGCCGGGCAGGCGGTGGATTGCGAGCGGTCAAGTATGGCGTCGCAGCTGAAGTCGTTCCGGTGGCGGAGGATTCGGTGGACCGGCAGGGGGCAGTAGTGGCCTACCGGCAGAGTCCCGGGGTGCTGGTTGGCGGGCAGATTGCGCGTTTGCTGGACCGGGGCTATCAGAAGTTTATTGCGAACGGGCAGTACGAATTTCCGGCGACGGCGGAGCAGTTGCGGTCGATTCACCAGTTCAGCGAGGAGCTGGCACTGGTGACTGGGGGCGTGAGCCTGTACAACGAGTCGCTTGGAACGACGAGCGACGTGTATGAGTATGACCGGGTGAAGGGCAGGGATGCCAGCCCGTCGGCTGGAGTTCGACCCTGGGAGCAGGCTGCGGGCCACTAGAACGGTGGCTTAGCTTCCCCCTCCCTGCGAGGGGTCTCCCGGCCAGTGAGCCGGTGAGGCTGGCAGGGAGGGAAGCGATGAGCGGACACCACAGAGGGCATGGAGCGGGTCACGGCGCTGGGCACGGAACAGGACACGGGTCAGGACATGGCCATGGCGTGAGCCATGGCAAAGCGAAGGATGGTGTGCCAGCCCCGTATGAGGGGCCAGACCGCCGGGCGTATCCGCGTTATCCTGCGGATTGTGTGGTGACGGTGATTCCCCTGACCGGGGCGGCGCGTGTGATGGGTCACCTGGTGGACCTGAGCATGGGCGGCTGCCGCCTGGTGACCGACCATGTGGTGATGATTACGATCCGGATGCGTGTGGAGCTGCTGTTTGAGCTGCGCGGCATCCAGTTCCGGATCGTCGGGGTTTCGCAGGGGACGCGCGGCGGGAAATATTACGCAATCAAATTCCAGGAGATGACGGAGCGGAAGCGGGGAGAGCTGCGCGAGCTGCTGGCGGAGATTGCCGAGGAGAGTGCGCGGAAGGCTGCGGAGGGGCCGGCCGAGAGGGTTGGGCATCAAGCAGAGCAGGCGGAGGAAGTGGCGGCTGTGGTGGATGAGGCAGTTCCAGGGGTGGTAGCGGAGTCAGTGGCTGAGCCGGTGTTTGTTCCCGTGAGGGTTGCGGCGACCATGCCACAGGCTGAGGTTGCTGCGGTGAAGGAAGCTGAGCCAGTGCCGGCTGTGATGGCGGCAGCGGTGGAAAAGGCGGAGCCGACTGCGCTGGAAGTGAAGAATCTGCGGGCTTGTAACCGTCATAACGTGGATACGAGTGCGAAGCTGCTGCTGGTGAATACGGGGATCTCGATGGCGAGCCGGATTCAGGATTTGAGCCTGGGCGGGTGCAAACTGCGGACGAACGACCGATTCAGCGTGGGGATTTATGTGCGGGTGGAGACGGAGTTTTATCTGAGGGGGCTACCGTTCCGGCTGGGCGGGGTGAGCCAGGTGATTCTGGACCGGCACACAATCGGGGTTCGGTTTCTGGATATGAGCGAGCGGAAGCGGGAGCAACTGAAGGAGTTGATCCAGGAGATTGCCGAGGCGGAGGCGCTGCGGCCGAGTGTGGATGAGGCGCCGGCGGAGGCTGTGGCGGCGGGCTGAGGCCGTCTAGCGGCGGGCGCGTTCGCGCTGGAGTTCGCGGTAGAGGTCGCTTTTGGATTGGCCGAGTTCGCGGGCGAGGCGCTTGAGGCCGTCTTTTTCGTCGAGGCCTTCGGATTCCGCGAGTTGGCGGAGGCGGGCGGTGAGGCTGACGGGGGCTGTGGCCGTGGCTGCGGCCATGACGGGTTCGACGAGGAGGGTGATTTCGCCGCGGATGCGATCGCGGGCGGCGAGGTCGTCGCGGACCTGGGTGACGGTGCCGCGGTGGAACTCTTCATGGAGTTTGGTGAGCTCGCGGGCGACGACGACGCGGACAGCGGGGCCCCAGACGCTGGCGAGGTCGGCGAGGGTTTCAAGGATGCGGTGGGGCGCCTCGTAAAAGATGAGGGTGGCGGGTGGTTGGCCCTGGGTGGCGGCGGCCTGGGCGGATTTGGCGAGGTCTTCCAGGCGGGTACGGCGGGCACCGGCTTTTTCCGGCAGGAAACCGAGGAAGTGGAAGGCGGCGGTGGAGAGTCCGCTGGCGACGAGGCCGCTGATGGCGGCGTTGGCACCGGGGATGGGGTAGACGAGGAGGTTGGCGGCGATGGCGGCGGCGACGAGCCATCCGCCGGGGTCGCTGATGCCGGGCATGCCAGCGTCGGAGACGAGGGCGATGCGCTTGCCGGCCTGGATGTCGGCGATGAGTTCGGCGGCGCGCTCGCGCTCGTTGTGCTGGTGGCAACTGAGGGTGGGGGTGGAGATTTCAAAGTGGTTGAGGAGCTTTTGGGTCTGGCGGGTGTCTTCGCAGGCGATGCGGTCAGCCTGGCGGAGGACGCGGAGGGCGCGGAGGGTGATGTCCTCAAGGTTGCCGATGGGGGTGCCGACGAGGTAGAGGCCGGGGGCGAGGGGGCGGGTGGCCTGTGCGGATTCGAGATGTTCGTCGCCGGACATGTGAGTTCAAGGATAGCGCGGTGGGGTGGGGAGGTGGGTGGATTTGGATTGGCAAGAATTGCCAATGGGCGTAAGCTGGCGGCGTTGGGTGGCGGAGGAGGGTGGAAGAATGCCGACGCGGAATGTGAATTTGACGGAAGAGCTGGACAGGTTTGTGGGGGAGAAGCTGGCGAGCGGGCGGTATGAGAATGCCAGTGAGGTGGTGCGTGCGGGGTTGCGGCTGCTGGAGCGGGAAGAGCGGGAGTATGAGGCGAAGCTGGCGGCGTTGCGGGCGGCGATTGATGAGGGGGATGCTAGCGGGATTGCGGAGGGATTCAGCTTTGAACAGCTGATGGACGGATTGGGTCTAGGGTCGGATGAGGGAGAAACTGGCAGGTTGAGCAGCTCAACCTCGGGGGCTAAAAATGCTACGAGAACCGGCAGATTTGGGCTGAGACCAGATAGAAATTCGTCCCTCAGGGGCTAAAGCCCTCTGATTCCAAGAGGCTGATCGGCACGACTGAAGTCGTGCCCTTTCACAAAACAAAATGCTCGACTGAGCCGCGTCTACTCGGCGGCTTCTATGCGTTCGATTTTGCGTTGTTCGCCGGCGAGGGAGACGGAGGTCATGAGGTTTTGTACGGTGACCATGCCGACGATGCGATCGCCTTCCGCGACGGGGATGAGGGTGAGGCCGCGGCCGGCGGTGATGCGCCGGATGATGGCGCCGAGGGTGTCATCGGGGCGGGCGACCTGGAAGTTGCGGCTCATGGCGGCCTGGACGTAGCCGTTGCCTTCTTCGCGGAGGGTTTCAAGGATGCGCTGGCGGTTGATGATGCCGACGAGCTGGGTGCCACGAACGACGGGGAAGTCCTCCTGGAGGGAGTGGACGCAGCGGGTCATGGCGTCAGCGAGGGTGTCGGAGGGGGAGAGGGTGGTGAAGTCGGTGAGCATGACTTCCTTCATGCGGACGGTATCGACGACGGACTGGTAGAAGACGCCCTGGTCTTCAACCTGGGCACCGATGAAGATGAAGAAGCCGACGATGGGCAGGATGGTGTCGTGGAGGGCGAAGCCAGTGAAGATGGCGGCGAGGGCGAGGCCCTGGCCGAGGGCGTTGAAGACGCGGCTGGCGAGGGTGGTTTGGCTGGCGGGGTTGAAGCGGTTGTGGAGGATGCGGCCGAGGTCGAGCGGGTAGGCGGGGAGCAGGTGGAGGAGGCCGAGGAAGGCGTTGATCCAGACCATGCTGCGCATGAGGGCCATGGGGGTGACCAGGGGGAAGCTGATGAGGGGGAAGCTGGCGCTGACGCCGGTGAAGGTGGCGGCCATGAGGAGGGCTGTGGAGAGGCTGGCGAGGGGGCCGGCGAGGGCGAGGGCCCACTGGGCGCGGCCGTGGTTGGCCTGCTCCTGACTTTCAGGATTGGCCCAGGCGAAGAAGCCGCCGATGGGCAGCAGAAGGATGGAGCGTATGCGGAGGCCGAGCCATGCGGCGACCATGAGGCGGGCGGCCTCGCGGACGGCGACGGCGGAGAGGATGAGCAGCCAGAGGCCGAGGCCGGCAAGGCCGTTGCCAGCGGATTGGCCCTGCAACATGCAGACGATGGCCAGCACCAGGAAGAAAGTGTGAATCCGGATTTCGACGCCCATCCAGCGCCCGAGAGGGATTGACCAGCCACGCATAGCTCGATTGTACGGGCTGGGTTGGGATTGTGGGCATCCGTTATGCTCAAGAACAAGATGCGAGTGATTGCGGGGCGTTTGAAATCGCGCGGGCTGGTGGCTCCGGCGGGGTTGGCGACGAGGCCGACGACGGACCGGCTGCGGGAGACGCTGTTTAATGTTTTGACGCAGGGGGCGGTGGACCGGGTGGGGGGGGCGGCGTTTCTGGATTTGTATGCGGGGTCAGGGGGGGTGGGCATTGAGGCGGTGAGCCGGGGGGCGGCGCAGGTGACGTTTGTGGAGCAGGGGCAGGCGGCGCTGGCGGTGCTGGGGAAGAATCTGGCGGGGTTGGGGATTCGGCGGGGGGTGACGGTGGAGAAGCGGTCGGTGGGGTCGTTTTTGCGGAGGGCGGTGGAGGCGCAGGCGGGAGTGCGGTATGGGGTGGTGTTTCTGGATCCGCCGTATGAGGCGGAGGCGGAGTATTCACAAACTTTGGAACTGCTGGGTGGGGCGGGGGTGAGGCTGCTGGCGGAGGGGGCGCTGGTGGTAGCCGAGCACCGGAAGAAGGATGCGCTGCAGGAGCGGTATGGGGTGCTGGTGCGGGTGCGGGAGCTGAAGCAGGGGGATGCGGGGGTGAGTTTTTATCAGGTTGGGGAGTAGGCGGGTGCGGGCTTTGAGTGCTTGGTTTTGAAGAGGTAACCACATCGAAAGGGGTGGGGGGGGGGTATTTTTTGCCATTTTTTGACTCCTATGTTGTTGATGGGGTTGAGGTTAGTCGGTGGTTACCTGGTGCATTTTGTACCGTTTTTGTGCCCTTTTTGCGCGTTTTGGGGGAGATGGGCCGGGATTCTGGATGGTTGGGGGCATGAAGATCTCCCCCCCCTTTTTTGAATGATTGCTACCATTGTGCGCCTTGTGGGCCTAATAGCCGGCAGGGGTGAGAGGGGATTTATGGGCGGGGATATGGTTTGTTTTGTTGGGGTTGGCGGGGTGGGGGGAATCTGGGGGGTTGACAAAGGCAGCGGAGCTAGCGGAGTTAGCGGGGTTAGCGGAGCCAGGGGGATTGAGCTGCGCTCGAATGTGGTGTGAGGGCAAGATCAGTCCAGGGGGTGGTTGGTCGCACCCATCCGGCAAGGTGCGCCGGATGGATGGGGCACCGGCTACGCCGTGACGAGGCCTTCCAGCCAGGGGCAGACCGCCGACCGTGTGCTGATCCACGCCGATACCGAGCTGGGGGCCAAAGACCTGCTCAACAACCGCATGGCCTACGTTGCCGTCTCACGCGGCGCATACGACGCGCAAATCTTCACCAACGACCGCGAGAAGCTGGGAGCGGCGCTGGGGCATGATGTATCGCACACGAGCGCCCATGCGCCGGAGATGAAGCCGGAACAGAAGCAGGAGCAGGCAGTCACGCCGCAGCGGGAGATCGCGGCGAAGCAGGAGCAGAGTTTGGATATTGGCTTGGGTCTCTAAGGGAGCAAGCCGCCGCCCCTCTGGCCCCGGCACCCCGCCCGCGTAACCGTATGGCCTATGAGCACGCCATTCGGAGGTTGAGCGTCAATTGAGAATGAGCCAAACAAAGAGTGCTTCGCATATCATGTTTGTTATGTCCAGATGCAAGAGGTTTCTATCGGGTGTGCTGCCTGCTTGCGGTGCGTTTGCCGTGGTCTTGATGGCCGGTTGTCACAGCAACATCTCCGGGTCCTATCTCGCCAGTGACAACAGCGCCGTGGTGTGGCTCCAGGTCGTTCGGACGCCAGACAGTCATCTGACGGGCCAAATTGCAACAAACGCCCTAAAGCCGGACGGCACCATAGAACAAAATTCCGTGTCAATCACCGGGGCCGTTGACGGGGAGAACGTGACAATCCAGGGCAGCCGGTTCTTTGGCTTGGAATCATTTGTCCTCTCGGGAACGCTGAGCGGGAAGGTGTTGACACTGACCGGGGCGCAATCCATTCCGCTGACTTTCACGCGCTCAACGCCCGCTGAGTTTCAGGCGAAAGTGGCTGCATTGAATGCTCGGTCCCAAAGCATCACCCAAGCGAAGGCGGTTGCCCAAGCACAGCAAAGAACATTCCAGGCACAGGCAAACTTTGTTTCACAGGTTGACCAGCTCATCCGAAGAATGGCCCAATTCGACTCACAGGCAGATGTTCACCTTGGCAGGATCCCCGGCGCGGAAAAGGGCTATGAGGGAATCACTGCGAGGGTAGGCGAGTATGTCGCACGCGAACGCAGACTAGCAGGGAATCCCAATGCGGAAGTCTCACGCGGGCAGCTTTCCGTTGCTGCAAATCAGGCGTCAATTCAGACGGACCAAATGCACTATCAGGGAGAGTCACTTCAATCATCTCTTGAAACGAATGTGAAGCCCATGGCAGACCAAGCAACGGCTTTTGAGCAGCAATGTCGTGCTGTATCGCAAAACAGCGGCCATCTGACCCCGGCAGAGGTTCAAAACGTCAATGGGGCTTGTGGTCGGCTTGATAGCGCAGTGGGTCCATTCAGGCAGAAATTCAGTGCTATGTCAGACGGTCTCGCTCATCTTGAGCGGATTTATCAGGAAGAGCACGGCAAGCAACAACAACTTCTCCAGACAGCGCAGAGATTGGAGTAGCCATGACTCTCACTGAAGACGTAGCCCCGTGATGTCAGCAGAGAAAATCAATCTCGCAATCGCGCTCTTTACCTTTGCCGCTGCATGTGCGGCGTGGTGGTCTGCCATTGCTGCAAAGAGGCAAGGTGACGCGGCGTGGGAGCAAGTTAAGTTGCAACGCCCAAGGCCGGTGCTAGTTGTTGAAGGGGATTGGAATCTCGAAACGGATGCGGACGGGCAAAGCGGCTTTGTGATACGGAACGTCGGCTCAAGTCCGGCATTTGACATCGACATCTCGGAAATTGAAGGGCCTCTCGTTCCATCGGAGCGATATTCCGAGCGCCTCATCACGGAGCGGATATTTGTCATAGGCGAAGGGTGCGAGGTGCGTGCTGCTCAGCACAGATGCACACCCGGCAATCAGTTTGACCGGGATGCGGCGTTCACTTTCTTGAAAGTTGCGGGGCTGTCCTTCGCTCCCACGGACGACGCGGGCACCCCACTTCGCAACACGCTGAAATTCAGTCTGACGTACTCGACATTGGACGGCAGGCGATTCACAACGCGATGCACCATTCTTTTCCATTTGGGTTTGGTTGCGTTCGCGAAAATTGCTCCTGATGCCAGTTGGCTAGGTGCGAATAATCCAGACAAAATTTAGGCAGGTAAGAGAGCGGGCTTTGGGTCACAAAGGGTCAGTCTTGACCCACGAGCACGGCCCCATGTTTTCAAGGGCTTGCATGGGTCAAATGTCAGGGCCATATTCAACCATGCAATACGGCTATGCCCGCGTATCGACGGACGACCTGACGCAGGTAGCGACCCTCAAAGCTTTTCAACTGGGCGCGAAAATCGGCAAGTTCCAGTTCGCGCTCCGCCAAAGCAGCTCGAATGGTGGCTAGTTCTTCACGCTTTCGGAGAAGTTCCTCTTCTTCTGGCGTAGGCTTTCGGACGATATCAAGAGGCATGTTCGGGATGTTGCTTGGTGCGATTGTCCCAATGCACTTGGAGCGCGGCTCATTGAACTTCTTTTGGCGCTGGCTGTGTGCAGGGGCTGAAGCCCTCCGTCTTTTATAGAGCGTTTGCGGCATGACTGAAGTCATGCCCTTTTACAAGGCAAAGGCAACAGCAGATTCCCTGTTGGAATGACAGACAGAAAAGCAAAGGCCAAAAGCAAAAGCAAGGGCGAGGGCGGGTTCGAGCGTTGCTCGAATGCGTCACCGGTCCCCAAGTGCGAGGGACCGGTGGCACCCGGCGATTGTCCTAAAGCACTTGGAACGCGGCTCATGGAACTTCTTTTGGCGGTGGCTGTGTGCAGGGGCTGAAGCCCTCTTTCTTTTATCGAGCGTTTGCGGCATGACTGAAGTCATGCCCTTTTACAAGGCAAAGGCGACAGCAGATTCCCTGTTGGGAATGACAGACAGAAAGGCAAAGGCAGAAGCAGAAGCAAAGGCAGAAGCAGATTCCCTGTTGGGAATGACAACAAGAGAAGCAAAGGCCAAAAGCAAAAGCAAAGGCCAAGGCGGGTTCGAGCTTTGTTCGAATGCGTGCTAGTTCATCTGGGGGGATTTGGATTTGAGGTACTTGTCGAAGGAGATTTCGAAGGCGAAGAGTTCCTGGCCGTCGGCGGTGCGGAGTTTGCGGAGGTTGAGGGTTGCGCCTTTGAGGGGGTGGGTGAGGCCGGAGACGTCGTAGAAGAGGAAGCCGGCCTGTGTGGAGTGGGGTTCGACGACGAGAGCCTGGTACTCGAACTGGTCGAAGTCCTGTTCGACGTCTTTGTCGCTGGCTTTGGGCTTGAGGTGGATGGAGGGGAGTGGGCCGGGGAGGGGGATTTTGGTGCCCTGTTTGTCGTGGAGGCTGATGAGTCGCTCAACGTCTTCGGGGTCGGCGGCCTGGATGCGGTCGCCCTGGGCGGTGACGAAGATGATGCGGGCGTCCTTGAGGGAGACGGGCTTGTCGCCGAGGTTGGTGACGATGAGGCGGATGGGGATGACGCCGTGGGCGAGGTAGTCGATGCGGAAGAGGGCGGATTTGTCGTGGGTGTCGTAGGGCTCGGCGGCGACGGCGAGGTGCTCGTCGGCGTGGACTTCGAGGGCGGTGAAGTCAGTGGCGGGCTGAACGGGCGGGGCTTTGTGGTCTGCGGCGCGGGCGGTGGCCGGTAAGAAGGCCAGGGTGGAGAGGGCGAGGGCGAAAGCGGCGGCTGCAAGGCGTGTGGGGCGCGGTTGGATCATCGGGGGCAACTGTAACAGAGACGGGAGCGGGAGGCCAGAGGGCGTCTGTATTCTAAGGGTGACGCCGGAGGGTTGGGTTGGGCCGGCGGAGGGCGATTTAGCCATGATCCTGCTCCTGTACAACCTGATGCTGCTGGCGGGCCTGTTGGTGAGCGCGCCGTGGTGGCTGTGGCGGCTGGCGACGACGGAGAAGTACCGCGAGGGGCTGCGAGCGCGATTGGGGGGTGTGCCTGCGGGATTGCTCAGGAGTTTGGACGCAGAGCGGGGTCGGCCGGTTATCTGGCTTCATGCAGTTTCTGTGGGAGAAGTGCTGGCGGTGAGCCGTCTGGTGTCGGAGCTGGATGGGAATTTGCCGGAGTTTCGGGTGATGGTGAGCACGACGACGCGGACGGGTCAGGCGCTGGCTCGGGAGCGGTTTGGGGCGGGGCGGGTGTTTTATTGTCCGCTGGATTTGCCGTGGGCGACGGGGGCGTATTTGCGGGCGGTGCGGCCAGCGGTGCTGGTGCTGGCGGAGACGGAGTTCTGGCCGAATCTGCTGGCGGGCTGCGGGAGGCGCGGGGTGCCGGTGGTGGTGGTGAATGCGCGTATTTCGGATCGATCGTGGCCGCGGTACCGGGCGATTCGGGGGCTGTGGCGGCCGATATTGCGGAAGCTGACGGCGGTGCTGGCGCAGACGGAGGTGGACGCGGAGCGGCTGCGGGCGCTGGGAGTGGAGCGGGCGATGGTGGGGGGGAACCTGAAGTTTGATGTGCGGGCGACGGTGGAGGCGGAGGCGACCAGGCTGCTGCGGGTGCAGGCGGCTGGGCGTCGGCTGCTGGTGGCGGGGAGCACGCTGGATGGGGAAGAGGCGATGCTGCTTGGGGCGTGGCCGGAGCTGATGAGGGCGGAGCCGGAGCTGGCGATGGTGCTGGCGCCACGGCATCCGGAGCGTTTTGGGGCAGTGGCGGAGCTGCTGGAGCGAGTGGGAGTGGTGTGGCGGCGGCGGAGCGAGATGGGCGGGGCGGAGGTTGCGCCGGGTGAGATTGTGCTGCTGGATACGATTGGGGAACTGGCGAGTGTGTATGGGCTGGCGGCGGTGGCATTTGTGGGCGGGAGCCTGGTGGCGGCAGGGGGACACAATCCGCTGGAGCCGGCGCAGTTTGGGGTGCCGGTGGTGATGGGGGAGAGCTGGGAGAATTTTCGGGCGATTGTGGAGGAGATGGTTGCCGGCGGCGGGTTGCTGGTGGTGAGCCGGGAAGGGCTGGCGGCGGGGATTGCGGGGCTGCTGACGGATGAGCACGCGGCGCGGGAGCTGGGCGAGGCGGGGAAGCGGGTGTTTGAGCACGAGGCCGGGGCGACGGCGCGGGCGGTGGAGACGATTGCCGAGGTTGCGGCGGAACGGGGTGGGCAGTGAGGCGGCCGTGGCTGGCGGGGCTGGTGCCGCTGTATGCGGTCGGGGTGGGGCTGCGCAGGCTGGCGCTGGCGACTGGGCTGGAGCGGGTGAAGCGGCTGGGGCGGCCGGTGGTGAGCGTGGGGAATATCAGCGCGGGCGGGGCGGGGAAGACTCCGTTTGTGATTGCGGTGGCGAAGCTGCTGGCTGCGGATGGGGTGCAGGTGGATGTGCTGTCGCGGGGGTATGGGCGGCGGGAGAAGGTGGCTTCGCGGGTGCGGATGGACGGGACCGCGGAGGAGTTTGGCGACGAGCCGGTGGTGATTGCGCGGGAGGCGGATGTGCCGGTGTATGTGGCGGCGGAGCGGCTGGCGGCGGGGCAGTTGGGGGAGCTGGAAGGGGCGCGGCTGCACTTGCTGGATGACGGATTCCAGCACAGGCAACTGGGGCGGGATGAGGATATTGTGCTGGTGAGCAGCGAGGATTTGGGGGATAGTCTGCTGCCGGGCGGGAATTTGCGTGAGAGCCGGGGGGCGCTGCGGCGGGCGACGGTGTTTGCGGTGGAGGCCGGGGATGATGCTGCGGCTGGGGTTCTGGCGGAGATGAACCGGGCGGACGGGGTGTCGAGGCCGATATGGCGGTACCGGCGGCGGATGGTGGTGCCGAAGTTGACGGGGGCGGTAATGGCGTTTTGCGGAATTGCGCGGCCGGAGCAGTTTTTTGCGGGGCTGGAGGCGGGGGGCTTGCAGGTGGCGGTGCGGCGGGCGTTTCCGGATCACTATGCCTGGAGCGCAGTGGAGTTGGGTGAGCTGGCGGCTGAGGGGAAGGCGGCTGGGGTGACGGCGTTTGTGATGACGGCGAAGGACCAGGCGCGTCTGGGGCCGCTGGTTACGGTGCTGCAGCAGGTGGCGCTGGTGCGGGTGGCGGGGTTGACCGTAGAGCTGGAGGATGCGGTGGCGGTGCTGAATCGGCTTCGGGTGCTGGTGGGGCGGTAGCCGCGAAGAAAACCTGCTGTGAGAAAATGAAGGCTTGAGCAACCGGGTCCAATTTCGTCTGCTGGTGGTGCGTTTGGGTGCCATGGGCGATATTCTGCACGCGCTGCCGGCGGTGACGGCGCTGCGGAAGGCGCATCCGGCGTGGCATATTGGCTGGGCGGTGGAGCCGCGCTGGCGGGCCTTGCTGACGGCGGAGGCCGGTGAGGCGGAGGGACGCAGGAGCGTTCAGCGTCCGCTGGTGGATCAGATACATTTTGTTCCGACGAAGGCGTGGAGCAAGCGCCCGCTGACGAAGGTGACGTGGGATGGGATTTTGGCGACCCGGCGGGAGTTGAGGGCTTCAGACTACGACGCGGTGCTGGACTTGCAGGGTTCGATACGGTCGGCAGTGCTGTCGCGGATGACGGGATGTCACCGGACGATTGGCGACTCGCAGCCGTGGGAAGGGCCTGCGCGGTTCCTGTATACGGAGCGGATTGAGACGATTGGCGCGCACGTGATTGAGAAGGCGATGGAGCTGGCAAGCGACGTGGCCGGGGATTTGCTGATGCCGGAGCAGCCGTGGCTGCCGGTGGATGCGGGCGCGGAGGTATGGTGCGACCATATTGTGCCGAAGAGCGGCGGGCGGCCGGTGGTGCTGCTGAATCCGGGAGCGGGCTGGGGAGCGAAGTGCTGGCCTGCGGAGCGGTATGGGCTGGTGGCGCGTGAGTTGACCAAGGCGGGGGCGCGGGTGATGGTGAATGCCGGGCCGGGCGAGGATGCGCTGGCGGCGCGTGTGGTGGCGTACAGCGGCGGGATGGCGGAGACGGTGGTTTGCACGCTGCCGCAACTGATATCGCTGACGCGGCGGATTGCACTGATGATTGGCGGAGATACGGGGCCGCTGCACCTGGCGTGCGCGCTGGGCAAGCCGGTGGTGGGGATTTACGGGCCGACTGATCCGCACAGGAATGGGCCGTACGGGAGCGAGTTCCGGGTGCTGCGGAGCCCGGTGAGCGTGCGGGACCACAGCCGCAAGCCGGATACGGAGGCGGGGCTGCTGACGATTCAGCCAGAGGCGGTGCTGCAAGCGGCGTGGGATGTGGCTGTGATAGCAGATGGGGCGAGAAGCGAGGGATTGCAATGAGCGAGATGGACTGGATGACGCGGTGGCAGCGGGTGGCGCGGCGGATTCGCGTACCGCTGGGGTTTGTGGCGGCGGCGCTGTATCTGGTTTCGCTGTACCGGCAGCGGCCGGAGCTGAAGTGGATGGTGGCGAGTGTGCCGTTTGTTGCGGCCGGGGTGCTGATGCGGAGCTATGCTGCGGGGTATGTGAAGAAGAACCGGGAGCTGACGCGGACCGGGCCGTATGCGCATACGCGGAATCCGCTGTACCTGGGGTCGATTCTGATTGCGATGGGATTTGCGCTGGCGCTGGAGAACGTGTGGTTTTCGCTGGTGCTGGTGGTGTTTTTTGTGGTGATTTATGTGCCGGTGATTGCCTCGGAAGAGCGGTTTCTGCGGGCGACGTTTGCGGGATTTGAGGATTACTGCCGGCAGGTTCCGCGGCTGATACCGCGGGTGACGGCGGCTGAGGCGCCGGATGGGGCGACGGGCGAGCCGGGGCGATTTTCGATGGAGCTTTACCGGCGGCATCGCGAGTACAATTCAGCGATAGGGGCCCTGCTGCTGTATGGCAGTTTGGGCCTTGCGTATTTTCTTCACGGGATTTGGCAGTAGGCCTGGCCGGGGTGAGTGCAGGGCTGCCGGGGCCGGATTATTTTCATTTTCCGCCGGAGTGTTTGGCGGTTTTTTTGCAGTACCTGGGGTAAGGAGCTTTGTTCTGAGATTTCGCTTTCATTTTGCTTTGTTTGCTTTGGTGTTTGCCGTTGCCGCGAGTGCGGGAGCGCAGCAGATGCAGTCGCTGCCGGCTCCACGGGCGGGGTACAGCTTTGCCGCGAAGCAGACGCTGACGTATGCGGTGGACTGGCGGGTGTTTCCGGCGGGAACGGCGGTGGTGCACTTTGAGCAGCAGGGCGGGCAGGAGAAGGTGACGGCTACGGCGGAGACGCTGGGCGCAATCAACATGCTGTTCCATGTGAGCGACCACTTCCAGGCGTCGTTTGACCGGGAGCGGGGCTGCACGGCAGAGTTTGACAAGCAGACGGTGGAGGGACGGCGGCAGATCAACTCCACGATGAAGCTGGACTACCAGCAGGGCAAGAGCGTGCTGGACGAGAAGAATATGGTGAGCGGGCAGACCAAGCGGCTGGAGTCTGGGATTCCGTCGTGCCTGACGGATTTGCTGTCGGGGGTGTTCTATGCCGCGAGCCAGCCGATGGTGGTGGGGCAGAGCTTCTTGTTGCCGGTGGCGGACCCGTTGCGCAGCGTGCTGGTGACGATGAAGGTGGAGGGCAAGGAAGAGCTGAAGACGCAGGCGGGGACGTTCCAGACGGTGCGGGTGCAGCCGACGGCGGATGCGGGTGTGGTGAAGAACCGGGGGAATATCTGGATTTGGTACACGGATGACGAGCGGCATTTGCCGGTACAGATGCGGGCGCGGTTGTTCTGGGGGACGATTACTTTTCGGCTGGTGTCGAACGAGGCGAAGTAGGCGGCGGGGAAGCCTGGGTGGTTTCCTGATGGGCTGAATCGGCTGCTGAAAGAGGGTGATGTGCGGGAAAAAGCCGCGAAAATCATACCTCATGGGCTAAAGCCACGTTGATTCCATTGGCTTTATGCCGTGGTTAAAACCCCGGCCTACCAAAAAAAGAGTTTTTCAGCAGCATGTGAAGCCCGCCCCTTTGTATCGAGCATTTGCGGCACGACTGAAGTCGTGCCCTTTCACAAAGCCCCCAAGATTGAAGTCGTGGCCTGTTACAAAACATTGCGGAAGCGTTGGATGAGATTCTTTCGGTCGCCGGCGGTTTGCAGGGGCTGAAGCCCGCTCTCTCTTATCGCGCATCTGCGGCACGACTGAAGTCGTGCCCTTTCACAAAGCCCCCGAAGACTGAAGTCGTGCCCTTTCACAAAACATCACTCCAGTAGAGTTTGTCAGCAGCGTGTGAAGCTCGTCCTTTTCATTTGGGGAAAGACAGAAGCAGATTCTTCGCTGCGCTCAGAAGATGAGATGAGGGGATTTTGGTGGGGGTAGGGGCGCCGTCCCTACGGGACTCCGGGGATTTGGGTTGCGCATTCCCAGCGATGAATCGCTGGGCTAAGATACGCTGCGCCTACGGCGCGGGGTTCGAGGTGGGCGCGAGAATGGGGTAAGGGCGGGGGAGGGGTGTGCCGCAGAGGGGGGCGAGGGAGACGGAGTGGCCGTCGAGGGTGAGGCAGGCGGTGCCGGCGGTGTCTGTGCGGAGGGTGAAGACGTGGGCGGCCTGGAGGGCTGCGAGGGTTTCCGGGCGGGGATGGCCGAAGTGGTTGTGGCGTCCGCAGGAGATGAGGGCGAAGGCGGGGTGGACGGCGGCGAGCAGGGCGGGGCCGGTGCTGGTGATGCTGCCGTGGTGGCCGACTTTGAGAACGGTGCTGGCGAGGGAGCCCTCGGGGAGGATGGATGCCTCTTCGGGGGCTTCGGCGTCTCCGGGCAGGAGGAGGGAGGTGACGCCGTAGGTGGCCTGGAGGATTAGGGAGTCGTTGTTGATGGGCTGGGGGCCGGGCTGGTAGGCGGGCAGGGGGGCGAGGACGCGGAAGGAGACTGCGCCGAGAGTGAGGGATTGCCCGGCGGTGAGGTGCTGGATGGCGGTGCCCTGGGATTGGGCCTGGGCGAGAAGGGCGCGGTAGGCGGGGATGGGGGGATTGTTGCCGACCCAGAGCTGGCGGGGGTGGAAGTTGCGGAGGATGGCGGGGAGGCCGCCCATGTGGTCCTGGTGGGCGTGGGAGAGGGCGACGGCGTCGAGGGTGCGAATGCCGCGGGCCCAGAGGACGTTGGAGACGACCTGGTCGCCGATGTCGAAGTTTGAGGTGGTTGGGGAAGCGGAATGGTCGTAGAAGTTGGGTTGGCCGCCGGCGTCGATTAGGAGAGTTTTGCCTTCGGGGGTGATGAGGAGGAGGGAGTCGCCCTGGCCGACGTCGATGACCTGGAAGAGGAGGGCGCCGGCGGGGTGCTGGATGGGGCGCGGGAAGAGGCTGACGAGGGCCATGGCGGCGACGGCGGCGAAGGCGAGGCGGCGCTGGAGGCGGGGTGGGAGGGAGGTGTTGCGGGCGAGGACGAGGGCGAGGGCGAAGAGGGCGAAGGCGGCGAGGGTTTGGAGGGGAGATGGGGCGGGGATGCGGAAGTCTGCGAGCCAGCGGGAGCCGAGCCAGCGGATGGCGGCGGTGCTGAGGTGGAGGACGAGGGCGGTGGCTGCTGCGGGGAGGATGGCGGCAGCGGGCCAGATGGAGACGGCGAGGAGGAGAAGCATGGCGAGGGGGACGAGGAGAGCGAGGACGGGAACGAGGACCATGTTGACGGGGAGGGCGTAGAGGGTGATGCGGTGGAAGTTTTGGGCCATGGGGAGGGCGAGGGCGAGCTCGACGACGATGGAGAGGAAGATGATTTCGCCGAGGCGGAGGGTGGCGGCGAGGAGGCGGGGGAGGACGTGCCAGGCGAGCCAGCGGTTGAGGGCGGGCTCGGCGTGGATAGAGAGGAGGCGGAGGATGACGCGGAAGTGGGCGATGCGGGGGGGGAGGAGGATGTCGAGGGGGATGGCGTCGAGGTCGCGGGTGGCCTCGCGGAGGGGGCGGGTGGTGGCGTCGAGGATAGGGAGGGCGATGCCGGCGATGGCGGCGACGGAGAGGAGGGTCATTTGGAGGCTGGCGGTGAAGAGGGCGGCGGGGCTGACGGCGAGGATGCAAAGGGTGGCGAAGCCGATGACATTGAGGGGGTTGCGGTCGCGATAGAGGAGGCGGCCTGTGAGGTAGAGGGCAATCATCCAGAAGGAGCGCTGGGCGGGGATGGCCCAGCCGGTGAAGAGGGCGTAGGCGAGGGCGATGGCGAGAGTGGCGAGGGTGGCGGGAAGGCGGCCGAGGCGCAGGCGGCGGGCGAGGGCGAAGACGCAGCCGGCGAGGACGGCGAGGTGGAGGCCGGAGACGACGATGAGGTGGAAGGAGCCGGTGCGCTCAAAGCCGGAGCGGAGGCCGGAGGTGAGGAAGCCGCGGTCGCCGGCGATGAGGGCGGCGAGCATGGCCGCGTCGTCGGGGGTGATGCGGAAGGCGGCGGGTAGGTGGCGGGTGAGGGCTGGGAGGGATTCGAGCCGGGAGACGGCGCGCTGCTGCCAGCGGTTGAGGAGGCAGGCGGCGGTAAGGGGGACGGGGCCGGGGGTGAGGGTGAGGCGGGGACCGGCGTGGACGGCGGCGGTAGCGGCGATGCCCTGGGATTCGAGGAAGGTGGCCTGGTCCCAGACGCCGGGATCGCGGAAGGTTTCTGGCGGGGTGAGCTGGACGATGGCCTGGACCTGCTGGCCGCAGGTGAGGGAGCCGGCGGCGGGCCAGTGGATGGTGAGGCGGAGGTGGGTGGGGGTGCCGGGGGAGGGGGGGAGGGGGGTGAGCTGGTCGCGGGTGTCAGAAAGGGTTTCGACGGCGGAGATGTCGAGATCGACACGCTGGGTGGCGGCGGAGGGTTCGGTGTCGGGTGCGTCGGGGTCTTCTTCCGGCTGGGTGGGGTGGCGGGGGCCGGCAGCGACGATGCGGCCCTGGACGGTGCGGAGGAGGTTGTCCTGGATGAAGGGGGCGAGGGGTGAGACGGCGGGCTGGGGTTCGGTTTGGACGGCCCAGGCGCCGAGGGTGAGCCAGACGGCGGCGACGGGGAGCCAGGCGAGGCGGGGGGTGGTGCGGGCGGTGTAGATGGCGACGGCGGCGAGGGGGAGGAGGCCGGCGAGGAGCCAGGAGGGGCGGAGGTAGAGGGCGTGGCCGACTGTGATGCCGGCGATGACAAGGAGGGCCGCGTAGAAGAGCGGGACGAGAGTGATGCCGTGGCTGATGGAGGCGCGAGGGGGCATACGCGTGGCCGGGCAATGAGAGTGGAAAGCTGGAAGAAGGGTAGCAGGAATTCTATTTTGGGGCTATGGGGAGGCGGGATGAAGGTGGATGGTCCCTCAGGGGCTAAAGCCCGATTGATTCCAGATGACTTAAATGTACGGGCTAAAGCCCGTACCCTTCCAAGCTAAAGCCCGTACCCTTCACAACGGATGAACTTGCAGATTAGCGGCGGGCGAGGATGGCGATGGTTTCGAGGTGGTAGGTGTTGGGAAAGAGGTCGGCGAGGGTGATGGAGGCGAGTTGGAAGCGCTCGCGGGCGAGGAGGGCGAGATCGCGGGCGAGGGTGGCGGGGTCGCAGGAGACGTAGGCCATGACGGGGGTGTGGATGGCGGCGAGGAGGGTGCAGACTTCGTCGCCGAGGCCGGCGCGGGGCGGGTCAAGGACGAGGAAGTCGGGGCGGGGTTCACGCTCCTGGCGGTTGCGGCGGAGGAAGTCGAGGGTGGTGGAGCCGATGGCGGTGCCGGTGGTGTTGGCGAGGTTCTCGCGGAGGGCGGCGAAGGAGGTGGGGGCGGGCTCGACGGCGAGGACGCGGGCGAAGCGCTGGGTGAGGGGGCGGGCGAAGAGGCCGACGCCGGCGTAGAGGTCCCAGGCGAGGTTGGTGGGGCTGGCGGCAGGGATGGAGTTGAGGACGTGGGCGACGAAGGTGTCGAGGAGGAAGCGGTTGACCTGGAAGAAGGAGCCGTGTTCGACGCGGTAGGGGAAGCCGGCGGCGGTGTAGAGGAAGGCGGGGTCGCCGGAGTGGGCGAGGATGCGGGGGTGGAGGTGAGCGTCGTCCTGCTGGAGGCGGAGGCTGGTGACGGCGGGGAGGGTGGGGAGGAGGTGGTGGAGCCAGGGCTGGGTGTCTGCTGCTTCGGCGGAGGTGAAGAGGGTGACGAGGACCTGCGTGCCGTTGGTGAAGAGCTCGACTTCCGCAATGGGGACGGGTGCGGAGGGGAGATGGGGGGCGAGGAGCTGCGCGGTTTCCCAAAGGATGGGGGCGGCGATGGGGCACTGGGAGATGGGGGTGATGTCGTGGGAGCGGCGGGAGCGATAGCCGAGGTTGCCGGAGGGGGTGACGGCGAGCCGGATGCGGTTGCGGTAGGCCCAGGGTTCGGCGGAGAGGATGGTGATGGGGTCGGGGAGGGTGACGCCGGCGCGGGTGAGGGTTTCTGCGAGGACCTGGCGCTTGAGGGCGAGCTGGGTGGGGTAGTCGGCGTGCTGGAGGTGGCAGCCGCCGCAGGTGCCGAAGTGAGGGCAGGGGGGGGCGGTGCGATGGGGGGAGGGGGTGAGGATGGAGTCGGCCTCGGCGCGGGCGAAGTTGCGCTTTTGCTCGGTGATGTGGGCGGAGACGGTTTCGCCGGGGAGGGTGAGGGGGACGAAGACGGTTTTGCCGTCGAGGCGGGCGAGGCAGTCGCCGCCGTAGACGGGCTTTTCGAGGGTGAGGGTGAGGGGCGGCTGGGTGGGAGCGAGGGTCATTGCTGCCTCATGTAGAAGAGGCTGAGGCGGGGGAGCTGGCCGTGCTCGAGGAGGCGCTTGTGGACGAACTGCTGCTCGATTTGGCGGAGTTGGACTGCGCCCATGCGGGAGCGGTAGGCGGCGAGCTCGCGGGCGGCCTCGGTTTTGAAGCGGAGGAGGAGTTCTTCGGGGGCCTCGGTGGTGAGGGAGGCGAAGAGTTTTTCTTCGAGGACGGTGAGGTTGCGCTCGAGGTCTTCAAGGTTGGGCGGGGTGGCGAGGACGGAGGCAGCGAGTTCTTCAAGACGGGCGGCGAGGGCGGCGCAGGCCTGGGGCGCGAGGGTGGAGACGGCGAGGGCTGTGGCGGCTTCGCGGAGGTGGGCGGCGATGCGGGCGGCTTCGAAGCCGGATTGGGCGGAGTCGGTTTTGGCGGCGGCGGGGGCGGTGCCGATGGCGGCTTCGCGCTGTTCTTCGGCGGCTTCGATGACGGCCTGGGCGCACCAGGCGAGGCCGTTGACGCGGCGCTGGCGGGCGCGCTGGGCGCGAGCCTCATATTTGTCGAAGGCGGAGTCGATGCCGCGGAGGACGACTTCGAGGGGGATGCCGGCGTCGCGCCAGGTTTCGATGAGGGCCCAGT
Organism: uncultured Acidobacteriaceae bacterium; assembly: GCA_903904755.1. Classification (GTDB taxonomy): domain Bacteria; phylum Acidobacteriota; class Terriglobia; order Terriglobales; family Acidobacteriaceae; genus Acidicapsa. The sequence continues at coordinate 208,610 of CAIVDV010000013.1, read as the reverse complement.
CGAGGGTGGAGAGCATGAGCAGGGAGCCGCGGCGGCGCTGGAAGTGCTCTTCGATTTCGGTGAAGTAGTTGAAGTAGTTCTGCACGGAATCTCGAAAAGGGCTCAGCGGATTTTGGCGCGGGGACGGGGGCGGACGGCGTCGGGGCGGTTGCGTTCGAAGACGAGGCGGAGGCCGTCGAGGGTGAGCATGTCGTCCTGGAGGTCGATGTGCTTTGAGTCCGGGGCGATGAGGGAGGCGAGGCCGCCGGTGGCGATGATTTTGGGGGTGGGGGCGCTGGGGCCGTTGTCGGCGAGGTACTCGGCGAGGATGCGGTCGAGGATGCCGTCGGTGAGGCCGATGTAGCCGTAGTAGAGGCCGCTCTGGATGTGGGAGACGGTGTTGGTGCCGATGACGCGGGCGGGGCGGCGGATATCGACGCGGCCGAGGCGGGCGGCTTTGGAGAAGAGGGCGTCGGCACTGATGCCGAGGCCGGGGGAGATGATGCCGCCGAGGTATTCGCCTTTGGCGGAGACGAGGTCGAAGGTGGTGGCGGTGCCGAAGTCGACGACGATGGCGGGGCCGCCGTATTTTTCGAAGGCGGCGATGGCGTTGACGAGGCGGTCTGCGCCGAGTTCGGCGGGGTTATCGACGAGGACGGGCATGCCGGTGCGGATGCCGGGTTCGACGAAGATGGGCTGGACCTTGAAGTAGGTTTCGCAGACGGATTTGAGGGTGGAGTCGACCTGGGGGACGACGGAGGAGATGATGATGTGGGTAACGGCGGAGGTGGAGATGCCGTTGAGGTTGAAGAGATTGACGAAGAAGACGCCGTATTCGTCGGCGGTTTGGGTGCGGTGGGTGGAGACGCGCCAGTGGGCGACGAGGCCTTCTGCGCCGAGGCCGGCGGAGGGGGATTTGCCATCGGCGGCGGGGTCGGAGATTTTGTAGAGTCCCAGGACCGTATTGGTGTTGCCGACATCGAGCGCGAGAAGCATAGGGAATCCTCTTCGGGTGGGGGTGTCAGTTTTCCAGGGTGCGGAGGCCGCCGGTGGTGATGGTGACGGGGCCGTCTGCGGTTTGGACGCGGAGGTAGCCGCGTTCGTCGAGGCCGAGGGTGGTTCCGGTGCAGGCGTGAGGGCCGTGGACGGCGACCTGGCGGCCCTGAATCCAGGAGGAGCAGGCGGCGATGCGGGCGGGGATTGCAGCGAGCGCGGCGGAGCGAGCGGACTCGGAGGCGAGGGGGAGGAGTTCGCGATGGAGCGACTGCAGGAGAGCTACGAGGAGTTGCTGGCGGCTGATGCGGGTGCCGGTTTCGCGGTCGAGCGAGGTGGCGGGGGTGGCGAGGCCGGGGGGGAAGCTGGTTTGGTGGAGGTTGATGCCGACGCCCATGACGACGGGGCGGAGGCCATCCTGCTCGGCGAGGGCTTCGACGAGGATGCCGCCGGTTTTGCGGTCGCGGATGAGGAGGTCGTTGGGCCAGCGGATGTCGGGATGGAGGCTGGTGACGGCGGCGATGGCGTTGTGGGCGACGAGGCCGGCGAGGAGGGGCATCCAGACGAGCTGCTGGGCGGAGAGTGGCAGGCGGAGGAGTGCGCTGAGGTAGAGGCCGTCACCGGAGGCAGAGTGCCAGGGGTGATTGCTGCGTCCGCGGCCGGCGGTTTGCTCATCGGCGAGGTAGTAGCTGCCGTGGGGAGCGCCGAGGCGGGCCTGCTCGAGGGCGCGGGTGTTGGTGGAGCCGATGGTGGTGAAGTGGTGGAGACGCCCGGCAAAGACAGTGCCGCCCAGAGCTTTTTCCAGAGCGGCGCGGTCCATGGGGTTAGCGGCCCTCAGCCGTGATGCGCATGCTGATGTCAGCGGCGGTGGCGGAGTGGGTGAGCGCGCCGACGGAGATGAATTCGACGCCGGTTTCGGCGTAGTCGCGGATGTTTTCGAGGACGATGCCGCCGGAGGCTTCGGTGGGAATCCATCGCCTTTCCAGCTTGACACGGGCGACGCAGTCGGCGACGAGGGATGGGCTCATGTTGTCGAGGAGGATGGCTTCAGCGCCGTACTCGATGGCCTGCTCGAGTTCGAGGAGGCTGCGGACTTCGATTTGGATTCGCTTGCCGGGGAAGCGGTTTGCGAGGGCCTTGGTGAGGACCTGGGGGATGCCGCCGCCGAGGGAGATGTGGTTGTTTTTGATGAGGATGCCGTCGGCGAGGTCGAGGCGGTGGTTGGTGCCGCCGCCGCAGAGGACGGCGTATTTCTCAAGGGCGCGGAGGCCGGGGACGGTTTTGCGGGTGTCAAGGACGTGGGCGCTGGTGCCCTGGATGCGGTCAACGTATTTGCGGGTGAGGGTGGAGATGCCGCTGAGGTGCTGCATGAGGTTGAGGATGACGCGCTCGCAACTGAGGAGGGAGCGGGCGTTGTGGCGGATGACGGCGAGAACCTGACCGTCGTGGACGCGGACGCCGTCGAAGATTTCGGAGTGGCTGATGATCTCAAAGCGGTTGTTGGAGGAGGGGTGAATGTCGAGTTTGGAGAAGATGTCGAAGATGCGGGGAACGCAGCCGAGGCCGCAGACGATCATGTCCTGGCGGGCGAGGATGGTGGCGGTGGCGCGCAGTTCGGGGTCGATGGTGAGGTTGGTGGTGGTGTCGCCCGGTGCCTTGTCTTCAATGAGGGCCTGCTCCAGCAGGGCGTCCATACGGCTGCTTTTCCATTCCATGGTGCTTGCGTCCTATTCCTGGGGGAGTGCCGCCAGCGCGGCCTGAGCCTTGTCGAGAAGCTGGCGGGTTTCAGCCTGCTGTTTCTTGAGCCCTTCTACAACGTTGGACGGGGCCTTGGCCAGGAAGGCATCGTTGCCCAACTGGCGGTCGGCGGAGGCGAGGCCCTTTTCGAGCCGGGCGATTTCCTTGGTGAGGCGGTCGCGCTCGGCGGGGACGTCGATCTGCTTTTCGTAGGTGACGTCGAGGGTCCAGGCAGCATCATTACGCGCTCCGGCGCGGCCGTCAAAGGCTGAGGCTGGAAGGTGTTCCAGCGTGGTAACCCTGGCGAGGGAGCGGATGAGGTCGAGATTGGCGGCGAAGAGGGCTGCGAGGTCCGAGGAGCCGGCGAATTGCGCGGGGACGGCTTCCTTTTCGGGGACGCCGCGCTCTTTGCGCTGGGCGCGGAGGCCGCTGATGAGGCCCTGGAGGGCTTCCATCTCGGCAAGGGCGGTGGCGTTGGGTTGGCCGGCGGCGGGGTAGGCGGTGAGGGCGATGGATTTGGCCGGCGGGTTGCCGTCGTAGATGGCGTGCCAGATTTCCTCGGTGAGGAAGGGCATGAACGGGGAGAGGAGGCGAAGCTGGGCCTCAAAGACCTGAACCAGGGTGTTGAGGGCGGCGGTGGTGGCGGCCTTGTCGGCGGCTTCGCTGAAGTCGAGGCGGAGCTTGACGGACTCAAGGTACCAGTCGCAGAAGCCACCCCAGACGAACTGGTAGATGAAGCTGGCGGCCTCATCGAAGCGGTAGTTGGTGAGGGCTTCGTTGACGAGGGCGGCGGTTTTGTGGAGTTCGGCGACAATCCAGCGGGCTTCGATGGGGGCGTCGGCGGGGGCGGTTGGCATGGCGCCGAGGGCGGCGGTGTCAATGGCAATGCCGGATTCGGCGGCGCGGTCGATGTTCATGAAGACGAGGCGCGCGGCGTTCCAGATTTTGTTGGCGAAGGCACGGTAGCCTTCGGTGCGGGCGACGTTGAAGGCGATGTCGGTGCCCGGCGATGCCATGGAGGCGAGGGTGAAGCGTACGGCGTCGGTGCCGTACTGCTTGACAATCTCGATGGGGTCGATGACGTTGCCCTTGGTTTTGGACATTTTTTCGCGGTTGGCGTCGCGGACGAGGGCGTGGATGTAGACCTCGCGGAATGGGACGGTCTCTGCGAGTGGACGGGCGGAGCCGTCGGGAAGGGGAACGTCTTTCGAGAACCAGCAGCCCAGCATGATCATGCGGGCGACCCAGAAGAAGAGGATGTCAAAGCCGGTGACGAGGAGGCTGGTGGGGTAGAAGGTGTGGAAGTCGGCGGTGGGGTTGGGCCAGCCGAAGACGGAGACGGGCAGCAGGCCGGAGGAGAACCAGGTATCGAGGACGTCGGTTTCCTGGGTGAGCTGGGCGGAGCCGCAGTGGGAGCAGGCGGCGGGGTCAGAGACTGGGGTAGATGATGAGCCGGGCTTGGGGACGGTGATTTTGAGGCAGTCGGCACAGAACCAGGCGGGGATGCGATGGCCCCACCAGAGCTGACGGGAGAGGCACCAGTCGTGGATGTTGGTCATCCAGTTGAGGTAGGTCTTTTTGTACTGGTCGGGGGTGAAGCGGATGTGTCCTTCCTCGACGGCGGCGATGGCCCTGTCGGCGAGGGGCTGAATTTTGAGGAACCACTGGGTGGAGAGGCGCGGCTCGACGACGGTTTTGCAGCGGTCGCACTGGCCGACGGCGTTTTTGTGGTCGCGGATGGTGCCGAGGAGTTCGAGGGCTTCGAGGTCCTCAAGGATGCGCTTGCGGGCGACGTAGCGGTCCTGGCCCTGGTACTTGCCGCCGGCGGCGTTGATTTTGCCCTCGTCGTCCATGATGTTGATGGAGGGGAGGTTGTGGCGCTGGCCGAGGGCGAAGTCGTTGGGGTCGTGGGCAGGGGTGACCTTGACGGCGCCGGTGCCGAAGTCGCGGCTGACCCACTCGTCGAGGATGATGGGGATTTCGCGGCCGACGAGGGGCAACTGGAGCTTTTTGCCGTGGAGGTGGAGGTAACGCTCGTCTTCGGGGTGGATGGCCACGGCGACGTCGCCGAGCATGGTTTCGGGTCGGGTGGTGGCGATTGTGAGCGATTCGGTGGGCGAGCCGGTGACGGGGTAGCGGATTTCCCAGAGCTTGCCGTTCTGCTCTTCGTGGACGACTTCGAGGTCGCTGATGGCGGTTTGGCAGCGGGGGCACCAGTTGACGATGTATGCGCCGCGGTAGATGAGTCCCTGGTGATAGAGGCGGACGAAGGCTTCGCGGACGGCAACGGAGAGGTTTTCGTCCATGGTGAAGTATTCGCGGCCCCAGTCGACGGAGGCGCCGAGGCGCTTCATCTGGTCGAGGATTGCGCCGCCGTAGAGTTTTTTCCAGTCCCAGACACGGGAGAGGAAGGCGTCGCGGCCGAGCTGCTGGCGGGTGGTGCCTTCAGCGGCGAGTTGGCGCTCGACCATCATCTGGGTGGCGATGCCGGCGTGGTCGGTGCCGGGGAGCCAGAGGGTGGGCTGGCCAGACATGCGGTGCCACCGGGAGAGGATGTCCATCTCAGTCTGGTTGAGCATGTGTCCCATGTGGAGGCGGCCGGTGACGTTGGGCGGGGGCAGCAGGATGGTGAAGGCCTGCCCGGCCAGGGAATCGCCTTCGGCAGGCTCCGAGCCTGGATCCGTGGATTGGGCGGATGGCTGGTGAAAGAGCTGCTCGCGGACCCAGTATTCGGCCCAGTGGTCTTCAATGGCGGTGGGATCGTAGGTTTTGGGAAGTTCGTGCGGCATGGGGTCAGTTCTGGCCGGGATTTGTATGCAGAAAGGCCGGAAACAGGGGCCATTTGCATCGAGGGCCAACCCCTTACGATAGCACGGGGCGAGGTCGGCGAGGGCATCCCCGCATTGTGCAACGTTTTCAGCTTGACGGCGGTACGGGCGGGACTGGCACAATCCTCTGGTTCCCCCACGGAGCCAACTCAAAGGAGTTTCGAATGTCTGATTCTGTTACTTTGCCCATCCGCAACAGTGCTGTGGATGCGTATCGCGGGCTGGTGATGTTGCTGATGATGGGCGAGGTGCTGAGTTTTGGGGAGGTTTCCCGAGCGCTGCCGGGGAGCGGGGTGTGGAGCTTTCTGGCGACGCAGCAGAGCCACGTGGAGTGGACGGGGATGCACCTGCACGACACGATACAGCCGGGGTTCACGTTCCTGGCCGGGGTGGCGCTGCCGTACTCGATTGCGGCGCGGAAGCGGAAGCATGAGAGCTTCCGGCATATGCTGCTGCATACGATGTGGCGGTCGCTGGTGCTGATTGGGCTGGGGTTCTTTTTGCGGTCGCTGTACTCGCCGATGACAAATTTCACGTTTGAGGATACGCTGACGCAGATTGGGCTGGGGTATACGTTTGCGTTTCTGCTGGCGTTTGCACGGCCGCGCTGGCAGTATGTGGCGCTGGGCGGGATTCTGTTTGCGTACTGGCTGGCGTGGGCTCTGTATCCGGCCGCAGGACCGGGGTTTGACTGGGCTGCGGTGGGGGTTCCGGAGGATTGGAAGGGGCATCTGTTTACGGGGTTTGCGGCGCACTGGAACAAGAATGCGAACCTGGGGCAGGCGTTTGATGTGTGGTTTTTGAATTTGCTGCCGCGGCCTTCGCGGTTCCTGTACAACGGGGGCGGGTACCTGACGCTGAGCTTCATTCCGACGCTGGGGACGATGCTGCTGGGGCTGGTGGCGGGGCAGTGGTCACGGGATTCCGACGAGCGGCCGATACGCCGCTACGTGGCGGCTGCGGTGGTGCTGATTGCGGTGGGCGGCCTGCTGCATGTGACGGGGGTTTGCCCGATTGTGAAGCGCATATGGACGCCGAGCTGGACGCTGTTCTCAGGCGGTGTGTGCTTCCTGTTTCTGGCGGGGTTTAACTGGTGGATGCGGAGTCCGTTGCGGGCACGGCTGGTGTTTCCGCTGATGGTGGTGGGGATGAACTCGATTGCGGCGTACCTGATGGCGCACCTGACGATCGACTTTATCCAGTCGAGCCTGCGGATTCATTTGTGGATGGGTGTGCTGAATGGGCTGGGGACGGCGGTGGAGCCGTTCACGATTGGAGCGCTGACGCTGGGGGTGGAGTGGGGGGTGCTGTACTGGATGTACCGGAGGAAGGTGTTTTTGAGGGTGTGATGGGGGGGAGATTTGCCTTACTGCTTCCGTGAGTTGAGATAGGTGCGGAGTGCACTGTCCAACTCTGGCAGGTCAAGGGCGATGGTGTCCCAGGCAATGCGCAAGTCAATCTGGAAGTAGTCGTGGATTGCACGGTCGCGGAACCCTGCGATTTCCTTCCACGGAACATCGATGGATGTTTTTGCAGCCGGCGAAACACGCTTGGCAAGCTCACCTATCAGCGCCAGTTGCAGAATAACGGCACTTTGGGTCTTGCGGTCCAGCAAGAAGGCCGCGAGGTCCATTCCTGCGGTGAATTCGCGGATTTTCCCGATGCAATCCAGGATTTGTTCGAGATAAACGCCGTCATCCTTCATAGATATCTTCAAGGTCCTTGAGGACGAACGGCTTGATGCGGGGATTGAGGCTTTGCTCGGTGACGAGGTCGACTTTGCGTCCGAGGGAGTGCTCGAGGCGTTCCACCAGGCGCATATAGGCGACCATGCCTGTGGGACGGCCGAGGCGAACGAGCAGGTCCACATCACTGCCGGGATGGTCTTCTCCTCGCGCGACGCTGCCGAAGATGGCCGCGTGGAGCACGCCAAACTCCTGGAAGACGGGGGTTGTCCGCTGTTTGACCTCTTCGACTGTCATGTCTTCTTTATACCGCGATTGGTGGTGTTGGGGGGAGGGAATCGGGAGGACCGGAGCCGGGAGGCCGGTGGTTGCTGGGTGGTTCGAACTTCGTGCCGGAGCGTTTTTTCAGGGCGTGATCAGGGGGATGCTTGGGAAGTAGGTGCTGTAGCGGCGGGTGTCGCGGGTGAGCAGAGTGGCGCCGAGGACTGCTGCGTGGGCACCGATGAAGAAGTCGGGGAGGACGTTTGTGCGGGGTCCGCCCTGTTTGCGGTATTGGCGAAATGCCTTGCCTGCCATGAAGGAGGCATCGTTTGGCAGGTCGAGTACCAAAATTCCCATTTCCTTAAGCAATGTGTCCACTACGAACTGTACGGAGTATTGAATCGAGATTTCGGCATAAATGATGGGATTGATGACCAACTGATCCTGGACTGCCATTCGGCGAAGCATAGTTTGCGACCACGGTGCCCAGACCGGATCTGGTGCCCATATGTCGAGCAGAATATTGGAATCAACGAATATCATCAGCCTTCGCCGCGGAGGATTTCCATCACCTCATCCGTTGTCCCCGCGAGTGGTTCGAATCGGTCGCGCAGAGCCTGAAGTGCGATTTCGAAGTTTTTGGCTCGGTTGAGGACCGCTCTTTGAGATTCCGGGTCGGCTGGAATCATGACAAGTTCCCCGGCGGCATTGAGATCGAATCTGAGTCGGGAGCCGGGTTTGAGGCCGAAAGAGTCGCGAATGTGCTTTGGGATGGTGGCCTGGCCCTTGCTGGTGAGTGTCGTTTCCATTGCAATGCCCTCCGGTATTACTCATTTTTTATTGTAATACCGTTTTCGGTTCAGTGGCTGGCGGGGAGTATTTGAGGAGGCTTGTCGGAGAAGTAGTTGACGGGAACGGTGTTGCTTTCCGGAATTGCGATTGTGCCGTTTGAGGTGGGGGGCGGTTGTACCTGTCGCCAGCGCGAATCGGAGTTCCAGTTCCGCAGGTCCGGGTGGTTGAGCCGCTGGGCGTTGATGAGGACGTGGTCTCCGGGTTTCAGGTGGTCGAGTTCGTCGCCGTTGCAGGCGAGGTGTTCCACGGTGATTGGGTCGCCGGGATGGAGCCGACCTTTGATCGAATGGGTGACGGAGTATTCGGCGAGGCGGTAGACGATGGCGATGCCGCAGGAGATTTTGATGGGGCCCCAGGTGTCGATGCGGGTGACTGTTGCCTCGAAGACGACTGGGTGGTGGCGGGGTTGTGCGGGCAGAGCGAGTGCCGCAGCAAGAAACAGGATGGCGGCGAGGGGGCGCATGGGCGAAGTTTACGCCCGCGTGGGGTTTGATGCGATTTCGAATGCCGGGGAAAAAGGAACGGGGCCAGGCTGCTGAAAAAGGCAGTCTTTTGGCGGAATCGAGGGGAAAAGACATCCCTCAGGGGCTAAAGCCCCGTTGATTTAACTGGACTTATCGGCACGACTGAAGTCGTGCCCCTTCACAAAACATCCCCTTATTGGAGTTTTTCAGCAGCCTGGGGGCGCTGGTTGCGCCCCGCTTCTTTGTGGGTGTGCTGGGGGTTAGTTGCTGGCGAGTTGGCGGAGGACGTATTGGAGGATGCCGCCGTTTTCGTAGTAGGCGATTTCCTGTGGGGTGTCGATGCGGACGCGGGCAGGGATGTGTTTGACGGAGCCATCGGCGGCGGTGGCGGTGACGGTGAGGGTTTTGCCGCCGGCGAATTTGCTGTCGAGCATGGCTTTGAGGCCGGCGAAGCTGTAGACTTCCTCGCCGGTGAGGCCGAGGGACTCGACGGTTGCGACGTCTTCAAACTGAAGCGGGAGGATGCCCATGCCGACGAGGTTGGAGCGGTGGATGCGCTCGAAGCTTTCGGCGATGACGGCGCGGACGCCGAGGAGGTTGGGGCCCTTGGCGGCCCAGTCGCGGCTGGAGCCGGAGCCGTATTCCTTGCCGGCGAGGATGACGAGCGGGGTTTTGCGCTCAGCGTAGATGACGCTGGCGTCGTAAATGGACATGCCGGTGCCCTCAGGGAGGAGGCGCGTGACGCCGCCTTCGGTGCCGGGGGCGAGCTTGTTGCGGAGGCGGACGTTGGCGAAGGTGCCGCGGACCATGACCTCGTGGTTGCCGCGGCGGGAGCCGTAGCTGTTGAAGTCTGCCGGCTTGACGCCGTGGTCGGCGAGGTATTTGCCGGCGGGGCCGTTGGCCTTGATGTTGCCGGCGGGGGAGATGTGGTCGGTGGTGACGGAGTCGCCGAGGACGGCGAGGACGCGGGCGTTGAGGATGTCCTGAACGGGCGCGGGGGTCATGGTGAGGCCGTCAAAGTAGGGCGCCTGGCGGATGTAGGTGGAGTCCGGTTCCCACTGGTAGGTGTCGCCGAGGGGGAACTTGAGGCCCTGCCAGTTGGCATCGCCGAGGGTGACGGTGGCGTACTCGCGGGTGAAGCCCTCGCGGGTGACGCCGAGTTCGATGGCGGCGGCAACTTCAGCCTGGGTGGGCCAGATGTCCTTGAGATAGACGGCTCCGCCGTTTTGATCCAGACCGAGAGGGGTGGAATCAAAATCGTGGTCGATGCGGCCGGCGATGGCGTAGGCGACGACGAGCGGGGGGCTCATGAGGTAGTTGGCGCGGACGTCAACGTTGACGCGGCCCTCGAAGTTTCGGTTGCCGGAGAGGACGCTGACGGCGACGAGGCCGTGCTCGTTGATGGATTCGGAGACATCGGCGGGCAGGGGGCCGGAGTTGCCGATGCAGGTGGTGCAGCCGTAGCCGACAACGTCAAAGCGGAGTTTTTCGAGGTAGGGGAGCAGGCCAGCCTTCTGGTAGTAGTCGGTGACGACGCGAGAGCCGGGAGCGAGGGAGGTCTTGACCCAGGGTGGAACGGTGAGACCCTTTTCGACGGCCTTTTTGGCGAGGATGCCGGCGGCGATCATGACCGAGGGGTTGGAGGTGTTGGTGCAACTGGTGATGGCGGCGATCACGACGGAGCCGTGGTCGAGGTAGGTGTCAGGGTTGACGCCGAAGCGGGCCTTGACGGTGTCGGCATGGGCGTGGCCGGGGACGAGTTCTTCATCGACAACGGCGGTGGCCGGGGACCAGGCGGAGGCGGTGCGCTCGCCGAGGGGCTTGGCGGTGGGGCCGAGGAGCGAGGGGAGCTGCTTTTGGAAGCTGGCGCCGACGTTGGTGAGCAGGACGCGGTCCTGGGGACGCTTGGGACCGGCGACGGAGGGCTGCACGGTGGCGAGATCGAGTTCGAGGGTCTGGGTGTAGACGGCCTCAGGCGAGTCGCCGGTGTGGAAGAGGCCCTGGGCCTGGTAGTAGGCCTGGACGAGGGCGATTTGCTCTTCGGAACGGCCGGAGAGGCGGAGGTAGCGGAGGGTTTCCGCATCGACGGGGAAGATGCCGCAGGTTGCGCCGTACTCGGGAGCCATGTTGGCGATGGTGGCGCGGTCGGCAAGGGCGAGGTCGGCGATGCCGGGGCCGTAGAACTCGACGAACTTGCCGACGACGCCGAGCTTGCGGAGGGCTTCGGTAACGGTGAGGACGAGGTCGGTGGCGGTTGCGCCTTCGCGGAGCTTGCCGGTGAGTTTGAAGCCGACGACCTGGGGGATGAGCATGGAGACGGGCTGGCCGAGCATGGCGGCCTCAGCCTCAATGCCGCCGACGCCCCAACCGAGGACGCCGAGTCCGTTGATCATGGTGGTGTGGGAGTCAGTGCCGACGAGGGTATCGGGGTATGCGATGGTCTCCCCGGTGGAGTCGTTGGTGAAGACGACGCGGGCGAGGTATTCGAGGTTGACCTGGTGGCAGATACCCATGCCCGGGGGGACTGCGGAGAAGTTGCGGAAGGCGGTCTGGCCCCATTTGAGGAAGGCGTAGCGCTCGCGATTGCGCTGGAACTCGAGGAGCGAGTTGGCGTCGTAGGCCTTGGGGGAGCCGAACTCATCGACCTGAACGGAGTGGTCGATGACGAGCTCGGCGGGGATGAGTGGGTTGACGCGCTCGGGGTTGCCGCCGAGAGCCTTGACGGCATCGCGCATGGCGCCGAGATCGACGACGGCGGGGACGCCGGTGAAGTCCTGCATGAGGACGCGGGCGGGCATGTAGGCGATTTCGCGGTTGGGCTCGTCGGAGGCGCGCCAGTTGGCGAGGAATTCGATGTCGTCGGCGGTGACGTTGAGGCCGTCTTCGCGGCGGAGGAGGTTTTCGAGGAGGATCTTGAGGCTGAAGGGCAGCCGGGCGAGGTCAAAGCCCTTTTCGGCGAGCGCGGGGAGGCTGAAGTAGGTGTATTGTTTGCCGCCGGAGGTGAGGGTGGAGCGGCTGCTGAAGCTATTCATCGCGGGTGCCTTTCTGGGCAGAAAATGCTGTTCAACGGTAAACCACGGAGAGCCAAGGATGGAAGTTGCGCATGGGCGAGGTTCAGCGGAGGCAGCTTGGGAGGCGCGCTGGTTCTGCGGAAACTGCGGACGGCAAATTCGTCCCAACGGACTCATTTTAAGACATTCGGCTGGGAGTGATGCAGAAAGAATGGAGGCGGGGGAGGGGAGGGGAGCCGCGAGTTCCAGCGGGGGATGCGGGAACGCGCGGCAGGGGAGGAAAGCCCACGGGGGGGAGTTCGGCTACTTTTGCCGGGCGGCGCGGACGAAGGCCATGTACTCGGGTTTGGGCATGTTCTGCTGGATTTCCGGTTTGACTTTGTCGGCTGGCCAGTTGGCACGGTCGGCGTAGAGTTTGTTGAGGCCATCGAGAACCTGGGGGTTGCCGCGGGTAAAGCCGCCGACGAGGGCCATCCAGCGGTCTGCGAGTGCCTGACCTTCGGGGCTAGTGGGCTCAACGCCGCGATCGAGGGCGCTTTGGACGTCGGCGTAGATCTGCTGCCAGTCGGCGGTGACCCTGGCCTGCATGTCGGGCGACCATTGCTGCTGGTGCTGTTCGATGGCCTCTTTGGCTTCGGGGGAGTAGTACTTGGCGGTCCAGTCCTGATTTTCCTGCATGTTAATCTCCTTGAGGATGGATTGATAGAGTTCCCAGTCCGGTTGGTGTTGCTGGTTGAGGTGTTGCCGGGCGTTTGCGATGGCGGTGAGGACGCGGTTGATGCCGTTGCGGCGCTCCTGGAGGACTGTGGTTTGGCGGTCGAGGGTTTCGGCGAGGGAAGGTTGGTGCGCGCTGGAGGGGTGGGTGAGGAGGGCGGCGATTTCTTTGAGGGGAATGCCGAGGTAGCGGAGGACGAGGATGCGCTCGAGTTGGGCGAGGTCTTCGAGGCGGTAGAGGCGGTAGCCGCTGGGGGAGCGGTGCTGGGCGGGGAAGAGGCCGAGGCGGTCGTAGTGGTGCAGGGTTCGCACGGTGACGTTGGCGAGTTTTGCGAATTGCTGGATACGGAGCATGGGTGGATTTCCTTGACTAAAGGAAGTGTGGGGCATGACGTAACGTAAGGGTCAAGCGGGAAGTGCGGATTTTTTTGAGGGGGAGCTGAGGGACCGGCGGGCAAGGAAAAGGCCCCAGGGGAGGGATTCCCGTGGGGCCGGTGGAGAGTTGGAGTGATGGAAGCTTATTTGGCGGGCGGGGCAGGGGTTTGGGATGCGATGCCGATTTTGCCGTCAAAGGGCTTCATGTCGAAGGTGTAGATGAGGATGTCGGAGGTGTCAGTGGGCTGGCCGTCGAGAAGGAAGGGCTGGAACTTCCAGCTTCCGATGCAGTCGCTGGCTGCCGAAGAAAGATGCCACGGGCCCATGGGCATGCCGTTGCTCTTGACGCTGCCGTTCTTCTGGATGACGACGGGAATCATGACGGCACCGAGTTCGTGGGCATCGCGGGCTGCCATGGAGTAGTCGCAGGCGGTTATTTTGACGGGGACAAGCGGGTCGTCGCCTGGCTGGTGGGGCCAGGCCATGGGAGCCGTGCCCTTGGCTGCGGGGGCGACAAGAGCATCGCTGCCGGCCGGGAGGGGCTCGAGGAGGGTGATTTCAAGCTGGGCGCCGAGCTTGTTGTAGGGCTTGACCTCGACCTTGGTTGCGACCTGGTGGGTGCCGAGGGGCTTGAACTCAGAGAAGCTGGTCATGGTGGTGCTGGTGGTGGTGTAGCGGAGGGTGGAGTCCTTGACGTCGAAGCAATAGCGCTCGAAGAGGAGGTCGGGGTTGAGTCCCTTGGCTGCTGCGGCGGGGTCAGCGGCGCTGAGGCAGTTGAGGACTTCGCCGTTGAAGTTGCCGGCAACGCCCTGGAGATCTACGCCGGGCTTGAAGTTGGCGGCGAGGGCGAGGGGGTTGGTGAGGGGCTGGGCGACGTTCTTGTCGAGGGAGAGGAGGTCGAGCTTGGGCTCCTTGGACTTGAACATCTTGCCGTGTCCGGCGCTCCACTCTTCGGCGGAGATCTTCTTTTCGGTATAGATGCGGTGGTAGTTCCAGGGGCCGGTGGACCACTCTTCGAGGGTTCCCTGGGAGGTGACGATTCCCTTGGCGGGGTCGTAGAGGGTGTAGTTGGCCTTGATGTGCCATGCGTCTGCGCCAGTGAGGCCGTTGACGGCCTTGACCTTGTCGAGCAGGGCGTGGGCCTTGTCGGCCTGAGCGTTCAGGGCGAGGGGGGCACAGAGGGCCAGCACGGCGGCCATAGCACCAGCTAAAACGGTTTTTACGGATACATGGGACATAATCGACTCCTTGAGGAACGAAAGAAGTGTACAGGAAAAGGGGTTGGGTGTGCGGTGATGCCTGCGGGGGAATTGGGCAGTGGGCAGGCTCTAATCGCCGGTGTTGTATTGGAATCGGAAGCGTAGCTGGATGTAGGGGCCGTGGAAGTCGCGGGGGAGGGGTGGGTAGTCGGCGGAGGTGATGGCACCCCAGGCGGCGCGGTCAAGGGCGACATCGCCGGAGCGGCCGGTTTCGGTCATGCCGCCAGGTTGGAGGCGTCCGTTGGGGAGGACGGTGAAGACGATTTCGACCTGGCCGCGCTTGCTGATGGGCGGGTTGACTTCCTCGGGGATGAGGGGGTCCCAGGTGCGGTAGGTTTCGCGGACGACTTTCTGGAGCCAGGGGCCGAAGTCGATGCCCTGGGTGTCGGTGAGGATTTCAGCCCCGCCGGCGGCGGAGGGATGCTGGCGGAGGTTGCCGCCGCTGGCGTTGCCGCTGTTCTGGTTGTGGGCGGCGTCGCGCATGGCCTGGAGGAGGCGGTCGTTGGAGGATCCCTGGTTGAGGCTGAAGTTGGGCTTGGCGGGGACGGGGGCGGGGCGCGGCTGCTCAAAGGCGAGCTGGGGCTGCGGCTGGGGGGGCGCGGTGGTGGCCGGGGGCGGCGGGGTGACGGGCGCCGGGGTGGGCTCGGGCTTGGGCTCCTCGGGGGGAGGCGTGGGCTTTTCCAGTTGTTTGAGGGCCTGGTCGGCCTTCATCTGGTCCATCGTCTTTTTGTCGATGACCTGCTGGTTGGGCTTGACGGGGGCCGGCTTGGGCTTTTGGATTTGGCGCAGGGCGTCGGGGAGCTGGTCGAGGTAGGTGAGGTCCTTGCGCTTGTTGATGGCGTCGAAGGGGTCGATGACCTGGGGGGAGTGGAGGATGTATCGGGGGATCCAGGTCATGCCGCTGAAGAGGATCATGTGGAGGATGATGGAGATCCAGATGCCTTCGCGGATGCGCTGGCGGCGGCGCTCGTCTTCGTACTCGCTGATTTTTTCGAGGAGTTCCCAGGTGCTGTAGTCGGTCCAGCGGCTGGTGCCGGAGGAGGCAGTGGGGCGCTGCTGCGAGGTCTCGGCTTCCTTGCCGGGTTCGTCTGGCCGCTGGGGTTCGGTTGGAGATTCGAAGAGAGGCATTTGTGAATCAGGGTTCCTGCTGCGGGGCTGCGGTGGGCCGAAGTTTGGATTCGGCACTGGCCCTGCTGTTGTTTGGGTCCGTTCGGATACAGCTTATTCTCTCATCCGCAGGGTTGGGGAGGCCACAGGGAAGCGGGATTTCGCGGGCAGGCGGGCCAGCATAGAATGAACACTGTCCAGTTGGACGGTGGAAGCCGCATTTTGGGCTTCGGTTTGAGGAAATTCGCGGGAAAAAGTCAGTGGTTGGGCTGGGCGGGAATCCGCTGGCCATTCCTATCCGGCCGCGTGTGGAGCTGTGATTGAAGCATTTTTTTGCCCTGTTGATGGACCGCTGGAAGCTGGTTCTGCTGCCGGCGCTGGCCAAACTCGGATTTTGGGGAGTGGGGCTGGTGGCGCTGCTGGACTCGTCGAGCCTGCCGGTGCCGATGGACTTGATTCTGGCCGGATATGTTTGGTCGGACCAGGGGCATTTCTGGGTGTATTGCCTGATGGGTGCGGCGGGGTCGGCGATTGGCGGGCTGGTTCCGTATGGGCTGGGGCGGGCCGGGGGGGAGCTGTTTCTGCTGAAGCGGGTGGACCGGAAGCGGTTTGAGGCGATGCAGTTGCGGTTTGAGAAGCAGGAGTTTCTGGCGGTGCTGGTTCCGAGCATGCTGCCGCCGCCGACGCCGTGGAAGGCATTTGTGTTTGCCGCCGGTGTGTTTGAGATGCGGGTAGCGCCCTATATGCTGGCGGTGTTCCTGGGAAGGCTGATTCGGTGGCTGATTCTGTCGCTGCTGGTGCTGAAGCTGGGGCCGGGCGCGGTGGGCGTGGTGGGCGATGTGGTGCACCACCACCTGGTGCTGTTCCTGACGGGGCTGACGCTGGTTTTTGCGGCGATTGCGGTGTGGGCATTGAGGAAGCGGGGCAAGAACGGGGTAGAAAGCAAGGAGTAGGTCTATGGCACAAGCCGGTTGGTGTTTGAGGGGTTTGCTTTTGGGTGTTTTGCTTGCCTCGGTGATTCCTACGGCTGCTTTTGCGCAGGGAGTGGAGGGGGGAAAGCACCATTTGCCTGCCCTGCGTGTGCACGCGGATGGACACTCTCTGGAGACGGATGAGGGGAAGCCGTTCTTCTGGCTGGGGGATACGGCCTGGGAGCTGATTCACCACACGACCCGGGATGAAGCCAGCTACTATTTGCGGACCCGGTCTGAGCAGGGTTTCACTGTGATTCAGACGGTGGTGCTGAGCGAGTTTGACGGCGTGTCTGCGCCGAGTGCACTGGGATTGAAGCCGTTGATTGAGAACGACCCGAAGCAGCCAAATCCGGCTTATTTTGACCGAATTGTGGAACTGGTGGATGAGGCGGAAAGCCGCGGGCTGTATGTGGCACTGGTGCCAATATGGGGCGACAAGCTGACTGCGCCGTGGGGTACGGGACCGCGACTTTTCCGGATGGATAACCTGGCCGATGCTCATGAGTTTGCGCGATATCTTGCGAGCCGGCTGAAGGGGCACACGAATGTGGTGTGGATGCTGGGTGGGGACAGGCCAGCGCGGTTGGCCGGGATGCACAACGACTATCTGCAGAACCTGGCGAAGCAGGCGGGTTTTGCGGCGGATGCGGACTGGACACCGATTTGGCGGGAGGTTGCGGCCGGCATTGAGCAGGGTGGGGGACGGAAACCATTGATTGTGTATCACCCGCAGGGAGGGTCGGAATCGTCTTCGCTGTATTTGCATGAAGAGCCGTGGCTGACGGTGAATGGAATGCAGAGCGGACATGGCGGGGGGCATGATGTTCCGGTGTGGGAATGGGTCGCGCGGGATTACGCCAAGACCCCGGCCAAGCCGACGCTGGATCTGGAGCCGAACTACGAGGACACGGCCTATAACCAGTGGCCGAAGTGGGATCCTGCGACGGGATTTTTTCGGGATTTGGATGTGAGGAAGCAGGTGTACCGGAGCGTGTTTGCGGGGGCGTGCGGAGTGACATACGGGCACAACTCGGTTTGGGGGTTTTTCGGGCCGCGGAACGAACCGCTGCTGTGGGCCGACCGGGATTGGGTGGATGCGCTGAATCGACCGGGCGGGAGGCAGATGAGGTTTCTGCGGGAACTGGTGGAGTCGCGGCCGTTTTTCCGCCGAACGCCGGATCAGAGCCTGATTGTGGGAGACCCGGGACAAGGTGGGAGCCATATGCAGGCAATTCGCGACCGAGAGGGGAGTTATGCGTTTGTGTATGTTCCGCGCGAGGACCAGAATGTGACGGTTGACCTGCGCAAGCTGCGGGGAAGGCGATTTCAGGCGTGGTGGTACGACCCCAGGAGCGGGGTAGGCAGCCGGATTGGGAGCTTTGAGTCGAGCCCGAAAGCTGAATTTCGGACGCCGCCGAATGGTCCGGACTGGGTGCTGGTGCTGGATGCGGAGGATGCGGGATACGCGCCGCCGGGATTGACGCGCTGGACTGGCGAGGACTAGCGGAGCAGGATGGTGACGGATTTGGCGTCTTCGAGAGTGTCTTTATCGGCGGGAACGACGAGGTAGCAGTTGGAGGCGGCGAAGGCGGCGAGGTCTCCGGAGCCCTGCCAGGGGATGAGCTGGACGGTGGGGTGGGGTTGGAAGTCGCACCAGGCGGGGAGGAAGCGCATGAGGCCGGATTTGCCTTTCCATGTGCCGATGAGGCGGGCGCGGGCAAAACGGGGCTGGATGGCGGTGTCCTCAGCGAGTGCAGTGAGCAGGGGCAGGGCAAAGAGCTGAAAGGTGACGGCGCTGGAGATGGGGTTGCCGGGGAGCGCGAAGAATGGGAGCGGGCCGGGGGCGGAGCCGGGCTGGGCGGTGCGGGTGAGGCTGCCGAAGGCGACGGGTTTGCCGGGCTGGATGGCGACGCCACCGAAGAAGAAGCGAGCGCCGCAGCGGGTGAGCGCGGGGGCGACGAGGTCGAATTTTCCGACGGAGATTCCGCCGGTGATGAGGAGCAGATCGATACGGGCGGCGGGTTCAAGGGCGGCGCGGATGGCGGAGTCGAGGGCGTCGGGGGTGTCGTGCACGATGGCCATGGGGACTGGCACGGCTCCGGCGGCGGCGACCATGGCGGCGAGCATGGGGGTGTTGGAGTTACGGATTTGGCCGGGGCCGGGCACCTGGTCGTGGGGGACGAGTTCGTCGCCGCTGGAGAGGATGGCGACGCGGGGTCGGGGGTGGACGGCGAGTTCGCGGTAACCGCATTGGGCGGCGACGGCGATTTGGGCTGGTGTGAGGCGAACGCCGGCGGGCACGAGGGTGTCGCCGACGCGGCACTCTGCGCCGCGGGGGACGAAGTTGTCGCCGGGGGCGATGGTGCGACCGACAAGCTGGCGGACAAAGCCGTCGCCGTGCTCAACGTGCTCCAGCATGAGGACGCAGTCTGCGCCTTCGGGCAGGGTTGCGCCGGTCATGATTTCGAGGATTTCCCCGGTTGCGAGGGGGCGGTCGGGGAGTTGGCCGGCGCGAACGAGCCCGGCCTGGAAGAGCCAGCCGTGGGTGTTGGCCTCAGCAGCGCGGCAGGCGAAGCCGTCGCGGGTGGAGCGGGGGAAAGCGGGCTGGTCGCGGTCGGCGGTGATGGGGGTGGCGAGGACGCGGCCGCAGGCGGATTCCAGGGGGAGGAGCTCAGAGATTCGCGAAGTGGGAGGGGCCGCGGGCGATGGAGGCTGGCCGAGGGCTGCGGGAATCTCAGTGCCAGTGGCGAGGGCGAGCACAAACCGGTTCACCTGCTCGGCGGCCTCATCGTAGCTCAAAAGCGGGTTTCGCATACCTTGACGATTTTAGCCCTGAAAGGCGCGGGTATGGGGAAGATGCCGGGTTGGGGTGATGTTGGCGGGTGAAAGCGGAACGGCCGCCCCCGGTTGGGAGCGGCCGCTGGATTCCGGTTGAGGGCGGGTTACTTCTTGGTGGCCTTGAAGGTGGTCTGGACGGGCTTGGTGAGCTCGGCCATGATGCTGGTGATTTCGGCGGCGTAGGGGCCGGTCGGGGCCAGCTTGAGGTAGGTGTTGTAGGCATCGGCGAGGCCGGCGGGGAGTACCCAGGCCTTGGTCTTGGGATCCTGCGTGACCTTGCCGACGAGGGACTGGCCCTTGAGGTAGTAAGGCAGCGGGTTCTTGGGATCGGCGGCGATGGCCTTGTCGGACGCGATGGACTGTGCGTCAGTGTTGTTGGTGTTCTGGAAGACGACGGCCTCGTTGGTGAGGTAGAAAGCGGCGCGGGTCGGGTTGACCTTGGCGGCCTCATCGTATTCGGCAACAGCCGCGGCTACGTCGTCGGCCTTGCCGTCACGGGCAAGTGCTTCGCCGAGGCCGGCGTGTGCGCCGCCCTGGAGGTCGATGTTGGGCTTCTTGGAAGCGGCGTCGAGCTCGAGGACCTTTTTGTAGGTGAGGATGGCTTCGTCGTGCTTCTTGAGGCCAAGCTGCGCGCCGCCGAGTTCGTACCAGAGGAGAACGCCATCGGGACGCATCTGGGTGTCTTTGAGCATGAGCTGCTCGGCTTCGTCGTACTTTTTGTCCTTGTTGTCCTGGCGGGCCTGGAGCAGGTCAGCGTTGAGCTGCTTGATAACTGCGTTGCCCTTCATGATTTCGGCGTTCTTCTTCTTGAACTCCTCGACCTGCTTCTGCTGCTCGGGAGTCATTTTTTCGATGTACTCCTTGCGGCTCATGTCGACGTCCTGCAGGGTGTCCTGCGCGGCGACAATCTTGACGTTGTCGATGAGGTCGATGAACTTGCCCTCGGCGGTGTCAGGGAGGCGGAAGATGATGGAGTAGGTTCCGGGGGTGATGCCAGAGCCAGTGAAATCACCAGTGGCGGAGACGGGGAAGCTGTACTTGAGAGTGCGTCCGCTGTCGGAGGAGAGGCTTACGGTGCCCTGGGTCTTCGGCACACCGGTGGGGTCGGTAACGCGGCCATGGACTTTGCCGACCGGCGCTGCATCCTGGGCCATGCCGGCCACGGTGAACAGAGCGGCCGCGGCGAGCGTGAGCAATACTTTGAACTTCATGTTTCTTCTCCTTACAAACTTGAGATCGCAAGAATCGCGTGGTGCAAAAGTCGATGTCAGGCCTTCCCCACGAGTGGTTGGCACAGGGATGAACCCGGAAACGGTAGCCGAGTTGCTGTGCCGGAGTGAGTTGAAGCACCTGACGGCGAGCTTATCGGCAGCATGACCACGTTAACGCCAAAGGTGCCTCCGGTTCAAGGGCTGAATCCAACTGGCGGTATGGACCGCAAACGGGTGGCAGACCCTGGGGCGGCGCAGCTTGGCGACAGCATAGCCCACCTAACCATGGTACAGTGCCGGCGGGCTGCGGGAATTGTGTTGTGCGTCACACCTTTTCGGCTTGCCGGGGAGGGGGCAGGGGAGGGCTTGGGAGGTTTAACTCCCATAGAATGGAAGGCATGGCAACGATATTACGGAAAGCTGTGGCCGCCGATGTGCCACTGATCCTGGAGTTGATTCGCGGACTGGCTATCTATGAACGGGAGCCGGATGCGGTGACGGCGACGGAAGGCGACCTGATGCGCGACGGATTTGGGCCGGAGCCGTTTTTCCATTGTTTGATAGCCGAGCATGACGGGCGCGCGGCGGGGTTTGCGTTCTACTTTTTCAACTATTCGACGTGGCTGGGGCGGCCGGGGCTGTATCTGGAGGATTTGTTTGTGCAGCCGGAATTTCGAGGGTTGGGGATAGGGAAGGCACTGCTGGCGCAGGTGGCTGCGATTGCTGTGGAGAAGGGGTGTCCGCGGTTGCAGTGGGAGGTGCTGGACTGGAATACGCCGGCGGTGGAGTTTTACCGGGCGCTGGGGGCGAGTTTCCTGGATGAGTGGCGGAATGTGCGGATGACGGGGGATGCGATTGCGGCGTTGGCAGAGTGGGCGCCGGGGTTGGTGGAGGGCCCTGTGTCATAACCTGAAGAGGTTTCTGCGCGAAGTATACAATGTATATATGAGGTGTTTTCATGGCGAGCAACATGGTGCACATTCGTGTGGATGGTGACGTGAAGGATCAAGCCGCTGAGGCACTGGCCAGCATGGGGCTGACCGTCTCGGATGCTGTACGGATTTTGCTGACCCGAATTGCGGCGGAAAAAGCGATGCCATTTGAGCTGCGAGTTCCCAACCGAGCCACCGCCGAAGCCATTGAGGCCGGTGAGCGCGGTGAGGTTACCAGGGCTGCCAATGTTCAAGAAATGATGGCACTTTTGCATGCGGAAGATTGAGTTCACTTCTGCTTTCAAGCGCGACTACAGGCGAGTCCAGGCGACCCCGCGCCATCAAGACATTGAGGGCCTGTTCGCCGAGGTAACAGAGTTGCTGGCGATGGACGCTCCATTGCCTGCCAGATTTCGGGATCATGTGCTGGGTGGGAACTGGAAGGGCCACAGAGAATGTCATCTGAAGCCAGATTTGTTGCTCATCTATAAATTGCCAGATGAATGCACTCTGCGGCTGGTACGTATGGGTTCACATAGCCAGCTTTTTTCCCTCTAGCCTCAAGCAGATGAGTGTGCCGAGTGTGCGGCAGGATTGAATAGGAGTTGTTCTTGAGCGGTGTGCGGAAGGTGCGAGTGATTGGCGGTGGGCTGGCGGGGCCGGAGGCGGCACTGACGGCGGCAGCGATGGGCTGCGAGGTTGAGTTGTATGAGATGCGGCGGGAGGTGGATGGGGAGAAGATATTGACCCCGGCGCATGAGACGACGGAGTTTGGGGAGCTGGTGTGCAGCAACAGCCTGAAGAGCGAGAGCCCGAATACCGCGCCGTGGCTGCTGAAGCAGGAGATGCGGCGGGCAGGGAGCCGGCTGCTTGCACTGGCGGATGCGACGGCGGTTCCGGCGGGACATGCGCTGGCAGTGGACCGGGTGGAGTTTTCCAAGAAGATTGCGGAGGCGATAGCGGCGGAACTGCGGATCAGGGTGATTCGGGAGGAAGTGACGAAGCTGGATCTGAGCGGGGATGTGCTCACGATTGTGGCGAGCGGGCCGTTGACTTCCGACGCGCTGAGCCGGCGGATTGCCGAACTCACCGGGGCGGGGCAACTGGCGTTTTATGACTCGATTTCGCCGATTGTGGATGCCGAGACAATTGACATGGAGCGGGTGTACTTTGCGGCGCGCTGGGGTAAGGGAACGGCGGACTACATCAATTGCCCGATGACGCGGGAGGAGTATGGGGCGTTTTACGAGGCGCTGGTGACGGCGGAGGCGGCCGAGGCCAAAGAGTGGGAGAAGGCTGAGTACTTTGAGGGCTGCCTGCCGATTGAGGTGCTGGCGAAGCGGGGAGTGGATACGCTGCGGTTTGGGCCGATGAAGCCGGTGGGGCTGGATGATCCGAAGACGGGGCGGTATCCGTATGCGGTGGTGCAGTTGCGCAAGGAGAATCTGCGGGCGGACAGCTATAACCTGGTGGGGTTCCAGAATCACCTGAAGTATGGGGAACAGGCGCGTGTGCTGCGGCTGATACCGGGGCTGGAGAATGCGAAGTTTCTGCGATACGGGCAGATCCACCGGAATACGTATATCTGCTCGCCGAAGCTGCTGGATGACCGGTTGCGGCTGAAGACGCATCCGATGGTCCTGTTTGCGGGGCAGATTTCAGGAGTTGAGGGGTATACGGAGTCGATTGCGTCGGGGCTGCTGGCGGGGCTGTATGCGGCGGAGCTGGCGCAGGGCCGTGAGCCGGAGGCTGCGCCAAGGGAGAGCGCGCTGGGTTCGCTGACGCACTACATTACGCATGCGGATGCGGAGGATTTTCAGCCGGCGAATATCACGTTTGACCTGCTGGTGCCGCTGGAAGAAGAACTGCGCAAGAAGGTGCGGGACAAGAAGGAGCGGCACCGGATGGTATGCGAGCGGGCGCTGGCGTCGTTTGATGGGTGGTGGCAGAGCCGACGGGCGAGTCGTTCGGTTTCGGATTAAGGGGCGCCGTGTCAGGTGCGGGACCTGGGGCGTGGAATCCAGTGGCGAGCGGAGTTTCCCGATTGAGCTTGATATGCGAAGTTTCTGTGTTAGGCTTGCGGCGAGAATCCTATGAGCCGCTATTCTGCACTGCAAGCGATCAGCCCCGCGATTGAACGCACCAAAGCGTATCTCTTTCAACCCTTCCAGTGGGGCCGTTTTCTGAAGCTGACGCTGGTTGCCTGCCTGGTGGACGGGGGGATGAGCAGTTGTAACTTCAACAGCCGCATGCCATCCGGGGGCACTGGGGGCGCGATGCCCACTTTCCACTGGCCGCATATTTCCATGCCGGCGATCGGGGTGATTCTCGCCATCTCGGCACTGGTGATGCTGATTGTGATTCCCATTGGCTTGGTGATCAACTACCTCCTGATCCGGCTGCGCTTCAGTTTTTTTGATTGTGTGTTGAGGCGGCGGGACCGGATTGGCGAGGCGTGGGGCCGGTATCACCGGCAGGCGATGCGGTACCTGTGGATGACGGTGCTGGTTGGGATTGGATGCTGGGTTGTGCTGGGTGTTGTGGGCTTTTGCGTATGGAGCCGCTTCAAACCGCTGTTCCTGGCGCTGGGTACTGACCACCCGTCGCATTTCATGGATTTTCTGCCGCTGATAGGGGTGCTGGCGCCGTTTTTCATTGTTTTCGCGATTGCGCTTGGGTTGGCGGAGACGGCGATGCGCTGTCTGCTGCTGCCCAGAATGGCATTGGAGGATGCCTCCATTGCGGAAGCAGCCGGTGATGCGTGGCAGGATATTGCCACGGAGCCGTGGGAGTTCCTGCTTTTCTGGTTTATGAAGTGGCTGCTGGGGGTGGCGGGGACAATTCTGGGAGTGCTGGTGATGCTGGTGCCCATTCTTGTGCTGGGGATTGTGGGTGTGTTGGTGGGATTGCTTCTGAAGGCGATTTCGACCACGATGCTGTATCTGCTGGGGATTCCGGCGCTGGTGCTGGCGGTGTTCCTTCTGATTGTTGTGGGGATAGGGATAGGGGGAACTCTGGGTACCTTCCGGCGCAATTATGCGCTGCTGTTTTATGCGGGGAGATTTCCGCAGATGGCAGAGGTTGTGTGGCCGCCGACTTCTGCTGTGATTCCACCGACGGGATATGCGGGCGGTTGGCCGGCGGATGCGGGGAAGACTCCCCCGCTGAGCTGAGAGCGAGCGATGGCGACACTGCGACGCAGCATTGCAGCTTCAGTCCTGTTTACGGTGTTTGGCGGGCCGGGTGTAGTGCTGGTGCTGGGGCCGTGGGGCATCACCGGACTGAGGATTGCGCACAGGCAGCCAATGGGTTGGCAGGTGGTGGCGTGGGGGCTGATTGGGGTTGGGCTGGTGCCGCTGCTGGAGTCGATTGTGCGGTTTGTGCGGGTGGGGAGAGGGTCGCTTTTCCCGACGGTACCGACGGAGCGGCTGGTGGTGAGCGGTCTGTACAGATGGGTCCGGAACCCGATGTATGTGGGCGATGTGGTTGTGCTGCTGGGCGAGGCTTTGCTGTTCCGAAGCGCGTGGATGCTGGCGTATACGCTGGCGATTGGGCTGGGATTTGATTTGTTTATTCGCAAGTATGAGGAGCCGACGCTGCAGAGGCGGTATGGGGCGGAGTACACGGGATTTTGCGTGCGGGTGAATCGCTGGTGGCCGCGAATGCCGACAAAGGAAAACGGCCGCTGACGAGGTTCGCCAGCGGCCGTTTGGGCGGGTTGAGGGAGGCTACTTTTCCTTTTTCTTGTTGCGGGCGCGGACTTTGAACCAGATGGGGGTGCCTTCAAAGCCGAAGGCGCTGCGCATCTGATTTTCGAGGAAGCGCTCGAAGGCGAAGTGGAGTTTGACGTCGCGGTCAACGAAGAGGACGAAGGTGGGCGGGGCGACGGCAGCCTGGGTGATGTAGAAGATGCGCATGCGGCGGGACATGGGCACGGGGGCGCGCTGGAAGTCGATGGTGTCAAGGAAGCGGTTGATTTGGCCGGTGGTGACGCGCTTTCGGCGGTTGCCGGCGACGCGGCGGACGGCCTTGAGCACCTTGTCGAGGTTCTGCTCTTCTGAGGCGGAGACGAAGATGATGGGCGCGTAGTCGAGATACTTGAGGGCGTGGCGCACCTGCTCTTCGTAGAGAAGACGGTCGGCGGGGGGCTTGCCGTCGGTGCGGTTTGTGGTCATGAGATCCCACTTGTTGATGACGATGATGACGGAGCGTCCGCTTTCGTGGGCGTATCCGCCGATGTGAGCGTCGGAGGCAGTGACGCCTTCGACGGCGTCGATCATGAGCAGGGCAACATCGCAGGATTCCAGATGTCGGCGGGCCATGACGACCGAGAGCTTTTCGGCCATGAGGTGAGTTTTGCCCTTGCGGCGGATGCCGGCGGTATCGATTAGGCGGATTTTCTTGCCTTCAAACTCGATGACTTCGTCGACGGCGTCGCGGGTGGTGCCGGCGATGGGGGAGACGATGGCACGCTGGGTACCGGTGAGGGCGTTGAGCATGGTGGATTTGCCGACGTTAGGGCGGCCGATGATGGCGACGGCGGTCTCTTCCATCTCGTATTCGCCATGGGAGCGGTGCAGGGGATGGTCGCGGTCGGCGGCTTCCTCGGCCTCGCCGGTCTCTTCGTCGAGCGGGTCCTCGTCCTCGTCGTATTCGGGGCCCATGTCTTCGGCGGTGGAGTCTTCCTGGTCCTCGTCGAAGACGACGTCTTCGAGGTCGGCTTCGTCGGGGTCGAGTGTGTCGTCAAAGGGGATGACGGGCTCGGCGGCGAAGCCAACGGGGGCGGGGAGGCGATCGAAGATGGCATCGAGGAGGTCGCCGATGCCGCGGCCGTGCTCGGAGGAGATCATGAAGACCTCCTTGATGCCGAGGCGGCGGAAGTTCTCAGCGCATGCGGCGACGGCGTCGGTCTCGACCTTGTTGATGACGAGATAGACGGGCTTGCCGCCGCGGATGAGGATGCGGGCGAGGTCAATGTCGGTGGAGGCGAGCTCGGTACGGGCGTCGACGACGAGCAGGAGCAGGTCAGCTTCGGCGAGGGCGGTTTTGGCCTGGGAGTAGATCTCGCTGGGGATGAGGGCAGTATCGTCGGGGATGATGCCGCCGGTGTCGACGAGTCGGATGATGCGGCCGTCCCACTCAACGTCGCCGTAGATGCGGTCGCGGGTGATGCCGGGCTCGTCGCCGACGATGGAGCGGCGGGAGTGGGTGAGGCGATTGAAGAGGGTGGACTTGCCCACGTTGGGGCGACCACAGATGGCGACCAGCGGCAGGTGCGAGCTGGCGGGCGTAGAGGGGACAACGGACTTGTGATACTTCGACAAAACGGGCTCCAGTGGCCGACTCGTTGGGGGCGTTTTACGCGCGGCGGCGTATAGCCCGAGGGGAGACCGGCGGACCCTCGTCTTTCTATTGTCTCTTAGTTCCAGATACGCTGCACGCCGTATCGGTCAAAGATGGTGTCTGCGGAGAGGATAGGGGCGTTGAGAGTGAGGGATTGGGCGATGAGGAGGCGGTCGAAGGGGTCGCGGTGATGAGATGGCAGCAGGCCAGAGCGGATGACTTCGGCAGTGTTGATGGTGATGAGCGAGAGGCCTGCTGCGGTTTCCCGAAGCTCAAAATCGACCAGCAGTTCCATTGCGTCCAGCTTGCCGATGCTCACTTTGATTGAGAGCTCCCAGGGAATTACCGGGGAAACCAGAATCTCAGTCTTCGCATCCGTCAACAAGCTGATGATCCTGGGAGGCAATTGGGCAGGGGATTGGCGGAACCAGTAGTAGGTGTGGGTGTCGAGCAGGTATCTCATGCCACTTGTTCCGGGGCGGACTGATCCTTGGACTTACTTTCCACGTGCGGTTCCGCATCGGGGAGCATCGATCCGAAGCCGTACTCGACCATTTGCTCGTCGGTGAGGGGGGCGAAGATGGCTGGGTCAGCTTGGGGCAGGTGAGTAAATCCGCCCAGGGTGCGCTTGGCGGGCTGTTCGGCGGGTGCAAAGGGTACGACTTTGGCAACGGGCTGGTTGCCGCGCATGACAATGACCTCCTGGCCGGCCTCGGCTTCGCGAAGGAGGCGGGAGAAGTGGGTCTTGGCCTGATGGACGGTGTATGCCATGGACTAAGTATACTTAGTCCACTTGTGCTGGGCAATGCGGAAAGGGGGGACTGGAATGGCGGACGGATTCGATTTGGAGCGGTTTGTGGAGGCACAGGAGCGGGTGGTGGAGCAGGTGAGGAGCGAGTTGCGGGCGGGGCGCAAGCGTGGGCACTGGATGTGGTTTGTCTTTCCGCAGTTGCGCGGGTTGGGGCAGAGCGAGAACTCGCGCTTCTATGGGATTGGTTCGCGGGAGGAGGCTGCGGCATATCTTCGGCATCCGGAGCTGGGCGCGAGGCTGGTGGAGTGGACGCGGCTGGTGCTGGCGGTGCCGAGGCGGAGGAGCGAGGAGATATTTGGCGAGGTGGACAGCCTGAAGTTCCGGTCGTCAATGACGCTGTTTGCGGCGGTGACGGTGCGGGAACGGGTGTTTGAGGAGGCGCTGGTGCGGTTTTTTGATGGCGAAGGGGACGAGGGTACGCTGGATTTGCTGGAGTGAGGTGGGAAAGTGAAAATAAGGAGTGATGTTATTTTCATTTTATTGGATAAGTGAAAATAATTATGGGAGTATTTTTGAAAATGATGAATAATGAAAATAGTGGAGAGGGTTATTTTCACTTTTGAAGGTGCGGGATGGGTGCTGTGCACGGTGCGACAGTCCGGTTCGAGGGGTACTCAGCGTATGTACCGGCGCCGTTGCCACCGGATTTTGAGTGGACGACGGAGCTGGTGCGGGCGCTGTCAGAGGCCGATGGGGTGATGGGGATGCTGGCGGCCGAGGGAGCATGGTTGCCGAACCCGCATGTGTTGTTGCGGCCGTTTGTGCGCAGCGAGGCGGTGGAGTCAAGCCGGATAGAAGGGACGCAGGCGAGCCTGGGGGAACTGCTGGCGGCCGAGGCGGGCGCGGCAGTCGAGCGCAGCCCGGACGATCTGCGCGAGGTGGGCAACTATGTGGCGGCGCTGGAACACGGGATGGCGCGGTTGCGGGAGTTGCCGATTTGCGTACGGCTGGTGCGGGAGATCCACGAAAAGCTTATGACGGGGGTGCGGGGCCACAATGCGGCGCCGGGGGAGTTTCGGACGATTCAGAACTGGATTGGCCGGCCGGGCAGCACGGTGACGACTGCGACCTACGTGCCGCCGCCACCCGGCGAGATTGCGCCGTGCCTGGCGGCGTGGGAGCGGTTCTTGAATGAATCGCGGTACCCACCGCTGATTACGATTGCGATGGCGCATTACCAGTTTGAAGCGATTCATCCGTTTCTGGATGGGAACGGGCGGGTTGGGCGGCTGCTGATTACGCTGTTTTTGATAGAGAAGAGGGTTTTGCCGACCCCGCTGCTGTATCTCTCAGCGTTCTTTGAGGCGTCGCGGCCGGAGTATTACAGGCGGCTGCGTGGGGTGAGTGAGCGTGGAGCGTGGGCGGAGTGGGTGGAGTATTTTCTGCATGGCGTGGCCTGGATTGCGACGGACGCACTGGAGCGATCGAGCCGGATTCGCCAACTGCTGCAGGATTGGCGAAAGGTGGCTTCGAAGGCGAAGCTGGATCTGCGTGTGCTGGAGCGGTTGTCAGAGAACCCATTTTTGACGATCTCCGGGGCTGCGGAGGAGTTGGGGGTTGCGTTTACGACGGCTCAGAGATCTCTGGAGCGGCTGGAGGCTCTGGGGATTGTGCGTGCGGCGTCGGAGGCGCGGCGCGGGCGGGTGTACTGCGCGTGGAAGCTGCTAGAGGTTCTGGAGGAGCCGGTGCGGCTGGGGTTTGGGGAGTGAGAGTGACGGGGGAGCTTGGCTGGCGAGATGGAGTGGAAAATGAAAATAAGAGAGTCTGTTATTTTCATTATTTTGTAAAAATGAAAATAAGAGGAGTGGTTGATTGCTCTTTGGGACGAATTCACGGCAGGCAGAGGTACAGGCTGGTGGATTGCGTTCTGGACTGAATGAAGAATCGCTTTCCGACAATGCCGTTTCTGTCCATCCATCCGTTGAATTCCCGCGACTGTTGCGAATCTGGAGCCGCATGGCAGGGATGTGCTTGACGAATCTCAGGTACTCAGACCCAGGCACCCCTATCCCGCTAGAATGAAGTCACTTCCCCAGTGGGAAAAAGGCGGGCGCGTGGCCGAGAACTCCGAGCAGAATCGAGCACCCGCAGGGTCGTTGCCGACGCTGTATGCGTTTTTTGCGCCGGGGGGGATGCTGGAGAATTCGTCGTTGCCGTATGAGTACCGGCCGGGGCAGTTGGAGATGGCGAAGGCGGTGGAGCGGGCGCTGGACGAGGGGCGTCATCTAGTTGTGGAGGCTGGGACGGGTACGGGCAAGACGCTGGCGTATCTGCTGCCGGCGTTGCGGATGGCGCTGGAGACGGGGCGGCGGGTGATTGTTTCGACTGGGACGAAGGCGCTGCAGGACCAGTTGTATCTGCGGGATGTGCCGTTTCTGGAGTCGCTGCTAGGTGAGTTGCGGGTTTGCACGATGAAAGGGCGAGCCAATTATTTGTGCCGGCACAAGCTGGTGACTCTGACGCGGCAGCCGATTTTGTCGGGGCTGGAGGAGATAGACCAGTTCAAGAAGATTTCAGAGTGGGAGCGGGAGACGGAGACGGGGGACCGGGCAGAGCTGGCGGGGATACCGGAGGCGAGCCAGTTGTGGTCGCGGCTGGATGCGCGGAGTGAGGCGTGCCTGGGATCGACGTGCCCGGATTATCAGCGGTGTTTTATTACGGAGATGCGACGGCGGGCGCAGGAGGCAGATGTGGTGATTGTGAACCACCACCTGTTTTTTGCGGATTTGGCGGTGCGGCAGCAGGCGGCGGGAGCGCCCGATGCAGGAGTGCTGCCGGAGGCGGCGGCGGTGATTTTTGACGAGGCGCACGAACTGGAAGAGGTGGCGAGCAGCTACTTTGGCGTGTCGGTGAGCAATTTGCGGTTTGAGGAGCTGGCGCGGGACACGGAGACGGTGCTGAAGAGCAAGGATTCGCTGGCTACGGGAGCGTACTTCAGCGCGCAGCAGTTGCGGGACAAGTCGCGGCTGTTTTTTGCGCAGTTGCCGATTGCGTTTGATGGGCGGCAGCCGTTTGATGCGCGGGAGGAGTTCCTGGAGACGCAGGGGGACCTGTACCTGAGCCTGCGGAATGGGCTGGTACGGCTGGACGCGGAGCTGGACCAGTTGCGCGGAGTGGATGAGGCGCCGGGGCTGCGGAAGCGGGTGGCATCGCTGAAGGGCGACCTGGAGTTTGTGCTGGAGTCAAGCTCAAGCAACATGGTGTATTGGCTGGAGCGGCGAGGACAAAGCGGCGGGGGAAACAAGAGCCGCGAGGCGATGATGCACCAGGGGCGGGCGATTTTTGTGCAGGCGACGCCGATTGATGTGTCGGCACTGCTGGATGAGCAGCTTTTCCAGAACTTCCCGACGGTGGTGTTGACCTCTGCCACGCTGACGGTGCAGGGCGGGTTTACGCATATCCGGAAGCGGCTGGGGTTGGGGGATGACCTGTCGTTGGCGCGGGAGCTGGTGGTTCCCTCGCACTTCAACTATGCCAAGCAGGCGCTGCTGTATCTGCCGCCGGAGATGCCGGATCCGAGGTCGCCGGATTTTCAACAGTTTGCGGCGCGGTGCATACGGCGGGTGGTGGAGATTACGAAGGGCAGGGCGTTTTGCCTGTTTACCAGCTACGCGCAGATGCGGCAGCTGTATGAGCTGCTGCTGCCGGTGCTGGATTACCCGATATTGCTGCATGGGACGGCGCCGAGGAATGTGCTGCTGGATCAGTTCCGGGAGACGCCGAATGCGATTCTGTTTGGCACGGCGAGCTTTTGGCAGGGAGTGGACGTGCAGGGTGAGGCGCTGAGCTGCGTGATTATTGACCGGCTGCCGTTTGCGGTGCCGAATGATCCGGTGGTGTCGGCGAGGATGCGGGCGATTGAGGAGGCGGGGGGGAAGCCGTTTTTTGACTACCAGGTGCCGGAGGCGGTGATTACGCTGAAGCAGGGGTTTGGGCGGTTGATTCGGAGCCTGGAGGACCGGGGCGTGCTGGTGCTGCTGGATCCGCGGATACGGCAGATGCGGTATGGGCAGACGTTTTTGGCGAGTTTGCCGCCGTACCGGGTGACGCAGAGCATTGGGGATGTGGCGGAGTTTTTTGGGGAGTAGCGGGATACTCAGACCCAATCCTGAGCGCCATGCACAATGCGGAAAATATGCACATGCTCACCTTAGACCGCGTAAGCGACAAGGGGCAATGGAGCCAGAACCAGTTCGCTGGTGTTTGGAATTCTGCCCTTTCGACCTTTTGATGGAAACTTACTCAACTCATTTGCCGCAGCATAAATACGACGCATGGTAGGTACGGCAAAAGAGGGGTGATTGCGTTGCAGACAGGAATAGAGATGTTCCAGATCGATGGCCGCGGCAGGTGACCACCGCAGCTGCATCACCTTTGCAGCATCCTCTCAAACCGCGATTCCATTTCGGCACCTTCCAGGAACTCGCCACGGGCGAACTGGTCGATGCGGGCTTGAACCAATCGGGCAAAGTCATCTTGGTTGCGGTCGGGAGGGTTCGAAGCCATAGTCTATTGTCGGAGGCCACCTGCAGAGCGTCAAGCGGGGAGTTGAGGGGCGATACAATCGAAGGAGCCCGGTGGGCGATGCCATGTCGAGACACTTTTACATACTTGCGGCCACTCTTGGATTCTTCGCGCTGGTGAGTTGCGGGATGATTTTTGTGCCGTCGAGTTTTCAGCCGGGTTTGCCGGCGAATGGGTCGTTGTGGAAGTCGCTGTCGTTGGTGCTGCTGCTGGGTGGGCTGCTGTCTGCGCTGGTGGGGGTGATGAGCCATCTTTTTGAGCAGGTGGACAGGCGAAGCGAGGCGCGGCGGATTGCGGAGCGGCAGCGGCGGCGGAAGCCCTAAAATAAGAGCAGGCCCGGCCTTGAGCCGGGGATACCGCTACCCAGGAAAGCAGCTACAACCATGTATGAAGTCACCGTCGAGGCGGGTTTCTCCTCAGGGCATTACCTGCGCAACTACCGGGGCAAGTGCGAGAATCCGCACGGGCACAACTACAAGGTGCGGGTGACGCTGATTGGCCGCGAGCTGGATGCGACCGGGTTGCTGCTGGACTTCAAGCTGCTGAAGACGGTGATGCGGCCGGTGATTGACCGGATTGACCACCAGATGCTGAACGATATTGAGCCGTGGATTGAGCTGAATCCTTCCGCGGAGAACATTGCCTGCTACTTTTACCAGCAGACGAGTGCGCAGTTGCTGGAGATGACCGGGGGCCGTGTGCGGGTGAAGGATTGCACGATTTGGGAGACGGATACGACGACGGCGACGTACTACGAGTAGGGCGTGAGTTTGGGGAAAGACGACGGGGGAGAGGCTGGTGGCCTCTCCCCCGTTTTGTTTTGCCGGCTGGGTTGCGCTTACTGGTTGGCAGCTACTGATTGTCGAGCAGGGAGCCGATGAGGCCGCCGACTACGCCGCCCTGGATGGTGGAGCCGCGGTCGCCGCCGCCGGAGGGCATATAGCGCTGGAGCTGGTGGGCGAGCTTGGAGATGGGGAGGGTTTGGAGCCAGACGCGTCCGGGGCCCTGGAGCATGGCGAGGAAGATTCCGTCGCCGCCGAAGACCATGTTCTTGATGCCGCGGACGGTGGTGATTTGGAAGTTGACGCTGGACTGGAATGCGCCGACGTGGCCGGGGTGTACCTGGAGGATTTCGCCGGGGGCGAGGTCCTTGACGATGACTTCGCCGGAGAGTTCGAGCCAGAAGGTGCCGACGCCGGAGACCTTTTGGAGGAGGAATCCGTCGCCGCCGAAGATGCCTGCGCCGAGGGACTGCTGGAAGCCGATGGTGAGCTGGATCTGGTCCGTGGCGCAGAGGAAGCCGTGGCGGTGGATGAGGATTTCGTGGCCGGGGCCGATTTCGACGGGGACGATGTGGCCGGGGACGCGGGTGGCGAAGGCGACTTCGCCGGGGGCACCGAGGGCGCGGTACTCGGTCATGAAGAGGGAGCCGCCGGAGGCGACGCGCTTGAGTGCGCCGAAGAATCCGCCGCCGCCGCCGAACTGGGTGTGGGTGGTCATCTGGACGGACTGGGACATCCAGCTGAGTTCGCCGGCTTCGGAGATGACGCAGTCGTTGTGGTCGAGGAGGAATTCGAGGACGGGCATGGTGGTGCCCACAATGCGGCTTTGCATGACGGGTTGCTCCTTGGGAAGGGGGTTCGGGAACAGTGGAAATGGGTTCGTGGGAAGTATATCGCGGGTGGGGGGAGAAAGCAGACTCCCTGCGGGAGTGACAACATGAAAGGCAAATGCGGTTCGAGCTATGCTCGAATTCGGCACCGGTCCCCAAGTGCGAGGGACCGGTGGCACCCGACGTTGATGGGTGATGGTGCACGGGGTGTTTGCGGTTGCCACCCATTCCACGGTGGGGCTGTGGAATGGATGGGGCACAGCAGTATTGGTGGGGGTTGGATGGGCGGGAGTTGGGTTTTCCGTAGAATGGGGGAATGAGCTTTGTGGAAGAGTTTGATGTGGCGGTGGTGGGGGCTGGTCATGCCGGGTGCGAGGCGGCGATGGCGGCGGCGCGGATGGGGCTGAAGACGGCCATCATCACGATGAATCTGGATTTGATTGCGCAGATGAGCTGCAATCCTGCGATTGGGGGGATTGCCAAGGGGCACCTGGTGCGGGAGGTGGATGCGCTGGGCGGGGTGATGGGCGAGGTGGCCGATGCGGTGGGGATTCAGTTCCGGCTGCTGAATACGTCGCGGGGGCCGGCGGTGTGGTCGCCGCGGGCGCAGTGTGACAAGGCGTTGTACCGGGTGAAGATGCGGCAGGTGCTGGAGGGGCAGGCGAATCTGCATATCAAGCAGGCGGAGGCGGTGGATTTGGTGGTGGAGGAGACGGAAGCGGAGCTAGCGGAGTTAGCGGGGTTAGCGGAGCTAGGAAAGGCACGGCACCCGGAGATTTCTCATCCCACCCATGACGCAGAAGGCGCGTCATGGATGGGGCACCCGAACATTTCTTCTTTGGGGCACGAGGTGAAGCGGCGGGTGCTGGGGGTGAAGTTGCGGGATGGGCGGCGGTTGCTGGCGCGGGCGACGGTGATTACGACGGGGACGTTTCTGAATGGGCTGATCCATTGCGGGGAGGAGCGGTATCCGGCGGGGCGGTCGGGGGAGCCGGCGAGTGTGCTGCTGGGTGAGGCGCTGCGGCGGCTGGGGCTGCGGACGACGCGGCTGAAGACGGGGACTCCGCCGAGGCTGGATGGAAGGACGATTCGGTGGGAGCAGTTTGAGGAGCAGCCGGGGGATGCGGACCCGACGCCATTCAGCTTCCGGACGAAGCGGATTGAGCAGCGGCAGATCAGTTGCCACATTGCGTGGACGACGCCGGAGACGCTCAAGATTATCCGCGAGAATGTACACCGGTCGGCGATGTATTCCGGGCAGATTGAGGGGATAGGGCCGCGGTATTGCCCGTCGATTGAAGACAAGATTGTGAAGTTTCCAGACAAGACGCAGCACCAGTTTTTCCTGGAGCCGGAGGGTCTTACTACCCACGAGGTTTATATCAACGGGATGAGCACGAGCCTGCCGATGGAGGTGCAGGATGCGATTGTGCGTTCGATACCGGGTCTGGAGCAGGCGGAGATGCTGCGGCCGGGATATGCGATTGAGTATGACAGTGTGGACGCGACGGAGCTGGACCGGGCGCTGAAGGTGAAGAGCATGGAGGGGTTGTATCTGGCGGGGCAGATCAACGGGACGAGCGGGTATGAGGAGGCGGCGTGCCAGGGGATTATGGCGGGGATTAATGCCGCGCTGAAGGTGAAGGGTGAGCCGGCGTTTACGCTGGACCGGACTGAGGGGTATACGGGGATATTGATTGACGATTTGATTTCGAAGGGGACGAACGAGCCGTACCGGATGTTTACGAGCCGGGCGGAGTTCCGGCTGCATTTGCGGATAGACAATGCGGACCAGCGGTTGACGCCGTATGGGCGGCGGCTGGGGCTGATTGATGATCGGGCGTGGGCGGAGTATGAGGCGAGGCAGGGCCGGATGGGGAGACTGAAGACCTTGCTGACGACGCGGAAGGTGGATGCTGCGGGGCTGGCGGTGGCGGTGCCGGGGCTGGAGTTTGCAAGCGTGGCGGGGCATACGTGGGCGATGCTGCTGAAGCGGCCCGAGGTGGAGATTGGGGCGGTGCTGCGGGCGCTGGAGGCGGAGTTGGTGGCGGATGACGAGTTGCGGCCGCTGGTGGATGCGACGGCTGCGGCGGGGGAAGGGCAGTTGGCGAGCCAGCCGAAGAACGAGGCGCGGGCGGTGGAGACGGAGATCAAGTTTGCCGGGTATCTGGAGCAGCAGAAGAAGTCGATTGAGCGGCTGAAGGCGGCGGAGGGTGTGCGGATACCGGAGTGGCTGGATTACACGGTGATCAGCGGGTTGAGCCGGGAGATGCAGGAGAAGCTGATGCGGGTGCGGCCGGGGACGATTGGGCAGGCGAGCCGGATACCCGGGGTGACGCCGGCGGCGCTGGGGCTGGTGCATATTTCGATCAAGGTGCAGGGGAAGGGGCGGGAGGGAGTTGGGGCGTAAGAGGTGGGGGAAGGGCTGGATTTGGAGGGATGGGCGAAAAAAGCATCTTGTTGCATGGCATGGGACGCCAGCAGAATGCAGGGGCTGAAGCCCATCGCTTCTTATCCAGACTTTGCGGCACGACTGAAGTCATGCCCTTTCACAAGACTTGCTTCTTCGGAGGTAATCCTCAGCCTGCTCGGCGTTGTGTTCTTCAAGAAATTGGCGTTTTTCTTTCTTAAGGTTTCGCCTTATTAAAGGAAAGGGCGGAAACGTTTAATAAGGGAGCGGCTGTGAAGGAAAGTTTAATAACGCCGGCCTACTGGTCTTTGTTTTTGTCGGATTTGGAGAAGAGGGGGATGTGGAAGGGGAGTTCGGCCTGGGATTTGGGCTTGCTGGCCTTGCCGGACTTGGGGGCTTCGTCGCGGACGGCGGTGCGCTGGGCGTTGACGCAGACCCAGTTGCCGTGGAGGCGCTGGAAGACGTGGGTGAAGACGCCACGTTCTTCGAGGACGACGCCGTTGACGCGGTGGGTGAAGGTGTAGGTTCCGTTGGCGACGGTGATGTCGCCGAGGGGGCGGACGGTGATGATTTTCTGCTCGAGGGTGGCGCTGGCGTCGCCCTTGTTGGCGGGGTTGATGAGCTCGGCGATTTGCTGGTCGCGGGTGGTGACGACGCCGGCGGCGGAGATGTCGACGAAGAGGGGGGAGAGGACGAGCTCGAGGGCGTACTGGTCGTGGTTGGTGATGGCTGAGGACCAGTTGTCCTCGACCTTTTGCAGCTCCTGGATGGCGGGGCTGGCGGTGGAGGTGACGGGGATTTGGCCGGCATCTGGCTGCTGGGCGGCGATGGGAAGGGCGGAGAGAGCGAGAGCGGCAAGCACGACAGGGGCAAAGATTCGCATATTTTGAAGCACGTCCTTGAGACGATGATAGACCGGAGAGGTGAGCCTGAGATGAAGCGGGAGTGGCCGGGGGCGGGATTTCCACGGTGAAGGCGGGCAATTCACAGGCAGGAATTGGGGGAGTGGGCGGCGGATTTCACTAGACTGGGAGATATGGCAACGACGACGAGCTACCCGCTGGATGCGGGCTTACCGGCGAACCTGGACGCGGAGAGGACGATTCTCGGCGCGGTTCTGTTGGACAACCAGAGCCTTTCAGAGGTGGAAGCGGCACTGGTGGCCGAGGATTTTTCGCTGGACTCGCACCGGCGGATTTACCAGCGGATGACGGAGTTGAGCGGCACGGGCACGGCGGTGGACCTGGTGACGCTGACCAACGAGCTGGCGAAGTACAAGGAAGTGGAAGCGGTGGGTGGGGTGGCGTACCTGGCGTCGTTGACGGAGGGTTTGCCGCGGCGGCCGGTGATTGAAGAGTACATCAGGATTGTGAAGGACAAGAGCCTGCTGCGGCAGATGATGCTGATCTGCGCCAGTGTGATTGCCCGGGCGGGGGACCAGAGCGAGACGGCGCTGGATGTGCTGAATGCGGCCGAGTCGCAGTTGCTGGTGATTGGGGAAAAGAGCGTCAACAACGGACTGGCGCCGCTGGCGGATATTGTGGCGGGGTCGTTTGGCAGCATTGACGCGCTGTACCAGCAGGCCCGGGAAGTGACGGGGCTGGAGACGCATTACAAAGATTTTGACAAGATGACGAGCGGGTTGCAGAAGAGCGACCTGATTATTATTGCGGCGCGTCCATCGATGGGCAAGACGGCGTGGGCGATTAATATTGC
Source organism: uncultured Acidobacteriaceae bacterium (assembly GCA_903904755.1). Lineage (GTDB taxonomy): Bacteria > Acidobacteriota > Terriglobia > Terriglobales > Acidobacteriaceae > Acidicapsa. The sequence continues at coordinate 170,974 of CAIVDV010000013.1, read as the reverse complement.
GCAGAATGCGGCAATCAAGAGCGGTGCGGTGGTGGCGATTTTCTCGCTGGAAATGAGCAAGGAAGCGCTGCTGCGACGTATGCTGGCGAGCCAGGCGTGGGTGGACCAGAGGAAGCTTCAGACGGGCTTTCTGGGGCGGGATGACCAGGACAAGCTGAGGCGGGCGCTGGAAGAGCTGGTGGAGTCGAAGGTGTACATCGACGATACGCCGGGCATATCGCTGGCGGAGATGCGGGCGAAGGCGCGGCGGCTGCGGCAGGAGCACGGCAAGATTGACCTGATTGTGGTGGATTATCTGCAGCTGATGACGGCCTCGTCGGGGGGCGGGAGCGGGAAGCGGTTTGAGAGCCGGACGCAGGAGGTATCGGCGATTTCGCGGGGGTTGAAGGCACTGGCCAAGGAGATGGAAGTGCCGGTGATTGCGCTGAGCCAGTTGTCGCGTGCGAGTGAGCGGCGCGGGGATGACAAGCGGCCGATGCTGAGCGATTTGCGCGAGTCGGGGTCGATTGAGCAGGACGCGGATATTGTTGCGTTCATCCATCGGGAGAGTTATTACAACCGGGACAAGGAAGAGAATCCGGATGAGCAGAATGTGGCGGAGATCATTATTGCGAAGCAGAGAAACGGGCCGACGGATACGGTGAAGCTGGCGTTTCTGGCGCAGTATACGCGGTTTGAGAATCTGGAGACGCACCGTGAGGGTGAGGGCGGGTAGGGGGAAGCCTCACGCGAAGAGAACGGCGGTTCGGGCCAGGACATCTTCCAGAATTGCGGCGGGGAGGGTGTCGATCTTGCGGCTGTTGCGGGCCTGGATATCGAGAACGCGGGGCTGGTCGCAACGGATGACGCCGGTGGTTTGAATGCCGGAGATGGGGACGGCAAAGCCGATGCGGCGGACAAAATCTCCGCCGGAGGTGATGGGCAGGACGATGGGGAGGCGCGTGGCCCGGTTGAATTTGGTGGGGGAGACGATGAGAACCGGGCGATGGCCTTGCTGCTCATGGCCGAGGGTAGGGTCGAGCGAGACCATGTAAATGTCGCCGCGGTTCACAGGAGTTCCCCGCCGACGGGAGCGCCGTCGACCCATTCGCGATCTTCAGGGGCAGGCTGGTGGGCATAGTCGCCGGCGTCGAGCAGGTCGGCCAGGGTGTAGCGTGGGCGGAGGCTGGGGGCGACAACGAGGCGGCCATCCTCGACAGCGACAGCGACGGTGGAGCCAGCCTGCAACTGGAGCAGGCTGAGGAGTGCGGGCGGAACCGCGAGCATGACCGAGCCGCCGACTTTTCGCAAGTTTGTGGTGAGCATTGCGCCCTCTCCTTGATTATATGAAAGTATAACTTATTTTGGGCGGCCGTCGCCGGATGAGAGTGAGGAAAGGGCTTTGTAGAAAAGGAATTCCAGTGCTGACAGTGGGCAGGGGCTGAAGAGGCTGCTGGAAAAGGGTGATATTCGGGAGAAAGCCGCGAAAAGCATCCCACGGGGGCTAAAGGCCCGTTGATTCCATTGGCGTTATGCCGGGGGTAAAACCCCGGCCTACCGCAAAAGCGAGTTTTTTCAGCAGCCTGTGAAGCCCTTTTTTGTGCAGATTTGGACTATTTGGGGGCGAGTTTGCGGGCGAAGAAGTCGGCGGTTGCGGTGTAGGCGGTGAGCCAGTCGCGGTGGAGGAGGAAGCCGTGGATTTCGTCGGGGAAGATGAGCTGCTCGACGGGGACGCCCTGTTTGCGGAGGGCTGCGGCGAGCTGGGGAGTCTGGGTGAACTGGACGTTGCGGTCGTCGTCGCCGTGGATGAGCAGGACGGGGGAGCGCCAGGTGGAGACGGCGGCGATGGGGCTGGATTCGTAGGCGATGCGGGCGCGGTTGGGGTTTGCGAGGGGGTTGTAGCTGGTGTTCCAGTTGCCGAGCTCGATGTTCCAGTCGTGAACGCCGTGGAAGTCGACGCCGGCGGCGAAGAGGTTGCTGGCGCGGGCGAGTGCGAGGGCGGTGAGGTAGCCGCCGTAGCTGCCGCCCCAGGAGCCGATGCGGGCGGGGTCAACGTCGGGGCGGGAGCGGAGGTAGAGGCCGGCGCCGAGGACATCGTTGAACTCGCTGGCACCGCCTGCGCCGTAATTGAGGGCCTCGCGGAAGTCTTTGCCGTAGCCAATGCCGGAGCGGTAATTGACGGCGAGGACGACGTAACCGAGGCTGGCCAGGTACTGGTTCATGGCGTAGGCGTTGGAGTAGTAGTCCATGTAGTGGTAGCCGAGGAGCATTTGTCGGCGGGAGCCACCGTGGAAGAAGACGAGGGCGGGGTGGCGGGCAGTGTCGCTGCCGGGGGGCGGGAGGAAGAGCTGGCCGTGGATGGAGAGGCCGTCGGCGGCGGAGAAGAGGAGCTGGCGAGGGGTGACGAAGCTGGCGGCGGGGTAGTCGGCGGGGGTGGCGGCGGGGGCGAGGTCGGAGATGGCGGTGGGGGTGACTTCGGCCGGGCGGACGGCGAGGCGAGTGTCGGAGTGGAGGGCGAGGAGGGTGTGGCCGTCACTGAGCTGGACGGGGGTGAATTCGAGGCCTTCTCCGCTGGTGACAGGGGTGGGTTTGGCGAGGGCGAGTCCGTTGTCGTCGAGAGTGACCTGGTAGAGGTGGCGGCGGTCGATGTCAGTGCCGGTGGAGTCGTCCTGGTTTGCGGAGAAGAAGAGGGTGCGGCGGTCGGGCGAGAGGGAGAGGTCCTGGGCTTCGTAGTTGCCGGGGGTGAGGAGCTTGGCTGCGCCGCCGGTGGCGGGAGCTGACCAGATGTGGAGCCAGCCGTCCATCTCCCAGGGGAAGAGGATGCGGTTGCCGGCGGTCCAGAGGAGCTGGGCGGTGGCTTCGAACTCGTGGAAGACACTGCCGGGGCCGGTCTCAGCCCACCAGATCTGCTTGCACTTGCCGGTGGCGACTTCGCCGACCCAGAGGGAGAAGGGGAGCGGGGTGGTGCGGTGCTCGTCGAATTCATTGTCGTCGGGGTCGCTGGCGAGGCGGACCCATGCGATGCGGGTGCTGTCGGGGGACCAGGCGGGGAAGTTGTCCTGATCGACACTGGGGTTGAGGTAGGTGAGGGACTTTGCGGCGAGGTTGTAGACGCCGATGAGGCTGTGGTCGCCGCGGTGGCTGACGAAGCTGAGCCATTTGCCGTCGGGAGAGAGGACGAGGTCGGAGAGGCTGCCGCGGGTGTGGAGGAGCTGCTCGGGCTTGGCGGCGGGTTTGAGGGAGATGGACCAGACTTGGTCGTGGAGCAGGTAGAAGAGGGCGTCGCCGGCGTGGGAGAAGACGGGGGAGCTGCCGGGGGTGAGGGTGCGGGGTTCGGCGGCAGAGGAGAGGTCGGCGAGCCAGATTTGCTCCTCGACGCCGCCGGGGAGGAGGGCGGGATTGGCGGGGGGCTTGCTGGGGTCTTCGAAGTCTCCGCCGCGGGCGAAGGCGAGCTGGTTGCCGTCGGCGGACCAGGCGAGGTCGCCGATGTCGATGCCGTCGTCGGTGGTGAAGCGGGTGAGCTGGCGGGCGGATTGTTTGCCGGCTTTGGGCTCGGAGAGCCAGAGGTTGCGGCGGCCTTCGGCGTTGGTGATCCAGGCGGCGCGGTTGGCGGCGGGGGCGGCGGTGAGGCTGGTGGAGAAGGGGGCGCTGAGGGCCTGGGCGAGGGTGAAGCTGGGCTGGGCGGCAGCGGGGGCGGCGGGGAGGAGGAGGGCGAAGAGAGGAAGGGCGGGGAGGAACGAGAGACGAGGCACGGGCAGACTCCTGGGTTTCAGGATGGCATCTGCGGGGCGGGTTGGCAACGGGGTGGGGCAGGAAAGCGGAGTGAGCGGGGTTACTGTTTAGCGAGTTAGCTGCGGCTTCGCCGCGTTAGCAAGTCAGCAAGTTAGCTGGTTCTGTGGTGCCATGGTCGGCGGTGTTGCCAATCCTTCGCATGGTTAGAAATGCCGGCTAGCTGCGGAGGAGCATTTCGAGGGCTTCCCGGGCGTATTGGAGGCAGGTGCGGGCTTCGTCTTCGGAGAGGAGGCCCTGGTGGACGGCTTTTTTTCCGATGTCGTTGACGAGGTTGGCGAGGCGGGGGAACTCGGGGTCGATGCCGGTGGAGCGCAGGTTGTTGTTGAGCTCGTGGAGGAGGTTGCCGAGGGTGGCGGCGTTGCGGTAGCGGGAGCGGACCTGACGGGAGAGGGAGTCGGGGAGTTTTTGCTTGATGGCTTCTTCGAGGACGGAGCGGCACATGACGGCGCAGGCGGTGAAGAGGGCGAAGAAGTAGCAGCGGGTGGCTTCGTCGAGGTAGCGGTCGGCTTCGTCAGAGCTGGAGGAGGCGACGACACACTCGCGGAGGTGGGTGGCGCGGGCGACTGCGGGTTCGACGAGGTCGAGAAGCTCGGCGGCGACGGCGGCGCGGAGGAGGTCGTTTTGGCGGCTGTCGAGGGCGCGCTGGATGGATTGCCAGGTGGGGGCGGCGCTGAGACCGGCCTGCTGGAGGCGGGTGAGGGAGGTGAGGCGCTGGCGGGCGTGCTGGATGAAGCCTTTCTGCATTTCATGGGCGAGCTGGTCCCACTCGCGGACGAAGCCATCCGGCTCAGCCCGGTAGCGCTGCCAGAGCTCGTCGTAGACGACGCCGGGGAGGACGGCGCGGAGCTGGCTGAAGCGGCCGGTGCGGGCAAGCTCGGCGATGGCGGCGGAGAACTCGCGGCCGGGGGCGTTTTCGTCGGCCATGCGCAATAGCTCGTGCTGAAGCCTGTCAATTTCGATTGCCATGGGCGGCGGTTGTCCTTTTGATGGGCGGTGTTTGGCCCTGCTCTCAGGATAGGTACGGCGGGGATGCTGGGCGGGGTGAGCGCGAAGAAGAATCCCACCCCGATGCCGGAGTGGGACTTGGTGGAGGGATGGGAAATGTTGGGCTAGAGGACTTCGGCGACGAGGTCGATTTCGACGAGGACGTCTTTGGGGAGGCGGCTGACTTCGACAGTGGTGCGGGCGGGAGGCTGGACGCCTTCCGGGGCGAGGTAGCGGCCGTAGACGGCGTTCATGGCGGCGAAGTCGTTGAAGTCCTTGAGGAAGACGGTGGCTTTGACGGCGTGGGCGAGGCTGGAGCCGGCGGATTCGAGGATGGCGGAGAGGTTTTTGAGGACCTGCTCGGTTTGCTCGGCGATGGCACCGGAGACGACCTGCTGGGTGGCGGGGTCGAGGGGGATTTGGCCGGAGGTGAAGATGAGGTTGCCGACGCGGACGGCCTGGGAGTAGGGGCCGATGGCAGCGGGGGCGGCCGGGGTTGCGAGAATGGTGCGTGAAGAGCTCATGGGACCATCGTAAAACAGGCGGGCGGGGCGGGGGAGTTGCGGGCGGATGGGAAAAGGAAAGCCCCCGCCGGCTTGGTTCTCCCGAGTGGTGCAGGCGGGGGAGTTTGGCCGGCGGGGGCGGTGATGGGTCTGGGACTAGGAAGGCTTCTTTTTCTCGTCCTTCTTGGGGTCCTTGTTTGCGGGGGCCGGCTTGTTTTCCGGGGCAGGAGGGGTAGGCCGCGCTGCCGACGGAGGGGGAGCCGGGTGATTTTCCGCAGCCGGAGGCGTGGGGCGCATGGGCTGTTGCTGTTGCGGCGCCGGATGCTCATTGACCGGGGAAGGCGGAGTGGGCCTGACCGGCTGCTGAGGGGTGGGCTGTGCGGCCGGCTGCTGCATTTGATTGCGAGCGGGAGGCTGCGGCGGCGCGGGATGCATGGGAGCCACGCCGTTGGGCGAGACCATGACGGGAGCCGGATTCCCCATGGGACGGGGTGCAACCGCTACCGGCTTGACCGGGACGGGTACAGGCTTGGCGTTGGGGACGGCCGCTACTGCCTGGCCGTTGTGGTTGATGAGTACGGGGCGCGCCACCGGGATGTTGACTGGGCGGGCGATGGGGTGCTCGATGACGGGCTTGACCGGGGCAACTGCGACGGGAGCCGCAGGCTGGATGTGCTGAAGCTGTGCCGGGTCAATGTGAATGGTGGACTGATGTGCGGGATGGCCGGCAGCGAAGTCTTCCTGGCGCATGACGGTGACGTTGGTGCGGTTGACGTAGGTGATGTTGGTGACGTTGACGATGTTCACGTAAGTCTTCTGAACGTGGACTTCGCGGGACTCGCGGATGTTGGAGATGTTGACGCGGTCAATGTACTGCTGGCTGCAGGGATACCAGGGCTTGTAGGCTTCGCCGGGACCCAGCGGGAACCATGCGGAGACGCCAACGCCACCGGCCTGGACGCCGCCGGCAAAGACGACCTGTGCGGGGGACCAGACGGGATGGGCTTCCCGCGGGCCGGGGATCCATCCCCAGCGGCCCTGCCAGCGAACCCAACGGCCATAGTGAAAGGGCGCAGCGCCCCAGGGCTCGTCGGCGACCCAGGTCCAGCCGAAGAAGAAGCGGTGTACCCAGTGACCGTAGTGGTAGGGCTGCCAGTCGGGTGCGACATGGGGATACCAGATGGGGCCATAGGGGGAATCGGGCTGCCAGTCGCCGTTTCCGTCGAGATCCTCATAGCCATTCATTTCCTGGCTGACGTACTGAGCGGTGGGGGAGTTGAAGCGATGGGTCTCGATTGCCATGCTCCAGTGGAGGAACTCGTCGGGAGCGGCGGGTTCGAGGGGCTGGGAGTTGACCGGGTTGGTGCCCCAGAGCTGGATGGACTGGTTGGGATAGAGGGTAGCCTGGAAGTTGCCGGCGCCGGTGATGGTTAGCGCGGAGCTGTCCTCGAGGTTGGTGATGACGGTGGAGTTCTGGTCGCGATAGATGTCGACACGGAAAGTGGCTCGGGTCCAGACGTTAATGGCACCGTTGGGGGTGCTGAGGAAAAGCGACTGACCCTGGCTGAAGCCGTCGGAGACGTAGAGGACAGTTCCCTGAGCCTGACCGAGCTCAATGCCGTTGTTGTCATAGCTGACGAGGGAGAGGTCGGCGTTGGGCCCGAAGTACTCGCGGGTGGGGCCGGCGTGGAGTGCGCCGCGGCTGTCCTGGTCGGCGAAGACGCGGTCTCCAGCACCGATAAGGGAGCTGTTGGTGGCCTGACCCCAGTCGTCGGAGCCGTTGGCCTGGATGGAGATATTGCCCTGTATGTGGCTCAAGCGGCTCTCAGAGGGAGGGGGGTCCTGGGCCAGCAAGGGGGTGGCGGCTAAGGCGGTACCAGCCACCAGGCTGGCGGCGAGCAGAATTCGAACTAGCGAGTGATGCGGCAAAGTCTTCATGCGTTTCCTCACACAGGGCATCGAGGGGACTGCCCGGCATCCTCTCAGGATACTAACCCGGTCTAACCCGAAAATCACTGGAAAGATTCGGTGTTGGATGAAATTTGCGGAACATTGGCGGGGGGAATGTCGTAACTTGATGGCAACGAGGTGGAGAGAATGAGAGTGCTTGCTGAGAAGCGGAGTGTTTTGGCAGTTACGGCGTGTGTGGTTGCTGGTTTGGCGATGGCGGGTTGCCGGATTCATGTGGACAAGGATTCCAAGGGCGAAGAGAAGAATGTTCAGGTGGATACGCCGTTTGGGGGAGTGCATGTGAATACGGACCAGACGAGTGCGCAGGATATGGGATTGCCGGTGTATCCGGGCGCGGAGCAGGTGAAGGACGACGACAATCACAAGTCGGCGGACGTGCATCTGGGGTTTGGCGAGTGGCAACTTCGGGTGAAGGCGGTGAGCTACCAGACGGCCGACAGCCGGGAGAAGGTGGAAGCCTTTTACAAGAAAGCGATGGGCCGGTTTGGCGATGTGATTACGTGCGACGGAAATACGCCGGTGGGCAAGCCTGCCGTGACGCAGGAAGGGCTGACCTGCAACGACGACGGCAAGGGCGACAAGGTGAACATCAACAACAACGACTGGAAGGGTGGCAGGAGCCTGAAGGCGGGGTCGAAGCGTCACCAGCACATTGTTGGATTTGAGGAGCCGAAGCACGACCAGACGCGGTTTGCGCTGGTGCTGCTGGACCTGCCAGCCAACATGGGCAAGGACGATGATGGGAAGGACTAATGGTCTAGCGGGCCCGCGCAAGGCGGGCCCGACTGTTTGAGGGAGAGCGGAGATGGGGCAGGCGGAAGGCCGGATTGCAAAGACGCCCAGACCGCCGTATTACGCGGTAATCTTTACGTCTACCCGGACCGGGGTGGACGAGGGATATGGGGCGATGGCCGAGCGGATGGTGGAGCTTGCGGCCGGGCAGCCGGGGTTCCTGGGGGTTGAATCGGCCCGGGAAGGGCTTGGGATTACGGTTTCGTACTGGGAGAGCCTGGAAGCGATTGCGGCGTGGAAGCGCGATGCGGAGCATCAGATGGCGCAGCAGCTTGGGCGGAGCCAGTGGTACGAGGCGTTTGCGACGCGGATTTGCCGGGTGGAGCGGGCGTATGGCTTTGAGCGCGGGCAGGGCTGAGTGGTCGGGATTCGGGGCGGGATTTGGGGAATGCGCGGGATTCGATTGCTCCGGCCCAGCTTGAGCATTTAGCTTCAAGGCAGGGACGGGACCTATTTTTGGAAATCAACTGTCAGCGCTGCCATGCCACTCTTCGTGACGACGACCGGTATTGCCCCGGTTGCGGCATGCCCCAGTTGACGTATGTTCCGGCTGAGGCACCGCTGATTGAGCTGGGAACGCTGGCTGATGGCGTGGCTGTGGTGGCTGAGCCGATTGAGGTTGCTGGGGGCGTGGCGTGGCGGCCGGCGCTGAATGCGGCGTTGACGCTGGCGGTGCCGACGGCGGCGGTTTGCTTCCTGATGGCGACGATGGGCGAGGCGCTGGCGTTTTTCTGGATGATTGGCGCGGCGGCTCTGGCGGTGATGCTGTATCGCAAGCGGACGCGGATTCGAACACTGCCTGCAGGGGCGGGCGCACGGATTGGGCTGATTACGGGCATGCTGGCGAGTTGGGTGATGCTGGCGATTACCGGAATCAGCGTGTGGGGACAGCGATTTCTCTTCCACCAGGGCGGGCAGATGGATGCCGACTGGAATGATCTGGTGGAGAAGAATCTGCAACTGTGGCAGCAGACCTATGTGCAGATGGGAATGGCTTCGGCGACGGCGGCGCAGTCTGGTGCGATTACGAAGAACTGGATGCTTTCGCCGGAGGGACATGCGGGTGCGGTGTTCTTCAACTTTGTCTTCAGTGCCGGGCTTTTGACGCTGTTTGCGGTGCTGGGCGGGGCGTTGAGCGCGCGGCTGGCAAACTCGGGGCGTGGGCCTGTTGCCTGAGCCATTGTTGGGCCTACAATAGAGCGAACATCATCTTGCCCCGGGCATCCCATGGCCGGGACGATCGTCGAGAGAATCCTCATGAGCACTGATACGGAAGCAACGAAGCCACAACTGCGCATCAAGGGCCGCCTCATGTCGGCCTCAGAGATTGAACGGACCCTGGTTCGGCTGGCGCACCAGATTGTGGAAAAGACCAATGGCAGCGAAGGGCTGGTGCTGGTGGGCATCAAGCGTCGCGGCATTCCCCTGGCAGAGCGGCTGGCTACGCTGATATCCGGGATTGAGAAGCGGCCGATTGCGACCGGTGTGCTGGACATCCGGTTCTACCGCGACGATCTGACGACGGAAGATGTTCGTCCGATTGTGGACAAGCGCGATTTGGGAGCGGAGATTACCGACCGCGACGTGATTTTGTGCGACGACGTGCTGTACACGGGGCGGACGATTCGGGCGGCGCTGGATGCGCTGTTTGATTACGGGCGCCCGCGGCGGGTGCAACTGGCGGTGCTGATTGACCGCGGGCATCGCGAGCTGCCGATTGAAGCGACGTATGTGGGCAAGAATGTGCCGACCAGCGGGCGCGAGATTATCGAAGTAAAGTTTCGTGAAGTGGATAACGACGAGCAGGTTCTGCTGGTCGAGCGCGTAGACTGACTTGTCCGGGATTTCGGGGGTGGAAATTGTCCACTCCCGGGTTCCGGCCGCGGGCAGGTTGGCGCGATTGCGCAGGACTGTGGCCCGAACGTAATTTGATTTTTCCAAGTATCCGAGCCGCCCGGCTCACTCGTGTGCCGCCATGCCATTGAAAGCCTCTTCTGCCCGTTCCCACGCCACGCCTGCGCTTCCGCCTTCGCCTTTCCCTTACAACGCCGGTTCCTGCATGTCGGTGACGACGCTGACGCTGGATGAGGTGAGCCACATCCTGACAAGAGCGTCGTTCCTGGAGGCGGAGGACCCGCTGGAGCGGGCGAAGCGGCTGGCCAAACGCAAGATTGCGCTGCTGTTTTATGAGTCGAGCACGCGGACGCGAACCAGCTTTGAGCTGGCTGCGAAGGGGCTGGGGTCGGACACGACGCTGGTTTCGAGCCTGTCTTCGAGCATAGAAAAGGGCGAGACGCTGAAGGATACGGGGCTGACGCTGCGGGCGCTGGGGGCTGAGGCGATTATTCTGCGGCATCCGAACTCCGGGTCGCCGTGGCTGCTGGAGCAGGAGACGCGTCTGCCGGTGCTGAACGCGGGGGACGGGATGCATGAGCATCCTTCGCAGGCGCTGCTGGATTTGCGGACGATGCTGAACCATCTGCGGCCGGGAGTGACCCAGGTTGGACCGGAGACACTGGCCGGGGTGACGGTGACGATTGTGGGCGATATTCTGCACAGCCGGGTGGCGCGGAGCAATATGCTGCTGCTGCCGAGGCTGGGGGCGCGGGTGATACTGTGCGGGCCGCCGCCGCTGCTGCCGGATGTTGCGGTGGACGCGGGGCCGGGCATTGAGGTGGAGCGCGACTTTGAGCGCGCGCTGGCGCAGTCGACGGTGGTAATGATGCTGCGGATACAGGCGGAGCGGCTGGCGGGGCTGCAACTGGACCTGGAGGAGTACAAGACTGCGTACCAACTGAATGGGGAGCGGCTGGCGAAGTTTGCGCCGACGGCACTGGTGCTGCATCCGGGGCCGATTATCCGGGGGCTGGAGATAACGCCGGAGGTGGCGGATGGGCCGCAGTCGCTGATTCTGGAACAGGTACACCACGGGGTGGCGATACGGATGGCACTGGTGGAGCGGGCGTTGACGCAGAAGGGAGGCCAGGCATGAGCACGTTGCTGATTCGTGGCGGACACCTGATTGATCCGGCAGCTGGAGTTGACGGGCTGAAGGATATTGTCTTGAAGGATGGCCGGGTGGTGGAAGTGGCTGCGCCGGGCAAGGCGAAGCAGGCCGAGGGCGCAGAGGTGATTGACGCGACCGGGCTGACGGTTGCGCCGGGGCTGGTGGATATCCATGTGCATCTGCGGGAGCCGGGGCAGGGGCACAAGGAGACGATTGCGACCGGGACTGCGGCGGCGGCGGCGGGTGGGTTTACGGCGGTGGCTGCTATGCCGAATACGACGCCGACGAATGATTCACCTGAGATTACGCGGTGGATGCAGGCGCCGGAGCGCGGGTCGAGCGTGCGGGTGTTCCCGATTGGCGCGGCGACACGGGCGCTGAAGGGCGAGGTGCTGAACGATTATGCGGCGCTGAAGGCGGCCGGGGTGGTTGCGGTAACCGATGACGGGCACCCGATTTTGAAGGACAACATTATGCGTGAGGTGCTGGCCCAGGCGACGCGGAACGGGCTGAGCGTGATTCAGCATGCGGAAGACACGCGGATGACGCAGGGCGCGAGCATGAATGCCGGAGCGACGGCCTTCCGGCTGGGGCTGCGGGGGATGCCGCCCGAGGCTGAGTATGGGCTGGTGGAGCGGGATATCCGGCTGGTGACGGAGTTGGTGCATGCCGGGGCGACGAAGGCCGGGCACCAGCCGCATCTGCACGTGGCGCATACCTCGACGGCGCAGGCGGTGGCGGCGGTGCGGCAGGCAAGGCGGAACGGGCTGCGGGTGACGTGCGAGGTGGCTCCGCATCACTTTTTGCTGACGGAAGAGCATGTGGGGTGCTACTCGACGCACGCGAAGATGAATCCGCCGCTGCGGTCGGCTGCGGACCGGGATGCGATGATTCAGGGGATTCTGGACGGGGTGGTGGATGCGATTGCCACCGACCACGCGCCGCACGCCGCGCAGGAGAAGGAAGTGGAGTTTGAGCGTGCGCCGAACGGGATTACCGGGCTGGAGACGGCACTGGGGCTGAGCCTGCGCTGGCTGCACCACGAGTGGAAGATGCCGCTGGGGCGGGTGCTGAGCCTGCTGAGCGCGCAGCCTGCGGCGCTGCTGAACCTGAAGGGGCGGGGGACACTGGCGGTGGGGAGCTTTGCGGATGTGGTGATTTTTGACCCCAAGCAGGAGTGGACCTACCAGGTGCGGGATTCGAAGTCGAAGTCGAGGAACACGCCGTTTGATGGGTGGACGATGCAGGGGAAGGTGAAGTGGACCATTAGTGAGGGGCGGGTGGTTTACAGGGGGTAGGGCTGGGAGAAATGAGAAGAGCGGAGCGCCGGTTGGGGTGTGCCTTTGCTTTTTTGGGGAGGATTGTGGTCGAACTGGGGACAAGCGGGTCCATCGACTCGCTTTGCTCGCTCAGGATGACCCTCCTTTTTTGTTGAGCGGAGTTAGCGGGCTAGCTTTGGCCTTTGCGGCGGTAGAGGATTTGGAAGTCGTAGCCGGGGTTGGGAGGGAAGAGGGCTGCGACGGCGCGGAGGCGTTCGGCGAGTGCCGGGGCGGCGAGGAGGGGGTACTCGCGCTCGCGGAGGTCGTGGTAGTCGAAGTCCATGGCGAGAGAGAGCATGTAGATGGCGAGGGAGTCGGAGAAGGCGGATTCTTCGAAGACCTTGCGGGCGCGCTCGTCGGTGGGCATGGGTTCGCCCTGGGAGTTGAGGATGGGGTCAAGGGCGCGGCGGCGGGTTTCCCATGCGTCCTGGCTGGTTTCGCCCTTGACGCCGGCCTGAGCCTGGGACCAGATCATATCGGCGAAGCTGGCGGGAACGCCGACGGTGTCGACGAAGTTGTGGGCGACGTTGATGAGGAACTCGAAGGAGAGGCCGAAGCGGTCTTCGACGAGGCGGGTGGAGAGGAAGACGCCTTCGACGGCACCCATGGTGACGTTGCGATGGCAGATGGCGCGGTCGCTGAGCTCGACGGAGAAGGCGGAGGCGACTTCGGTGGCTTCGCCTTCGGCCATGACGAGGGGGACGAAGTAGTAGCAGCGCTTGTCGAGCGCGGGAGCGAGGCCGGCGGGGACGGCGGTGACGAGGCGCTCCATTTCGGCGTGGCCGAGGCGGGTTTCGCCCCAGGTGGCGTAGTGGAGTCCGTTGGAGGCGGTGGCGACGGCGACGGAGGCAGCGACCTTTTCGGCGGTGGTGAGCGCGTTTTGTACAGGGATAGACACGACTCCTTATACTAAAGGTCTGGGCCCCTTCCCGCACGCCGGAAAACGCCGCGCCTCCCGCGCTGCGAGATAAATTGGCAGGAATTGCTGATTCCGGTCGGGCCCGCACAAGAGGAGTGAAGCGCATGACCGCAGCAGCAGTTGGCAACAATGAGCCTGGGCAGAAGGCATCGCCTGCCCGTTTTCTGGGCTTTCCGCTGGATGGATTCGGTTTCCTGACGAGCTTTCTGCTGGCGGCGAGCTCGGGATTTTTCGCGTTCTTCCTGGTGACGGCGCTGGGGATTTTCGGGCTGCTGGGGTACAACCTGTTTGGGCACCATACGGTGAGCTACACGATGAGCTACCGGAGCTTTGGGCTGCCGGTGGCGGTGGTGGTGTGGGTGGTTTCGTTTGGGGTATTTGGGACGCTGTGGGTGCGGGCGCGGGTGAAGAGCCTTTAGGCCGGGGGGCTGAGATTTTGAGCCCGGCTCTGGTATTCTCCGGGCATGATTTCGGTGAGACAGGGGCGGATGGCCTGGCTGGCAGTGTTGGGATTGCTGGCTTTGCCGGCTGCGATGGGGCAGCGGCGGGTGGCTGGGCATGGGCGGCATGGCGGCCGGGAGCGGGAGCTGGCGCGGCAGGTTCAGGCGATTTTAGCTGAACCGGGGCTTGCGCAGGCGCATTTTGGGATAAGGATTACAGAGCTGAACGGGCGGGTGCTGTTTGCGCAGAATGATGCGCAACTGTTTGTGCCGGCGAGCAATGCGAAGCTGGCGACTACGGCGGCGGCGTTTGCGCTGTTGCCGGTGGACAGGCTGACGTGGACGACGAATGTGCTGGCGGATGGGGCGCTGGATGGGGATGGGACGCTGCATGGAAACCTGGTGCTGGCGGGGGCGGGGGACCCGAACCTGAGCGGGCGGACGCTGCCGTATGCGCCGCACACGGCCGAGGCTGGGAATCCGCTGGGCGCGATTGAGGAGCTGGCGGATGAGGTGGTGAAGGCCGGGGTGCGGACGGTGGAGGGCGATGTGGTGGGGGATGACACGCTGTTCCCGAACGAGCCGTATGGAGCGAACTGGGCGTGGGACGATTTGGCGTGGGGATATGGCGCGCCGGTTTCGGCACTGTCGATTGCGGACAACGAGGTGACGCTGCATTTGACGCCGGATGGGGCGGGGAAACTGGCAGCGAGCTGGACGCCGGCGGTGCCGTACTACACGCTGCAGGGCGGGATGACCGCGGTGGAGGGGGCGAAGGCTGAGCCGGGGCTGGACCGGAGGCCTGGGTCGCTGACGGTGCGGGCGTGGGGCACGGCGGATGCGGCGGGATTTCGCGCGCCGATGGCGATTGAGGATCCGGCGGAGTTTGCCGCACGGGCACTGGGGCAGGCGCTGGCGGCGCGGGGCGTGACGGTGGCGGGGAGGGTGCGGGCGGCGCATCGGGACGCGACGGTGACGGTGGACTACCGGCGCGAGCAGGCCGAGCCGCTGGTGCCGGTGCGGGCGAGTGCGGGGACGCTTGCCGCGCCGGTGGAGGGACGGCGGGTGGTGGGAACGCATGTGTCGCAGCCAATGGCGCTGGACCTGACGGTGGCGAACAAGGTGAGCCAGAATCTGCATGCGGAACTGACGCTGCGGGCACTGGGAAGGCTGCTGGCTGCGGATGGGAGCTTTGCGCAGGGGGCGCGGGTGGTGCGGGAGTTTTTGCTGTCGGCGGGGGTGTCGGGGGATGACTTCTTTTTCTATGACGGGTCGGGGATGAGCTCGGGGGACCTGATTACGCCGCGGGCGTATACGCAGTTGCTGACGTATGCCGCGCGACAGGGGTGGGGGCCGGAGTGGCGGGCGACTTTTCCGGTGGGCGGGGTGGATGGGACGCTGGCAGGGCGGTTCAAGGGGACGGCGCTGGAGGGGCGGTTGCAGGCGAAGACGGGAACGCTGGGGGAGGCCAATGCGCTTTCAGGGTATTTGACGGCGGCGAGCGGCAAGACGCTGGTGTTTTCGATCCTGGTGGACGGCCACAGGCCGGGGAGCGGGGCGGAGTTGCGGGCGATTGACAGGATTTGCCTGGCTGCGGCTGCGGTGGAATAGGCCCAAAATGGCATGGATGGAGCGCGTGAGGGTTGGGTTTGGTGGCCGTCCGCGATATTATCCAGACAGTATGATTTCCCGTCTTCGTAGACTTTCTGCTCTTCTGATGGCAGTCACAGGTGCCTCGCTTCTGGTGGTGGCCGGCTGCAAATCTCTGCCTGCATCCAAGCCGGAGGCACTGTTCTCGATTGAAGAGCAGCGGGGGCAGATTGTTTACCAGGTGAAGTGCGCGAAGTGCCACTATCCGACGACGACGCATGGGCTGCATGGGCCGGGTTTGCAGGCGCTGACGAAGGTGCCGGCGATGCCTTCAGGCGCGCCGCCGACGGATGAGCGGCTGACCCAGACGATTCTGCGGGGGCACGGGATGATGGAATCGATTCCGGTTGCGCCGCAGGATATGCCGGATTTGCTGGCGTACCTGCACACGCTTTAGAAAGCGGATGGAATGACGGACAATTTGTCGACACAGAATCCTGCCGAGGGAAAGCCGGCGCAGCCGACGCTGCTGCCGGGGCTTATCTGCATTGGGCTGTACATGCTGGTGCTGGCGGCGGTGGTGACGCTGGGGGTGGTGCAGGGGCATTACCCGGCGCTGTTCCTGATTTTGTCGGGGCTTTTTATCATGGCCAGCTTTGGGCTAATCCGGATGTTTCGGTGGGCGTGGGCTTTGACGCTGGCGGCTGTGTTTCTGCTGAGCTGCTATTACGCGTGGCTGTTTTCGCACGGGCAGATGCCGGGCGAAGTGGCGTTGGTGCAGATTGGGCTGAATCTGGTGCTGTTTTTGTACCTGGTGCGGAACGACGTAAGGGCGCGGCTGAGGCAGTAGTGCTAGTACATGCGGCGGAGAACGTCGGTGGCGGGGAAGACCGAGGTGGAGCGGCGGATGTTGCCTGCGGTGCCGAGGCCGGAGAGGGTGAATCCCCAGAGCCACTCGCCCTCGTTACGGAGCGAGCCGAGAGCGAAGCGGCGGTAGCCGACGGTGAGGCCGCAGCAGTTCCAGTTGTAGATGGCCTCAGCGCCGCCGTACTGGAGTGCGCCGTGGGTGAAGTCGTAGCTGGAGCTGAGGGCGAGGCTGAAGCCCGCGTCTGAGGGCTTGCCGTAGAAGAAGAATGGCTGAAGGAGATGGCTCTGGATGACGGAGGCGGTGCTGCCGCTTTCGTCGACGGCGTTGAGCAGGGCCTGGTCGAGGCCGAAGGTGGAACGGCCGATGCTGTATCCGGCGAAGAGGTTGTCGGAGCTGAAGCGGCCGCCCTTGGTGTCGTAGTCGAGATCCCACTCGACGCGGAGATGTTCAATTGCCTCAAAGCGCAGGCGTGAGATGACGGGCGCGATGTTGCGCGGCGAGGTCATGAATGCTGCGGCGGTGAGGTCCAGGGTGTTGTCAAAGACATTGCGCTGACCGTTCTGCACGGCCCCGCCGAAGTTGGGGTCGATGTAGAACTTTTGGGCGATTTGCCAACTGGCCCATTCGCGGGGATGGGCGGGGCAGGTTTCGCCGGGGGGGCAGGGTTTGGGGTTGAGCGGCTTGAGGTAGAGGCGCTGGGTGAGGGAGTAGCCGGCCTCGTTGGTGTCAACGGCAATGTCTGTGGTGTCAAAGCGGAGGGTTTCCGGCGCCTTGTTAATACCGCGGACGTAGCGGTAGGTGAGCTCGGGCTCAATGACGTGGCGGAGGATGTGATTGTGGGCGGTGAGGGCGAAGTCGCGCTCCATGGGCGGGGGGCGCAGGTTGAGTTTGAACTCGACATTGGTGCGTGTGAGGGGGTCGTGATTGACGGTGGGGATGCCGTTGCTGGTGTCTTTGAGGTCGGGGGTCTGGCTACCGGAGTACCAGGTGGCGCGCACGGCGGCTTCAGGGCGGAGTTGCCAGTCTCCGAGGTGGATTGGCCACTCGATGTGGGGATAGACGTCAATGCGGCCGACGTTGCGGGCGTGGAAGTGGGGTTCAGCGCGGTCGAGGTCGGCGGCGGAGGCGTTGAGGCCCCAGTAGAGTGGCCCGTCGCCGAGGGGGCGGTCAACGGTGTCAAGGCGAACGGAGGGGAGATGCAGGACGCGGACTTCCGGCACGTCGGTGACGATGGTGCCCTTCGGGGTGCCGGCAAAGCTCTGGAAGCGGCTGAGGGCGACGGTGGTGGAGTAGCCGCTGGCGATGTGGGTGAGGGCGACGTCGCTGGTGACTTCAGAGCTGGTGGCCTGGGAGTAGTTTTCGTCGAAGGCGAGGCGGTAGATGTAGCTGGAGAGGAACTCGACTGCGCCGGCGACGCGCATGTGGTCGCTGAGGTCTTTGCGGCCGAATGCCTGGACGTCGGCACCGCCCTGCTTGACACGGGAGAGGGTGGTGGCGGGCGCGACGACTCCGTTGAAGCCGCGGTCGAAGAGGCCGTTCCAGCGGACCATGAGGGCATCGAGGCCGTTGCCGCGATAGCGGAAGTCGCCGGTGGGTGCCCAGCCGCGGCGGGACCAGTACTCGACGCCGGCGGTGAGGTCCATATTGCGGCTGATGGCCCAGTACATCCATTCGCCAAAGACGAGGCCCTTGACTCCGGAGTTTTCAAAGGCGGGGATGAGGATGCCGGTCTGGCGGCCGGAGTCGCCGAGGTCGCGGGCGAGGTAGGGGAAGTAGAAGACCGGGACATGGAGGAACTGAAAGACGCTGCCGTGGGTGCTGGCCTTGCCGTTGGCGACTTCAATGGATTTGCTGAGGATTTGCCAGTCGGGTTTGGGGAGGCGGCAACTGGTCATGGCGCCGTCGACGATGCGGTAGTTACCGCGGCCGGTCTCAATGAGCATGCGGCCGTGGAAGAGGAAGGGGTCGGCGGTGGAGTAGATTTGGCGCTGGCCGATGCGACGGACGCCCATGGATCCGGTGACGTCGTAGAGGGTGGCGGTGTTTTCGCGGACGTGGATTTCAGCGTGTGAGGCGGTGACGGTGAGGTCGCTGGGACCACCTTCGAGCTGGAGATGGCCTTCGGCTTCGACGATGGCGGTGGACTGGTGGTAGATGACTTTGTCGGCACGGATGGTGTAGTCGCGGTAGAGGAGTGTGACTTCGCTGGTGAGGGTCCATTCGTCGCCATTGCGGCTTTGGCTAAGGGCTTCCCAGTGGACGGGGTAGCCCTTTTCCGGGGCGGGAAGGGGGATGGCCGGGGGAAGGAGTTGGAGGCTGGGGGCGTCGGGGATTGCGTCAGGGATTGCGGAGGGCGCGGGCTGCTGGGAAGCCGGTTGAGGCGGTTCCTGGGCGCTGGGCTGTGCGGCATCGACAGGGGAGCTGTCGGCGGCTTGCAAATTATTTTCAGGAGGTAACGATTTTGTAACTAGCTGCGCCTGCATCTGTGCATGACACAGGGAGAGCAGCGTGATACATAGGTAGGAGCGAAGGCGCATCACCAGGGTATTGCCAGCATAACAAAGCTGAGTCCAGTCCCTTGTTTGACGCGTTGAGCTGCGCTCTGGCTTCAAGGAAAACCCGGCACTTTCGCACGAAACACGAGCCCCTGGGTTCGTGGCCGGTAGTTTTTGTGACATTGAATTTGGTTCTCTACGGGCTCTTCATGTACGGAATCTGGAACTTTCGCCTGACCAGCGAGGAAGCGGTCAAACGAAGGTTGCAACTGCGGGGAATATCCCGCACCAGAAGGGATCAAGATTTTGAGCCAGCCGGCATTGAAGCATGAAGTAAATGAGCGCCTCGCGGCCTATCGCAACCGTCGCGGAGCAGCAGAGCAGCCCCAGCCGCAAGCGCCAGAGAACAGCCAGACAGCGAGCACAACTGCCGAGCACATCAAGGCACGTGTACGGGCGCGGTACGCGCAGGCCGCCAGCTACAGCGACGAGCTAAACGCCGCGAGCACGCCGGTGGAGCGGGTGATTGGCGCGGTGACGAAGGCTGCGGTGGAAGCGGTGATAGCAGAGATGGGCCAGGCTGCGGTGACGCCTTCGCTGTGGGATGCGCCGCCTGCTGCGCCGGTGTATGCTGCGCCAGTGGCTGCCGCGCCTGCCTATGTTGCGCCGGTAACGCCCTCGCGCTGGCAGGACGAGCCGCAGGCTGCGGCCGCGCCGGTGCCGACGCGATGGGAAGATGCTGTGCCGCCGCCGAGTTCGGTGGTGGAGCAGGACGACGATATCTGGGAGTCGATGCGCGTGGCGCCGAGCCCGTACCAGCAGACGCGGCGCACGGTGGCTCCGCCGCGGCCTTCCAATGAGGGCGAGCTTTTCCCGTATGACCCGATGGACCCGGCGACGGTGGAAGATCCGTTTGGGGAGTCAGTGGTTGAGCCTGCGCAGCACATCCAGGCGAACATTATTGAGTTTCCGCGGCCGCTGGTGGCTCCGCGCAAGGTGCGTGGGCGGCTGGCCGAGGGGCCGTATCGCCGGCACGACGAAGAGTCGCAACTGAGCATCTTCGAGGTGGAGCCGGAGAGCGTGGCCAGCGCGATTCCCGAGGCGGCGGCACAGCCGCAGTGGGCGTCGATTGAGCTGGAAGCGCCGCCGGAGCACGCGAGCGAGCCGGAGCCGGAGTATTACCAGCCGGCAGCGAAGGCATCGCCGAGGGCGGCATCGCCGGTGTACGAGACGCCGGTGGTTGCGCAGTCGATTTACGAAGAGACGGTATACGACGAGCCTGGGTATGAGGAAAGCTGGACGGGCGCGGCGGTGGTTGAGCCGGATGCGCCTTCGGCAGCTGCGGCGAGCTGGGAAGAGTACACGGTACGCGAGACGTATGCTCCGCAACTGGCGAAGGCGCGGCGTGGCGACCAGACACAGGAAGAGCTGGCGGTGGAACTGCTGGTGGCTCCGGTGGCGGATAGGGCGATGGCTGCGCTGGTAGATGTGGGCGTGGTGACGCTGGCAACGGTGATGGCGAGCTTTGCTGCGGTGGCGTGCATGAGCACGGTGCCTTCAGGGCGGCTGGGGCTGATTGGTTTCGGCATTGCGTTTGTGCTGCTGGGCGCTGCGTACCAGGCGCTGTTCCTGAGCTTCTGCGAGAAGGGAACAGTGGGCATGAGCTATGCGCGCATTGCCCTGTGCACGTTTGAGGACGACAACCCGACGCGGCAGCAGATGCGGATGCGGATTCCGGCGACGGTGCTGAGTGTGGTGCCTGCGGGGTTGGGGCTGGTGTGGACGCTGCTGGACAAGGAGCATGTGAGCTGGCACGACCGGCTGACGCATACGTATCAGCGGAAGTACTAAGGCAAGCGGACTGGCAAAAGGGGAGAAGGGCATGGCCGGGGGCCATGCCCTTTTTTCCTGTTGGGTGCGGGAGGTGCTTTCTATCTGCGGGTCGGGTGGGAGCGAGTGCAGCGAATTCTTAGGACAAATGCACTTCATTCGAGGTATTGTGGGGTGCAGGAAATCGACACAAAATCTGGAGGTCGTTTTGAAGGGAAAGCTTTTGCTCATTTTTGTAACGTTGCTGGCGGTGGGGTTTCCGTTGGCGAGTGCTCAGCAGGGTGCCGGGAAGCCGTTTGGGGCTCGGGACCCACGCACGTGCCCGTCGCGCAGTGCCGGGCTGACTGCGGCCCAGGCGCGGGAGTACTTTATCTGTGACAGTGAAGTGGCTGAGGTTTATACCGGCTCGCTGTACCTGGTGACGGACGTGACGGTGCAGGTTGGGAAAGGGCGGCCATTCAATATGCAGTCCGACAGCTTTGGCTGGGCAACCACAAACGGGATTGATCCGACGCAGACGGTGTATCCGATTCGGGGTAGTTTCACGAATTGGCAGTGCTCGAAGTTGGGGACGATAACCGGGGTTCCAGGGCAGAGTTGTACCAAGACTCCGCAGCCGGCGGCGCAGGGGATTTGCTTCAAGAACAGCTTTGGCGACTGGCATTGCACGATGATGGATTTGGGCCACAAGGGCGGCATGGAGAGGTATCCTCCGCCGACGGGGCTATAAGAGAGGGCAGGGACGGCGCCTGGATGGTGAAAGCCCCGGTTGGATTCGACCAAGCGAATCGAACCGGGGCTTTGATTTTTGGAATCGGAGAATGGGGAGGCGTTCGATATCGCTGGTCGGGCCTATTTATTCGCCGGGTTTGAGGGAGTGGAGGGGAGTTTCCTCGGTGGCGATGTCTTCGGCGATTTTCCAGGAGCCGTCGGGCTGCTTTTTGTAGACCTCAACGTAGTTGCCGGCCTGGCCTACGCGTTTGCCGGTTTTGGGGTCGGTGGTGGTGTAGCGGAACCAGCCTTTGGAGAAGGCGAGGTCGCCGGACTTTGCCACTTCGACCTTGGTGGGGGCGAAGACGAGGGAGAAGTTGGGGTCGCCGAGCTCGGGCTTCATGCCGGCGAGGATGGCCTGCTTGCCTTCCATGATGTGGGTGTCGGGGAGCATGGAGTCGCCGTCGTCGGCGTAGAAGGCTTCGGCTCTGGCGGGCTCTTTGGTGGCGAAGGCTTTGACCCAGGCGGCTTCCTGGTCGCGGATGGCCTGGGCATCGGCGGCTCGGGTGTCAGACTGGGTGGTGGCAGCGGGGGGCTGGACCTGGAGGCAGGCGGTGGGGAGGAGGGTGAGGAGAAGGCAGGCGGGGAGGAGGAGGGTGGTGGGTTTGGGCATGGGGCTCCTTTGGGCGGGAGATGATATTGAGGCTTTGTGAAGCAAGGTCTACCAGCTGTCGGCGCGGAGGGCGGCTACGGCGGCGCCGAGGATGGCGGTGCGGGCGTCTTCGGGGAGGAGTTCGATGGAGTAGTTCTGGAGGGGGCTCATCTTCACCATCGGCTCCAGCAGTTCCCGCAGCAGACTCTTATCGAGGAAGCGGATGTTGAGGCCGGTGTAGTAGAAGCGTCCGGGGCCGCCGAGGTGTATGGCGGTGGCGGTGGCGGCGGCGAGGGCGCGGTGCCAGAGTTCGACGAAGTCGCGGCAGCGGGGGTCGCCGGCTTTGGCGGCGGCGAAGACTTCTTCCGGCTCCATGTCGAGGAAGCGGAGGCGCATGGCGCGGTTGCCCATGATGCCTTCGAGGTGGCCGACTCCGCCGCAGCCGCAGAAGCGCTCTTTGGGGTCGAGGGAGACGACGGTGTGTCCGCCCTCCCAGACGCCGTCGGAGATGGGCCAGCGGCCGTAGCCGATGCCGTTGCCGAGGGTCCAGACGCGGGTGAGCTTGTCGAGGTAGCCGCGCTTGGCGGCAAGGCCGGCGGCGACGGCGTCAGCGTCGTTGAGGACGTGGAGGGGGGCGTGGATGCCGTGGCGGGCGACGACGGCGGTGAGCGCCTCAGCCATGCGCTCACCCTTGATTTGGGCGAGGTTGGGAGAGTCTTCCACGATGCCGTGGCGAACGATGCCGGGGACGGCGACGCCGATTGCGAGGATGGGGTCATGGCTGGCGGAGGCGAGCTCGACGATGAGGTTGGCGATGAGGTCGTAGAGCTCGTTGGTGGGCAGGCCGATGAGGGCTTCCGAGTCGTTTGGGTCTTCGGGAAAGCGGAGGATTTCGCCTGCGAGTTCCTGCTGGCCGATGGGGCCGGCGAGACGGCCGGCGACGATGTGTTCGGTGACGACGACTCCGATGGCGTTGGTCATGGAAGACTCCCTGACAACTTTAGCGCGTGACGGGCGGGGGATGCGATGGAAAAGTGGCGGTGCTTTGGTTGCCGGCGGTTTGCAGGGGCTGAAGCCCGCTCTCTCTTATCGCGCATCTGCGGCACGACTGAAGTCGTGCCCTTTCACAAAGCCCCCAAGATTGCAGTCGTGTGCTGGTACAAAGCCCACAAGATTGAAGTCGTGTGCTGGTACAAAGCCCACAAGATTGAAGTCGTGCCCTGTTTCAAAGCCCCCATGATTGAAGTCGTGTCCTGTTACAGAGCCCCCGAAGATTGAGTTTTCAGCAGGCCCTGAAGCCCTGGGCGTGACGTTAGTTCTGGTAGCGGTGGAGGCGGCCGATGCCGTTGAAGGCAGCGACCTTGTAGCACTCGGCAAGGGTGGGGTAGTTGAAGACGGTGTCGATGAAGTACTCCACGGTGCCGCCGAGGGTCATGACGGCCTGGCCGATGTGGACGAGTTCTGTTGCGCCTTCGCCGATGATGTGTACGCCGAGGACCTTGCGGGTGTCGCGGTGGAAGATGAGCTTGAGGCGGCCGGTGGTGTCGCCGCGGATTTGGCCTCGGGCGGTTTCGCGGTAGTAGCTCATGCCGACTTCGTAGGGGACATCCTCGTCAGTGAGCTGCTCTTCGGTTTTGCCGATGAAGCTGATTTCGGGGATGGTGTAGATGCCGTAGGGGTAGAAGCTGGGGTTGGAGAGGGTGCTCAAGTCGCCAAAGGCGCGGGCGACGGCGATGCGTCCCTGCTCCATGGAGACGGAGGCGAGGGAGGGGAAGCCGATGACGTCGCCGACGGCGTAGATGCCGGGGATGCTGGTTTGGAAGTGTTCGTTGACGGCGATGCGGCCGCGGTCGTCGGCGGTGAGGCCGGCGGCGGCGAGGTTGAGCTCGTCGATGTTGCCCTGGCGGCCGACTGCGTAGAGGAGGGCATCGCCGGCGACTTTTTTCTGGCTGTGCAGGTTGGCGACGACGCTGCCATCTGCGAGCTCTTCGACGCTGTCGAGTTCTTCGCCGAGGCGCATGGTGACGCGGCTGTCGCGGAGGTGGTAGCTGAGGGCTTCGACGATTTCCTGGTCGGCAAATTCGAGGAGGCGGGTGCGTTTTTCAATGACGGTGACGCGGACGCCGAGGATTGCGAACATGCAGGCGTATTCGACGCCGATGACACCGCCGCCGACCACGATGAGGGTGCGTGGCAGCTTGGGGAGGTTCATGATCATGTCGCTGTTGACGATGGTGGTGCCGTTGATGGGCACGCGGGGGCTGGTGGCGGGCTTGGTGCCGACGGCGAGGATGATGCGGTCGGACTCGAGGGTGGTTTCGGTGCCCTGGCCGTCGATGCGGAGGGTCTTTGCGTCAACGAAATGTGCGAGGCCGTGGATGACGTCGATGCCGTTGCGGGAGAGTTGGGCTTCGGTGACGTCGATTTCGGTTTTGATCACGCCCTGGACGCGGAAGGCCAGGTCGGCCATGGTGATCTTTTCCTTGACGCGGTAGTTCATGCCGTAGATGTTGCGGTAGTTATAGCCGGAGAGATGGAGTACGGCCTCGCGCATGGTTTTGGAGGGGATGGTGCCGGTATTGACGCAGACCCCGCCGACCACCGCTCGGGACTCGATGATGGCGACACGTTTTTTGAGTTTGGAAGCGGCAACGGCGGCCCGTTGCCCGGATGGGCCGGAACCCACAATGACCAGATCGTACCTGGCAGCGCTCATGCGGTTATCTCCCGGCAAGTTAGAGAGGCCATGGTTGGATGTACCCTCCTGAATCGGAGGCTAACACAGTGCGCCGGGGGAGTTCGATGAAGGGGCGATGAGGAAAGGTGGTTCTGGTGCAAAAAAAGGCCGCGTTCCGGGGATTGGGAGGAATCCGGCGGAACGCGGCGCTGTGGTGGGGAGCTAGACGGTGCGGAGGCTGGATTGGGGAACGCGTTTGGCGTTGCCGCGGAAGTTGCTGCCCTGCTGGTGGTCGTCGCCGAGACGGAATTGCCGGATGACGCCGTCGAGTTCATTGGCGAGCGAGGAGAGCTGCTTGCATCCGTCGGCGGTTTCCTCGGCAGCGCGGGAGTTTTCTGAGGCGAGGAGGGAGATCTGGGTGGCTGATTCGGAGATTTCGCCGGCGGCTGAGGTTTGCTCAGTGGCGGCGGAGGCGATGAGGTGAATCATGTGCTCAACGTCGTGGGCGGCGCCGATGATGGCCTCAAGGCTGGTGCGGGCGCGGTTGGTTTCCTCGATGCCGCTGGAGACGGCGTGGTTGCTCTCCTGCATGAGGTCAAGGGTCTGGCGGGTTTCGTCCTGGATGCTGGTGATGGTGCCGGAGATTTCCTGGGTGGCGGCGCGGGTGCGTTCGGCGAGGCGGCGGACTTCACCTGCGACGACGGCGAAGCCTCGGCCGTGTTCGCCGGCGCGTGCTGCCTCAATGGCGGCGTTGAGGGCGAGGAGGTTGGTTTGCTCGCTGATTTCCTGGATGACGGTGACGACCTTGCCGATTTCCTCCGAGCGTTCGGCGAGTTCGCGCATTTTTCCGGCGACCTGCTGGGTTGCGGAGGAGATGCGCTCCATGGTGACGGCGGCGGCCTGCATGACTTCGCCACCTTCGTTGGCCTTGGCGGCGGACTGCTGGCTGGCGCCGGCGGCGGTTTCGGCATTGTGGCTGATTTCGCCGATGGTGGCGGTCATTTCCTGTGCGGCGGCGGCGATCTGGTTGGTTTTGTCGGATTGGGCGTTGGTGTTGCCGCTGGTTTGAGTGGAGCGGACGCTGAGTTCCTCAGAGGCTGAGGAGAGCATGGCGACGCCCTTGCCCATGGAGTCGAGTACGCCGCGCATGGAGAGGACGCAGACGTTGAGGGCGCTGGAGAGGCGGCCGACTTCGTCGAGGCTGCGGGCCTCGACGGAGACGGTGAGGTCTTTGGCGGCGACGGATTCGAGGGCGGAGGTTGCAGCCTCAAGGGGAGGAACGATGGCGCGGGTGAGTATGATGCCGGTGAGCCCGCAGAGCATGGTGATGACGAGGCAGACGCCGGTGGTGACGAAGGTGGCGAAGTGGCTGGAGGAGTAGGTGTCTGTGGCGTCTTTGGTGCCGGCGGCGGCGTTGAGTTCGAGGTCCTGCTTGAGGGCGGAGGATGCGTTATCAAAGGCCGCGGCGGTGCTGTCGGCCATCATGAGGTCTGCCGCGTCGCCGATTTTGCCGGCGTTGACGAAGGCGAGGGAGCGGTTGCTGATGTCGAGGTACTGGGCTCCGGAAGATGCGATTTTTTCAAAGAGCTGCTTTTCCGTTCCCGAGGTGATGTAGGTGGCGTATGCGGAGACGGCTTTTTCGTAGGTAGCGACGGCATCGGCGCGCTTGGCCATGAAGGTCTGGGTGCAGGCGGGGGATTGGCAGAGCAGGAGATCGAGGTCGATGCGGCGGGTGGAGTTGATGCCTTCCCGGATGCTGGCGAGCTGGACGACGGCGGGGAAGCTCTGGTCTTTGACGAGGGCGCTTTGTCCGGAGATGGAGTGGAAGGTGAAGAAGGTGTATCCACCCAGAATGAGGCAGAGGGTGCAGACGATGCCAAAGGCGAGCGCGAGTTTGCGCGAAATCGGCAGATTCAAAAACAGAGACATGTATATGGCCTCTCGGTTCTTGCCTTCCCAGGCAGTTTTCCGGGCTCAGGGGTATGGCACCCGCCGGCCTGGTCGGTTTGCCTGCCTTGCAGGATTGCAACAGAAGGCGAACATTGACATTTTGGCTATCGGCTATCCGGGCGGCAGCTTGAGCGTGGGGGCGGAGAAAAATGGCGGGGAAATGGAGTTTGGGAAGCGGGAGGGGCCGGTTGTGCACAGGAATCAGCGGGTGAACCCGGCTGGCCGTGTGGGGGAGTGATAATGGTATTCAGGCTGGCGAGGGGAGTGAATCCTGCGCGCCAGGGCCGGCAGGAGGCGAAAGAGGATGCTTTTTACGATTACCGATCTGGAGCAGGATTCGATTGACTTTAACCTGAGCCTGCCAGCCGGCGCGATTGACTACGGGCAGGAAGCGATCCAGTTGGGTGAGTTGGCGACGGAGGGCCATGCGGAGGTGCTGCACGAGCACCGCGGGCCGAAGGAGATTGTAGCCGATATCCGGTTGAAGGGGAGCTTTTCCGGGGCGTTTGAGACGCCGTGCGCGCGGTGCGTGGAGCCGGTGAAGATTGATCTTGGCGCGAGTTTTGACCTGCTGTTCCGTCCTCCGAACGTGGATAACACGGGGGCGGAGCACGCCATCTCCACACAAGAGACGGAAATCGGGTATTATGAGAACGGTGGCCTTGCGCTTGAAGACGTGCTCCGGGAACAGGTGCTCCTGTCCCTGCCGGCCCGGACGCTATGCCAACCAGAGTGCAAGGGACTTTGCCCTCGCTGCGGTCAGAATCTGAATGAGTTGAGGTGCTCCTGCCTGGATGGAACCGGGACTGAGGGGCGGGCGACTCTGGCGGACCTCAGCAGCAAGTTCAAGTCCGTAAAGCGCTGAATTTATTGAGGGAAGCAGCTCTATTGTTTAGCTGCTTCCCGCTCAGTTGCGTGCAGCCGGTGGTTTTTCCCCGGCTGATAGTGCTGAGCCTGTAACGAGAAAGGAACACGATCATGCCTAATCCGAAACGGCGGCACTCCAAGCGCCGCACCGCGCTCCGTCGCTCGCACGACTTCCTCACGACCAGCTCTCTGTCGGTTTGCCCGAACTGCCAGGAAAAGAAGCTGCCGCATCGCGCCTGCCCGAAGTGCAAGCAGTATGATGGCCGCGTCTATGGCGAGGCCAAGGAAGCAGTCAGCTAGCATTTTCCAAGGTCGCGTATATGTCCGCTTCGATGCTTGGCCATTCCGGTCCGCTGGTTGATATCGCGCTAGACGCTTACGGTTCTGACAAGGCGCCCGAGCCTGAGATTCGTGGCGCCATTCAGGCCTGCAAGAGCCTGCCAGTGCGGGTGCACATGGTTGGGCCTGAGCCGGAGTTGCGGGACCTGCTGGACGAGCACCTGGAAGACGAAGATTTGCCCATCATCATCCACCATGCCTCGGAACGGATAGGCATGGAGGAAAAAGCCGCGCACGCTGTCCGAAGCAAGAAGGACAGCTCGATGCGTGTTGGGCTGAAGCTGGTGCGGGAGAAGAAGGTAGCCGCCTTTGTGACGGCCGGAAATACGGGCGCGGCGATGGCTACGGCCAAGATGGTGCTGGGCGCGATTCCGGGTGTGGATCGTCCGGCGCTGACGGCGCGCATGCCTACGTCCACGGGGACGCCGTGCGTGCTGCTGGATGTGGGCGCGAATGTGGACTGCAAGGCCTACAACCTGGAACAGTTTGCCATTATGGGCGATGTTTTTGCGCGGAGCGTGCTGAAGATTGCGCGGCCGCGTGTGGGCCTGCTGTCGATTGGCGAAGAAGAGTCCAAGGGAAACGACCTGACGCGCGAGGCATTTCCGCTGCTGAAGGCGCTGCCGATTCACTTCATTGGGAACGTTGAGGGGCGCGACATCTTCAATGGCGCGGCGGATGTGATTGTCTGCGACGGGTTTGTGGGCAACGTGGCGCTGAAGACGGGCGAGGGGATCGGGCGGCTGTTCCGGGATTTGCTGCGTGAGTCTTTGACGCGCACGGTAACGGCACAGGTTGGCGCGATGCTGAGCCGCAAGGCCTTCAACGACTTCCGGCGGCGGCTGGATTATAACGAGTACGGTGGTGCGCCGCTGCTGGGCGTGCGCGGGGCGTGCTTTATCGGGCACGGCTCGTCGACGGAAGTGGCGATTTACAACAGCATCCGGGTGGCGCTGGAGTTTGCGCGGGCCGGGGTGAATGCCAGCATTGAGCATGAGCTGGCGAACCTGCCGGGCCGCCACAAGGGGCAGGTTGGCGAGGTAGCGGAGTAATCCGCGCCGCCGATGGCTGAAGACAGCACAATCTTTTCGGAATCACAGTTGAGCTCACTGGCTTGCCCGGCTTGCCATGGGGAGTTGCGGCTGGCGGGTGAGGCGATTGTGTGCGGGGGCTGTGGGCGGAGCTATCCGCTGATTGACGGGATACCGGTGCTGATACGGGAGCGGGCGGCTGCGGCGGAGTAGGCCGGTGCCCTGTCAGCGGCGCAGGTAAAAGGGCCGGACAATTGCCAGAGCAAAGAAGATAGCGAAGAGGAGAGCTGCGACCAGCAGGCCGTACATGAGCTTGAGGCTGGGGCCGGTGCTGGTTTCGGGCTCTTCGGGGTCGGGTTCCTGGGGGGCGGGCAGTTTTGCGAGGGGCTTGTTTTCGGCGTCGTTACTCATATTTCAGGCTCTCCACGGGATCCATTTGGGCGGCGCGGGTAGCCGGGACGGTACCAAAGACCACACCGACGACGAGTGAGACGCCGAGGGCGGCGATGATTGACCAGGGCGAGATGGGGATGGCGTAGTCGGTAAGGAGGCGCACGGCGACCGGGAGGGCGAGACCCAGAATGGTGCCGACGACACCGCCGGCGAGGGAGATCATGACTGCCTCGGCGAGGAACTGGAGGCGGATTTCGCGGGAGGTTGCGCCGAGTGCCTTGCGGATGCCGATTTCGCGGATGCGGGCGCGGACGTTGGCGAGCATGATGTTCATGATGCCGACGCCGCCGACGGCGAGGGTGACCATGGCGACGGCGATGAGGACGGCGGTGAGGCCGGTGGCGATTTGCGCCGCGGTGGTGAGGAGTTCCTTGAGGTTGGTGGCCTTGTAGACGGACTGGGGCTTGTGGCGGGCCTTTACGATGCGAACGATGGCGGCTGTGGCATCGGGTACGTCGTCCATGGAGCGGAGGGAGAAGTAAATCTGCTTTACGTTGTCAGAGCCGGTGAAGTAGCGGCCGACTGAGTAGGGGACGAGGATGGTGTTGTCGGTGATTTCCGACTGGCCGAAGGTGTCGACGCCTTCGCGGAAGGTTCCGATAATGGTGAAGGGGATGCCGGAGATGGTGAAGTTCTGGCCGACGGCGGCATCGGCGGAGCCGAACATTTCGCGGGCGAAGGGGATGGTGACGACGGCGCATTTGATGTGCGCGGCCTCGTCTTCGTCGTCCATGAAGCGGCCCTGGGTGATGATGAGGTTGCGGACCTGCTCGTACTGGGGGACGACGCCGAGGACGAGGGTGTCTTTGACGACGCCGCCGCCGAAGCTGATGCGGTCGTGCATTTCGAGGACGGGTGAGCTGTACTGGACGGCGGGGAGCTCTGCGACGACGGCTTTTTCGTCATCGCGGGTGAGGTAGTCGTTGTAGTCGACGTTTTCCTGGCCGACAGCGCCGCCGCCGGCGTACTCCAACTCGACCATGTTGGTGCCGATTTTCTGGATGAGGGAGAGGGCGTAGTCGCGGCCGGTCATGCCGATGGTGACGACGAGGATGACCGAGGCGGAGCCGATGACCATGCCGAGCGCGGTGAGGGCGAAGCGTGCCTTGCTGGCGCGGAAGCTGTCCACGGCGAGCTTGATGGTTTCTTTGAGGGCGATGGTTCGCCGCGCATCCTTGAGCGTCTGCAGGAATGCCTGCTGGCGGGCGTCTTGCGCGTTTTTGACGGGGTCGAGGACAGGATTCATGGGCTAAGTGTTGGATGCAGAAAAGCAAGCGGGGCTTCCGGAAGTTACCAGAATGCCCCGGGTTTCTGCTTTCAGCATAACGGGTTGCGGGTGTGTGCGGCGAATGGGCGTGGGACGGGCACGCCGTATCGCGGGACAGGGGCTACTTGCCGCAGTACTTTTCGAGCCAGTCGAGCTCGTCGCGGACCTTGATGTAGCCGTGCCAGGGGTTGTGCCCAAGGCCGTGTCCTTCGCCGGGGAAGACGAGGAAGGTGTGTGGGATGTTGAGGGCCTGGAGGGCGCGCTCGAGGGTTTCGCCTTCGAGGTAGCTGACGCGGATGTCTGCCCCGCCCTGGACGAGGTGAGTGGGGGTTTTGACCTTGTTCATCTGGAAGAGAGCGGCTTCGGAGGCGTACATGGCGGGGACTTCCCAGGGCTGTCCGCCGAGGTACCAGGAGTCGTCGAAGGTTTCGTCGTCGTTGCCCCAGTTGGCGGCGTGCTCGACGGCTCCCGCGCCGGTGACGGCAGCCTTGAAGCGGGTGGTTTGGGTGATGAGCCAGTTGGTCATGTAGCCGCCGTAGCTGTATCCGCCGATGGCGAGGTGGTCTGGGTCGGCAAAGCCGTCTTTGACGAGTTGATCGACGCCAGCGAGGATGTCTTCGCCGGGTTTGGAGACGAGATGGGGGGCGATTTGGAGCATGAATTCGTCGCCGTATCCGGAGGAGCCACGGTAGTTTGGCCGGAAGACAAGCCAGCCCTTGCTGGCGGCCAGGGTTGCCCAGTCGTACCAGTCGGCGCCGAAGCGGTTGCCGTCAGCGTCGGCGGGGCCGCCGTGGATGAGGGTGAGCAGGCGGAGGTGTTTTGCGTCCTTTTTGCCCGGCGGGAAGATGAGGACGCCCTCTACTGTGGCACCGTCGGGAGCCTTCCACTGGTAGGTGCGCCACTCGGGCTGGACGCGCTCGGCAAAGATGGGGTTGACGGCGGTGAGGGGGGTGAGCTGGTCAGGGTGGGAGGCGTCAGCGGCGAGGTAGACCTGGGTAGGGTGGTTGATGGCACCGAAGCGGACGAGAAGGCTGTTGCCGGAGTGGGGAGCGGAGAAGCCGATGTAGCTGCCGGCAAGACCGGGGAGGCGGATGGATTTTGCGCCGTCGAGGAGGTAGAGCTGCTCCTCGGTGCCTTTGATGCCGAGGGCGTAGATAGCACCGGAGCCGGAGACGGTGAGGTCTTCAAAGGTGCCGGAGAAGTCGGAGCCGAGGCGCTGGATGGACTTGTCGGCTGGGTCGGCAGTGGGGTCGAGGCGGTAGATGCGGCCTGAGACGTCGCGATATTTGCCTTCAAGGCTGCCGCCGGCGGCGCGAACGAGGAAGTAGAGGGAGTTGCCATCGGGCGACCACTGGAGGTCGCTTTCGGTGGCTTCGTTGTGGGTGAGTTGGCGGAGGTCACCGCCGGCGGAGGGGACGAGGTAGATTTCGGCCTGGGTGGGACTTTCCATGCGGTGGCTGATGGAGTCGGTGACCAAGGCAATGGATTTGCCGTCGGGGGAGGGTGCGAGCTCGTTGATGGCCTTTTGAATCTGGGCGATTTGGAGGGCCGTGGTGGGAAGGACGGGATCGGATTCGGTTTTGGCGCCGGGCTGGTCGCCGTCGTGGGGGGCGGGGATGGCGGCGGCTTTGGCGAGGGAAGCGGCGACGGGGAGGGCGAGGATGAGGTCGCCGCGCTCCTGCTCGCGCCAGCGGACAACGTCTTTCCACTCTTCTTTCTTTGCGTCTTCCTGCTCATGGGTGAGGGGTGTGGCGGCAGCAAGGTAGATGGTTTTGCTGTCGGGGGACCAGGCGAAGGTGTGGGCATCGAGCTTTTCGCGGTAGAGGGGCTGGGCCTCGCCACCGGAGGCGGCGATGAGCCAGATGCGGGTGGTGGCGCCATCGGCACCGTCCTTTGCGGGGGCGCCGTCGTCGCTGGAGGCCTCGCCGATGAGGGGGCGGTCGGACTCGAAGGCGATCCACTTGCCGTCGGGGCTCCACTGGGCGTTGAGGTCGCTGCCGGATTGGGTGAGTGGGCGCAGGCCTTCGCGGGAGGTCCAGAGGGAGAGGGTGGATCGGAAGGTGCTGGATTTCCAGTCGGGAGCCTCCGTGGCGATGACGGCTGAGGAGCCGTCGGGGGAGATGCGCGCGCCGGTGATGGAGGTGGTGTTGAAGTACTCGTCGAGGGAGATGGCGGGCTTGTCGGCGGCCTGGGCGTGGGCGGCAATGGCAGCGGCGGCGAGGAGGGTGAGGGCGGCGATGCGGGCGAAGGTGCGGGATTGGAGACAGGTCATGGTCGTGCGCTATCCTCGGGGTTTTCAGAACGGATGATTGCCGCGTGTCTGTACGGGAGGGAACAGAGTGCAAATAGGCGGCACTACCAATGTAACGGAGCCAAAAGGAAAGCGCCGGGAACCTTGCGGGTCCCGGCGCAGTGGTTGTCTGCCGGAGTGAACCGGCAGAGGGGTTTAGAAGTCGAGACGGAGGCCGAACTGCATGCGGCGGAAGGGGAACCTGCCCAATTCCGTAGCATAGAAACCAAAGCCGGGGTAGCTGATGCCGTTTCCGAGGCTGTTGGTATCCATGCGTACGGAGTTGGTGACGTTGTAGACTTCGGCCGCGAACTTGAGCTTGGCGAGTTCGCGAATGTTCCAGGTTTTGGTCATGGAGGAGTCGATGTTGAAGACGCCGTCTCCACGGAAGCCGTTACGAGGGCCGGCTTCGCCAGGGTAGGGGAGCCGAACCGGGGTGCCGGTGGCGATGCCGTTGCCGATAGCGTCGGGGTTGTCGAAGATCTGCGGCAGTCCGCCGGAGAGATGCTTGTGAACCTTGACGTTGGTGGTGGGGACGGCCCAGGCCTGGAGTTCCCAGTTGGTGGTCCAGCCGGGTTCGAGCAATGCGAAGGGGAGACCGCTGGTCCAGCGACCCAAGCCGGCAAACTGCCAGCCGCCGACGATTGCATCGACCAGGGTGCTGGAGGTGCCGAGTACAGCCTTGCCCTTGCCGACGGGGATGGCGTAGTTCCAGTCGACGGTGATGAGGTGACGGGTGTCGAAGTCGGAGACGCCGCGGCTCAGCCTGGGCGCCCAGGTGTTCTGGATAGCGCCGTAGGAGGTGCCGGAACGCTCAGCGTCGGAACCCATGTCGATGGACTTGGAGAGGGTGTAGCTCATGTCGAGCGTGAGGCCGTGGCGAGCCGGATGGCGCAGGGTGAACTGCCCGGCATGGTAGGAGCTGGAGCCGAGGGTTGCGATGGAGATGAGCGAGGAGAACTGGGTATCCCAGAACTGTGTTCCGTTCGGGCAACCGTAGTAGCAGCCAAAGTCGATGTCGGCCAGGGCCTGGGTTTCGCCGTAGCTGTAACGGTTGGGCGCCCACTCATCGCTGTACACAGCCTGGGTGGCGCTTTCGCCTTCGTAGTCCAGGTTCGCCATCTGCGGGAAGACATCTTCGAAGTACGGAATCGAGGGTACGCTTGCGCCCGGGTCTCCGCCATTCTGGTCCGCCAGCTTGGAGAGCTGGGTGCCAGCGGTGAAGTAATCGCCGCCGCCCTTGGGGTCGTTAAAGTCTACCGGCTCGGCAAGGTCATACTGCTGCATGAGGTGGCGTCCGAGGCGACCGACGTAGGCTGCTTCAAAGAGGAAGCCGCCGGGGAGTTCGCGCTGGACCGAGAGGTTGAAGGCTTCGACGTATGGGGTGTGTATCTGGTTGTCGATGCCCCAGTTGATGCCGAAGGAGCCATCGGGAACCGCGTAGGGATAAGCCTGGCTGGCCGGCGAGGGAGCGATGGGGAGGTTGGGGAGATCGTGGGGCCCGGTGAAGCGGGGCGACGACTCAAAGCCGACTACGCCGGGAGCGCTCTGGAGCTGGGAGGCCAGACCAAAGGAGCCGAGGGTGCTGAAGCGGTGGGTGAGTGCCTCGCCGAAGTGGTCGAAGTACATGCCGGCACCAGCGCGGATGGAGGTTTTGGTGTCGGGCGAGTAGACAACCGAGAGGCGCGGAGCGATGTTCAGCTTGTCCTTGGCCCAGAAGCCGGGCTTGTTGTAGTACTTGCCGCTGGGGGCGAAGAGCAGGTCCGGCATGTTGACGGTGCCCTGAAGTGCGGCCTTCTCACGGTTTGCGGCCCACTCGTGGGTGTTGACGGTGGGGGCGATTTGCTGACCCTTGGTTTCATAGGGGGTCTGGAGCAGGGTGTGGCGGATGCCTCCCGTGATGGTGAGGTTGGGACGGATGCGCCAGGAGTCCTGGAGGTAATACTCGTACTCGTTGGCCTTGAAGTGACGGGTGATCATGGCTCCGTCCGGCAGGAGGCTTGCGCCGGCCGGGCTGGTGACCTTGTAGTTGGGGTTGCTGTTGAGTTCCGGCACGTTGCCGACGATGGTGGAGTAGGCCTGCTCAAAGGAGCTCTTGAAGCCGGCGGAAACATCGGGCAGCCCAAGAGTGGTGACATCGGGAGCGTCGCCGGTGAAGAGCCATGACGGATTGGTGCTGGCACCGCTGAAGGAGTTGCCGTTGGTAGCGGTGTTGTTCTGGATCTGACGCCATTCCCCACCAAAGCTGACGCTGTGGTTTGCCTTGGTCCAGCTGCCGGTTTCCACGATGTTCTGCAGCGGAACGCTGACGATGGAGTCGCGGGTTTGAGCGGTGGGCTGGGTGAGGAAGCGGACGTAGACGTAGTCGCCCTGACCGACGCCGCTGCTGCCGTATCCCTGACGGACGTAGGCGTAGCGGAGGTCGTTGGTGAAGGAGGAGAAGGGGGTCCAGGTGTGGCCGAAGGCGATGCCCTTGGTGTTATCCACAGAGGTGGAGGCAGCGGGCTGGCCGGGGAGGTTCTCCGCGCCGGGGGTTACGTCCTTCTGCAGGTTCCCGCGCACAAAGAGGTGGTTGCGGGCGTTGAGGTCGTAGTCCAGCTTGAAGATGTTGGTGTTCTGCGTGCCCTTCAGGGGCGAGCTGAAGTTGTAGCTGCCGTTGTTGATGCCGTCGCCGCCGGCGAGAACAGTGGCGGCGGGTTCGGTGCCGAGGTAGCTCTCAATCGCGGTGTTTACGCCCGGCGTAGTGCACTTGGTGCAAGCCGCGTCGAGGGTAGCGATCTGCTGCGGTGTGAGCGTCTGGGTTGCGCCATTCACGTCCACGTATCCGATGCTGCCGGCGAGGAAGTTGGCCGAGGGAGTGGTGGCGGAAACCGAGACGTTGGTTGCGTAGCGCAGACCTTCGTAGTTGAAGAAGAAGAAGAGCTTGTCCTTCCAGATGGGGCCGCCGAAGCTGCCGCCAAAGGTGTTCTGGACGTACTTGGTGGGGCGGTT
Organism: uncultured Acidobacteriaceae bacterium; assembly: GCA_903904755.1. Classification (GTDB taxonomy): domain Bacteria; phylum Acidobacteriota; class Terriglobia; order Terriglobales; family Acidobacteriaceae; genus Acidicapsa. The sequence continues at coordinate 135,257 of CAIVDV010000013.1, read as the reverse complement.
GGGCGCGCCTGTGGCCAACTGGGTCTGCTTGTGGAACCACTCGTTGGCGATGGTGTTGGTGGGACGGTTGTACTCGTAGAGCGCGCCGTGGAACCTGTTGGTGCCGCGCTTGGTGATGAGGGAAACCTGGGCGCCGGAGCCACGACCCGCATCGGCGTTGCCGTTGGAGGTGGTGACGCGAAATTCTTCGGTGGAGTCGAGGGTGGAACGGAGGACTCCGAGGAAGGCGTAGCCGTTGATCTGGTCGTTGTCGTCGATGCCGTCGAGGGTGACGTTGCCTTGATCGGAACGGCTGCCGGAGACTGCGCCCTGGCGGCTGTCTGAGGTGGTGCTGCCATCGCCGAGGAAGAGCACGCCGGGCTGATTGGCGAGCAGGGAGACGGGATCGCGGCCTTCCATGGGGATGGCCTGAATGGTCTCATTGTCGATGGAGTTGCCGAGCGTGGCGTCCGTGGTATTCAGCGTTTGTGCGCTGGCGGTGACGTCGACGGTGACGGCGCTGGCCTCGACGGTGACCTTGAAGTCGACGGTGGCGGGCTGGTTGACCAGCAATTCCGCTTCCTTGGACTGGGAGGAGAAACCTGGAGCCGTGACGGTGATGACGTAGCGAGCCGGCGTGATTTGAGTGAACTGGTAATAGCCGGTGTTGCTGGAGGTGGTGGAGAGGGTCTTGGCCGAGACCTTGTCGGTGATGGTGACAGTCGCGCCAGGTACCAGCGCTCCGGCAGGGTCCTTAATCACGCCGCGGAGCGAAGTGGTGGAAGACTGGCCGAAAGCATAAAGGCAGGATATGAGGATGCAAAGAAGCATCGCTCCCATTTGGGATCGTTTCACGTCAGTTCCTCCAGAAGTCGTCTTGGGTGTTACCGTGCGAACGTCTTGGTGTCCGCGTTGTATTCGGTCTACTATCTTGGGCTTTACCGGGATGTGTAAGGGGGTGTGCTTCCCGGGTGGCCGCTTCTTGTTGAATTGCTACATATTCTATGGAAAAACATCAGGATGCAACAGGGAATTCATGCGCCTTCCCGCTAAATGGAACGATTTGCCTCAATTCTGTGGCGGGATAAAGGCCGAAATCGAGGTTGAAGGAGGTCTTTGAGCGAGGTTTACTGCTGTTGTTGCTGTTGCTGTTGCTGCTGCTGGACGAGTTGCTGGGAGTCGAGGATGGGGATGATGCGCTCCGGTGGCTGCTGGGCGCGCTCGACGAGGACGCTCCAGTCTTCGGGGATGGGTTGGCGCTTGTCGAGGGCGGGTGCTTCGTGGCTGGCGGTGACCTGGACGGCGACGTAGAGTTCGCTGGCGGTTGCGCCGCGGAAGATGCCGTGGGTGGGGGGCACGTCGCCGTAATCCCGGCCGACGGCGGTGCGGATGTGGCGGTGGCCGGCGATGAGGTCATTGGTGGGGTCAAAGCCGACCCAGTTGAGATGGGGCACCAGGACTTCAACCCAGGCGTGGGTGGCGTCCGGAGTGGAGCGGTCGTGGTCTTCCTGGCCGCGGTAGAGGTAGCCGCTGACGTAGCGCGCCGGCATGCCGATGTGGCGGAGGAGGGCGATCATGACGTGGGAGAAGTCCTGGCAGACGCCCTGTTTTGTGGCGATGACGTGGTCAATGGGGGAATCGATGTGGGTGGCGCTGGGCACGTACTCGAAGTAGTCGAAGAGCTTGCGGTTGAGTTCGTGGAGGAGCATGAGGGGGTCGTCGCGGCGGACGACGTCGAGCTTTTTGGCGAGCTCTTCGACGAGGGGGGTGGATTGGACGAAGCGGCTGGGGAGGAGCATTTCTCCGTAGTCGTCAGCGTCGATCATTTCGTCGAGCGCTCCCCAGGCGTCGGGTGAGAGGAAGCTGGGCATGGGGGCGATGGGCTGCTGCTCGACCAGGCTCTCGGCGACGATGACGAGCTGGTTGTGCTCGCCGGGGATGTCGAAGTGCTGGACGTGGTTGCCGTGGTGGTCGCGGTAGCTGAAGACGCGGCATCGGGGGCTGACGGAGAGCGAGAAGGAGAGACAGTGCTGGGTGGCATCGGAGCGCGGGTGCATGCGCGTCTCCATGATGCTTTCGCTGATTGGCTTTGAATAACGGAATCGCGTCAGATGCCGGATTGCGTAAAAGTTCATCTCCGCCCTCGCTGGAGCCGTGGGAATGATTTCCGCTGGCCCTGAATCTCCAAAAAGAGTACTGCCCATTGAGCCCGTACCGCCCCTTCTCAAATCCCCGTTGCTGGTTGTGAAGCTGTGGTGTTAAACGGCAAGCGCCGACTGAATCGAGTACTGGACGTAGTACCGGTAGCTCAGGTCGTGGATTGCCTTGCACTGCTCTCGGATGGTGTGGAGGAAGGCCCCGGGGTTGCCTTCCAGAATCTCGGTGATGGTGGTGTAGCGGAGCATCGACTGCAGACGACCGACGGTGGAGTTGAGTTCCTCGGGGGGTCTGCGCCCGCCGTTCCGCTGGATAGCTTCCAGAGCGCTGCGAATGCTGTCAATGGCATAGCGGAGCGCGTGCGGGAAGTCCTGGTTGAGGAGGAGGAACTCCAGGATTCGGTCGGTGGAGAGGTCTGCCGTGTAGACCTGGCAGTAAGCCTCGAAGCTGGTGCAACTGCGGAGGAGGCCGACGAGTTCGAGGTACTGGTAGCCGGAGTGCTCGCGATCGGGGAGGCTGAGCAGGCTTTCCTGGTAGATCTCAATGAGGGTTGCGGTGGCGTAGGCGCGCTCGAGATGGCGTCCGAGGCGGATGAACTGCCAGCCTTCGCCGTGAATCATGGTGGTGTCGCTGACGCCCTTGAAGAGGTGGATACCGTCGACGATGGATGCCAGGAAATCGTTGATGCTGTTGCGGAACTGGGCGAGGGCCTGGGGTGAGTGCATCTGGTGGTAGAGGCGATTGAGGCGCTGCCACTGCTCGGTGGAGATTTCTTCGCGAACCTGGCGGGCATTTTCGCGGGCGGCGTTGACGCAGGTGGTTACGGAGCTGGAAACGTTGGGATCAAAGACGAGACGCCGGGCCATGGCCTCCGGGTCACCGCTCCAGCCCAGGCCTTCCCGGATGCCGAGGGACTTTACGAGGCGGTCCCATCGGACTTCCGCGGTGGTTCCGGTGGAGTCCAGCAGAAGGCTCATCGTCACATCGAGCTGGCGGACGGTGTTCTCTGCCCGCTCAAGATAACGGCTCATCCAGTACAAACTGTCCGCGACGCGCGATAGCATCTTTTCCCTCTCTGGTCTTGCTTTACTCGAGTACCCAGGTGTCTTTGCTTCCGCCACCCTGGCTGGAGTTGACTACGAGCGATCCCTTTTCCATGGCTACGCGGGTAAGGCCGCCGGGCACGATGCTTACTTTGTCGCCGAAGAGGATGTATGGGCGCAAGTCCACATGGCGTGGTTCCAGATGGCCACCGAAGAGGCAGGGGGCGCGGGAGAAGTCGAGCGTGGGCTGGGCGATGTAGTTGCGGGGGTTGTCCAGGATTGCCCGGCGGAACTCTTCCTGCTGTTTTTTGGTGGATTGCGGGCCGATGAGCATGCCGTATCCGCCGCTTTCGCCGACGGCCTTGACGACGAGCTTGTCGAGGTTCTCCAGGGCGTAGTTGCGCTCATTCTCTTCGGTCATCAGGTAGGTCTGGACGTTGTTGAGGATCGGTTCCTCGTCCAAGTAGTACTTGATGATGCGGGGCACGTAGGCGTACATGGCCTTGTCGTCGGCGAGGCCGGTGCCGAAGGCGTTGGTAACGGTGACGTTGCCGGCGCGGTAGGCGTTGAAGAGGCCAGCGCAGCCGAGGGTGGAGTCGGCACGGAAGATGAGGGGGTCACTGAAGTCGTCGTCGACGCGGCGGTAGATGACATCGACGCGCTTGAGGCCGTCGGTGGTGCGCATGTAGACGATGTTGGCGTGGGTGACGAGGTCGCGGCCTTCCACGAGGTCGATGCCCATCTGGCGGGCGAGGTAGGTGTGCTCGAAGTAGGCGGAGTTGAAGACGCCGGGGGTGAGCAGGACGATGTTTGGCTCGGGGCGACCTTCCGGGGCGAGAGATCGCAGGGTGTTGAGCAGGAGCTGGGGGTAGTGCTCGATGGGACGGACGCCGTAGCTGTTGAAGAGCTGGGGGAAGGTGCGCTTCATGACGCGGCGGTTGGTGAGCATGTAGCTGACGCCGGAGGGGACGCGGAGGTTGTCTTCAAGGACGACGTATTCGCCGGTGTTGAGGCGGAGGAGGTCAGAGCCGACGACGGCCATGTAGACGTTGCGAGGGACTTCCAGGCCGCACATCTGGCGGCGGTAGTGCTTGCAACTGTAGACGATGGCGCGGGGGACGACCTTGTCCTTGAGGATTTTGCCTTCGCCGTAGACATCTTTGAGGAAGGCGTTGAGGGCGGTGATGCGCTGGGTGAGGCCGCGCTCAATGCGCTCCCACTCCTTGGCGGCTATGAGGCGGGGGAGCAGGTCGTAGGGAAAGATGCGCTCGGTGCCTTCTTCGCGGCCGTAGACGGTGAAGGTGATGCCCTGGGTGAGAAAGGCGAGGTCGGCGGACTGCTTGCGGCGGAGAAGTTCTTCGTGGGGAAGGCTGGCGAGGGTTTCCAGAAGGGCCTGGTAATGCGGGCGGATGCCGCCATTGGGGGTACGCATCTCGTCAAAGGCGCTGTCGAGGGGGTAGTCGCGGAAAAGCTGCTCAAGCTCCATGGGAAGCCCGCCCCCTGGAGTGACAACCGTATTCTCGCTGCTGTCGGGATACAAACTGACACTCATGCGATTCTGTACGATCCTTTACCGCAAAGTTGGGCGCCGAAGGGGGAAGGCCACCCAAAGGAACGAGAAGACGCACTACTGGAGCCTGCATTCCTTGTCCTTTCTTCTGCTTGTAACACCGTTGAAATGAAGGAGCCATAAGGATTCCTGGCTGCCTGGTCAAATTCCAGTTCATCGCTACCACCACTTCACTGCGCCTGCATTGGCGAGGCCTGGCTGGAAAGGCGACGGCCCATCCCGAGGGGAATTTCTCGAGGATGGGCCGTCGCAGGTTGTCTGCGTTGCCGGGCAGGACTAGAACTGGGTCCAGAGTGCCTGGTTGTAGACTTCGTGGTGGTACTGGACCTCGGAGCTCTTGACGAAGGTCCCGAGTTCGCGGGGGCTGCGGTTGGCGGCGGCGCGCTTGAGGTCGGCAAAGCGGCCCTTGACGTCGGCGCCAAGGATGGTGGAGACCCACTCGCTGGCCTCGAAGTCTTCGATGGCGGAGTAGATGTTGTCGGGCAGGTAGCGCTGAGCCTGGCGGAGGTTGTCGATGGTGGCGGTGGTGCCGTCGATGCCGGTCTTGAAGAGCGAGTAGAGGACCAGATAGGGGTTTGCATCGGGGCCGACGGAGCGGACTTCCACGCGCATGGACTTGGAGTTGCCGATGGGCACGCGGACCATGGAGCCGCGATCGGTTGCGGAGGCCTTGATCTGGTTGGGCGCTTCAAAGTGGGGGTCCAGACGACGGTAGGAGTTGACGCTGGAGTTGAGGATCAGGCAGACGTCGAGGGCGTTGGTGAGGATGCGGTCAATGAACTCCCAGCCGAAGGAGGAGAGTTTTTCCTGGCCGTTGGCATCCCAGAAGAGGTTGGTCTTGTCCTTGGTGATGGACATGTTGGTGTGCATGCCGCTGCCGTTGACGCCGACGACGGGCTTGGGCAGGAAGCTGGCGGTGAAGCCCATGTTGTTGGCGATTTGGCGGCTGAGCAACTTGTAGAGCTGAATCTGGTCAGCAGCGGCAACGACTTCGCCGTAGCCGTAGTTGATTTCAAACTGGCTGGGGGCGACTTCCGGGTGATCCTTCTCGTTTTGGAAGCCCATGGCGCGCTGCACTTCAGCGGCGGTGTCGATGAACTTGCGGAGGGGATCGAGCGGGAGGGAGTGGTAGTAGCCGCCGGTGTTGACGTACTCGAACTTGTTGGTCTCAGTGAACTTGCGCTCGGCGTCGACGCCATTGAAGAGGAAGCCTTCAATTTCGTTGGCCGCGTTGAGGGTGAATCCCTTTTCGGCGTAGAGTTTGTCGCTGTATTCCTTGAGGACGCCGCGGAGGTCGCCGGAGTAGGGGGAGCCGTTCTTGTCAATGACGGTGCCGAAGACGAGGACCTTGCCGGTGCCGAAGACGTCGGCGGGAACCCAGTAGAAGGCGCTCCAGTCGATGCCGAGGCGGAGGTCGGATTCCTTTTGGGCGGTAAAGCCGCGGATGGAGCTGCCGTCAAAGGTGAGGTTGTCGTAGCTGGAGAGGAGGAACTTCTTGTCGTAGTCCAGCAGGTGCAGGCGGCCTTCGAGGTCGCTGAAGAGGACGGTCACGGCTTTGATGCGCTTTTCGTCGGTGAGGTACTTCAACCGCTTTTCGCGAATCTCGTCAATGGGCTTGCGGCTCAGGCGCTCAGCTTTTGCCGCCAGGTTCAGCTCTTCCAGCTCTGCATAGCTCAGGGCCAGAAAGTCACGGTAGTTGTCAGCCATCGGAATCTCCTTCACTTCAAGTACTTCAAAATAAACAACAACAATGCCAGCTCTCGGGGAGCCGAACGGGTGGGAACTCCTTTTAGCGTAACGCGCTGGACCCCCTGGCTGGAGAAGAAATCGCTGGATTTTTCAGGGGCTGCCGTGCGGAGGCGCCGGGGAGTGGGCAGGGCGGGGCGGGGGAGAGCGATTTTGGCGGGGTGGATGCGGGGGGCAGGTTTTTGGGCGGGTGGAAGATGCCGGGATGTATTCTGCTGCTTTGGAGGATTCCTGCTTGCGTACCTTATCCATGGTTTCCCTTGGCGGCTGCCTGTTGGCGGCTGCGTGCCTTCCGGCTTTTGGCGCACCTGTGGCCGCCGCTGCGGCGAAGGCGCCGATTCAGATTACGGCCGACCTGACGGAAGCGGGGCGAAAGCTGTACCACGCGGAGATTGAGATTCCGGTGGTGGCGGGGCCGGTGACGCTGGTGTCTCCCAAGTGGATTCCGGGGACGCATATGCCTGCCGGGCCTGTGGACAACATTACCGGGCTGGTGTTTACGGCGGGCGGGAAGACGCTGGAGTGGCGGCGGGATGATTTGGATTTGTACGCCTTCCATGTGACGGTGCCGGCCGGGGTGACGAGCCTGCATGTGCATCTGGATGCGATTGTGACCAGCCGGGTGACGCAGAAGATGGCGGTGCTGGAGTGGGAGCGGCTGCTGCTGTATCCGGCCGGGGTGGCGGTGAAGGAGATTGCGATTGAGCCGGCGGTGAAGGTGCCGGCGGGTTGGGGCGTAGGCACGGCGCTGGATGCGATGGATGCGCCGGGCTGGCCGGTGCCTGCGGCGGGGGCGGTAACGAAGTTTGCGGTGACGAATGTGGAGCAACTGGAGGATTCGCCAGTGATTGCTGGAGCGAACTTCCGCGAGTACGCGCTGGCGCCGGAGATAAGCCCGAAGCACTACCTGGACGTGGTGGCAGATGAGCGGGAGGATGCGACGCTGCGGCCGGCGTTTCTGGCAGAGGTGGGGAACCTGGTGCGGGAGGCGGATGCGATGTATGCGAGCCACCACTACGGGGTGTACCACTTTCTGCTGACGCTGTCAGACGTGGCGGGGGGCGAGGGGCTGGAGCATGGGCAGTCGAGCGACAACGGGGTGGGCGAGAAGGGATTTGCCGACCCGGAGCACCAGGTGCCGAATGCGGACCTGCTGGGGCATGAGTTTACGCACAGTTGGAACGGGAAGTATCGGCGGCCGGCAGGGTTGTATCAAGCGGATTTTGCGACACCGCAGCAGGGCGCGCTGCTGTGGGTGTATGAGGGGATGACGCAGTATCTGGGAAACGTGCTGGCGACCAGGAGCGGGCTGCGGACGCCGGAGCAGTTGCGGGATGACATCGCGTTTCAGGCGGCGCTGCTGGACGGGACGGCGGGACGGCGGTGGCGATCGACGGGCGATACGGCGGTGGCGGCAAGCGTGCTGCGGCAGTCGGGCGCGTGGGGGAACTGGCGGCGCGGGCAGGACTACTACATGGAGGGGTACCTGCTGTGGCTGGATGTGGATACCGAGATTCGGAGCCTGACCGAGGACAAGAAGTCGATTGACGACTTTGAGAAGGTGTTTCTGGGGCTGGGCGGGAATACGGGGCCGACGATTGTGCCGTATACGCTGGACGAGATTGTGAAGGATCTGAACCAGGTTGCGCCGTATGATTGGGCGAAGTTCCTGCACGACCGGGTGGACCGTGTGAATCCGCGGGTGGATACGGAGGGAATCGAGCGGGGCGGATACCGGCTGGTGTACAAGCCGACGAGGACGAGCTACGAGAAGACGGTGCTGAGTGACCCTTCGACGGATGAGTACATGGGCAGCGAGGAGTTCTGGTTTTCGCTGGGGGTGATGGCGAGCAAGGACGGCACGGTGCGGGATGTGCTTTGGGGCAGTGCGGCGGACCAGGCGAAGCTGGCGCCGGGGAGCAAGATTCTGGCCGTGAACGGGCGGGCGTTTTCCGGCGATTTGCTGCGGCAGTCGGTGCGGAATGCCAGGGGGACGACGGAGCCGATTCATCTGATTGTGCAGACGGAGAGCTTTGTGCGGGCAGTGGATGTGGAGTACCACGATGGGCCGCGGTACCCGGTGCTGGAGCGGATTGAGGGCTCGGCGGCGTATCTGGATGAGATTGGGAAGGCGCGGGGGAAGGATGAGGCGATACCGGAGGAGAAGAAGGGGGAGGAGGAGTAGGCCCCCGGTGCTGGCAGCAAACGCAGAAAAGCCCCGCGGTTGCGGGGCTTTTCTGCGTTGGGATGAATGTGGAGGTTACTGAACGGTGAGGGCCAGCGGAGTGGAGTGAGTGGTGGCGGTAACGCCGTTGCTGGACTGGGCCGTTACGGTGATGGTGTAGCTGCCCTTGGGGGTGCCGCCATTGTAGGTGGGCGGGTGGTTCAGGTAGTAGTAGCGGGGATTGCAGGCGGTGGTTGCCATGATGCCGAGGCCGGCAACGAGAACCAGAAGCGAGATGCGGCCGAGAAGATTGCGCTTGCGACCGAGGAGGCCGAGGCCGATGACGCCGGGCAGCAGGATGGCGAGGGCCATGGGGCTGCCTTTGGAGGGCAGTTCGAGCTTGCCGTTTTGGCCGGCGGGGGCGGTGGTGACCATGCTGAGCTGGGCGGTGACGCCAGCGGTGGGCGAGGTGGTGGCCGTCATCTGCAGGTTGGCCGGAGTAAAGGTGCAGCTAGCACCCACCGGGAGGCCGGAGCAGGAGAGAGTGATGAAACCGGTAAAGGCGTTGACGGGCAGGAGGGTCAGGGTGGAGTTTCCGCTGTTGCCAGCCTTCATGGAAAGCGATGCGGGGGTGATGGCGAGGCTGAAGTCGGGGCTGCCTGCGGCCATGGGATGAAGGGTGACAGCCTGAGAGACGGAGGCGGTGTGGTCTGCGTCGCCATCATAGACGGCCTGAATGGTGTGTTCGCCCTGCTTGAGGCCGTCGAGGAGGAAGAGAGCTTCGCCGCCGTTGGCGAGCGCTGTTCCGGCGAGATCGTGGCCGCTTTCGACGAGTCGTACTGCGCCGGTGGCCGTGGAGCCGTCATCGCTGGTGACCTGGCCGGTGAAGCCGACAATCGTCTTGCCGGCAACATCGCGGGTCTCGGCGGTGAGAGTGGTGTGCGTCCGTGCCTGTGCATTCGCCATTGCGGAGAAACCCGCTACCAGCGCCAACGCCATTGCTGTCTGCGCCGTGCGACGCACCCAAATCTTCTTGCTCACCCGCTGCCAACCTCTGCCTTCGGAATCTGTGGCCGCACTGAACGCAGCCTGAACCTTCATTGTATCCGGCCCAACCGCGCCTGGCACACCCCGGAGCCTGCCTTTGGCCGATTTCGCGGCGTTGCCGGTGAGTTTCTGCCGGGTGCCGGGGCGTTTCCGCAAGGGAATTGCGGGGAGTTGGAGCGGAATCCGGTGGAGTGCCTTACGGAGTGGTGGACGCGCGCTGGGCCCAAAGGTCATCCGGCGCGGTATTATCGCTCCCATAGACTTCGAAGCCAGAGGACCGAAACAGTGATTGCACATCTGCGCGGCAAGCTCATCGACAAACAGCCCGGCCAGGTCATATTGGAGTGCGGCGGGGTGGGGTATGACGTGACCATTTCTGTGCCGACATTTACGGCGCTGGGCGCGGTGGGCCAGGAGGCGGCGCTGTTTGTGCATACGCAGGTTTCCGAGGACCAGATTGCGCTGTTCGGCTTCCTGGACCGGGACGAGAAGCGTCTGTTTGAGCGGCTGATTACGGTGAGCGGGGTGGGGCCGAAGCTGGCGATCAAGCTGCTGAGCGGGCTGTCCGCAGAGCGGGCGGTGGCGGCGATACGGTCGCAGGACCATGCGCAACTGGTGCGGATTCCGGGAGTGGGGAAGAAGCTGGCGGAGCGGCTGGTGCTGGAGCTGAAGGACAAGCTGGATGACTTTGCGGCGGCTCCGGTGGCGGTGGCGCAGGTGCTGGGCGCGGCGGTGGAGGATGTGCTGAGCGCGCTGACGAATTTGGGGTATCAGCGGCTGGCGGCGGAGAAGGCTGTGGAACATGCGGTGACGAAGGAGCCGGCGGTGGCGGAGAACTTTGATGATTTGTTCCGGGCGGCGCTGAAGGTGATTCGGTAGGGGGAGAGAAAGCAGCGGGAAGCGGGTGGCCGGATTCTCGCCCGTTGTATCTGAAGCAAGGGTTGGGTGGGATTGCCGGGCGCTGTCCCTCCGGGACTCCGGGGCAGGGGTGGTTGCGCTTACCCAGCGCTGACGCACTGGGCTAACCTACGCTGCGCCTGCGGCGCGGGACAGCTGGGCGCTGCTAGACTTCAGTTCGTATGGCGAAAAGTGTGAAAACTTCCCCCGAGGGCCAGCTGCATTTGCGGCCGGCTGCGATGACGTATCTGCGTGCGCTGGTTCGTGCCAACCGGAGGGATCCGGTGGAGGCGCGGGAGTGGTTCCTGGCGAACAAGGCGGCGTATGAGGCGGAGGTGAAGCAGCCGATGCTGGGGATTATCCGGCATGTGACGAACGCGATGCTGGAGTTTGCGCCGGAGCATGTGCGGCCGGCGGAGAAGTCGTTTTTCAGGATTTACCGGGATACGCGCTTCTCGAACGACAAGCGGCCATACAAGGAGCATGTGGCGGCGTGGTGGGCGCATGGGGCGCTGGAGAAGACCTCGGGGGCTGGGTTCTACTTTCATATTTCGCCGACGGAGGTGATTCTGGCGGCGGGGGCGTATATGCCGGAGAAGGAGCAGTTGGCGGCGATACGTCACTGGCTGCTGGAGCATCACGGGGAGTTGCGGGCGGAGCTGGAGGGGGAGGCGCTGCGGAAGCACTTTGAGCTGTTCGAGGGGAATGCGCTGACGCGGCCGCCGACGGGGTTCCCGGCGGAGCATGCGGGGATGGATTTGATCCGGTGCCGGCAGTGGGGTGTGTCTCGAACGTTGCCGGCGGAGGCGGCGCTGGAGCCGGGGCTGGCGGAAAACATCGTGCGGCATTTTCGGCTGGCGGCGCCGTTGGTGGGTCTGCTGAATGGGCCGATTGTGGAGAGCCTGAAGCCCCGGAAACCCTTGATTTTTGGGCTTTCAGGAGGGGTAAAACCCGCAAAAACCCGGTAAAAGCGGGTGTTTCCTGAGGGAAACCGCAAATTTCCTGTGGAAAATCGGCTTTTCAGGTTGACACCGCGCCATGGAAAGTCGCAAGGTTGGGAGCGGTAGGTTGCTTTGTACCCGCGTCAACACTGACGATTATCGTGTTCTGCGAACCGCGCGCGTTGCCTGGCGCGGGATTCGCAACGGGGAAGAAATGCGATGGCAACCCTGGCAACGATTTTGGCCCAATAGGGCAAACGGAGGAAACACACATGGCTGCAGGACTTACCAAAACAGCGCTTATCCGCCAACTGGCCGAGAAGCTCGAACTCACCAACAAGCAAGTTGCCGCATTCCTGGATTTGCTTTCAGAGACCGCGGTGAAGGAGACCAAAAAGAATGGTCTTTTCGTCATCCCCGGCATTGGCCGTCTGGTCAAGGCAGAGCGCAAGGCTCGCGTGGGCCGCAACCCCCAGACGGGCGCCGCCATCAAGATCAAGGCGAAGACCGTGGTCAAGTTCCGCGTTGCCAAGGCCGCCAAGGACGCGATCGCGCCGGTGAAGAAGTAGTTTCAGCCGGGTGCGCCCGGTGATCTGGACAGAGAACAGGGGAAGAGCGAAGGCTCTTCCCCTGTTTGCGTTTGGGAGGGTTGGGGATGGCGGAAGCGGGTGGAGGCGAAACTTGCCTGGTTGGGTGCAGTTTTGCCGTACTCTGCCGATATGCGAGAGGTAATGCGTTCTCAAATCTCCTTCAGCCGGGTTTGCATTGTGCTGCGAGGGGCGGGGAGATTGCGCACCGAAGAGGGCCTCCATGAGTTTTTGGCAGATGTCGCAGTCCAAGCCGGCGGGTGTTCCGGCGCGGCCACAATCCGATCCGGAGGAAGTTGCTTTTGCTGCCGGCGAGCGGGCTTCGCTGGAGTACCAGCAGGGGCAGCGGGAACGGATTCGTGTGCTGGAAGAAGAGGTGCATCATCATCGGCTGCTGTTTGAGCAACTGGGATCGTTTGCGCGGTCTCTTGGGGAGACGCAGCAGTCGCTGGGTACGATGTCGACGCATTTGCGGGACGAGACGGACCTGGCGATTCAGGCGCAGTCCATGGCATGCGCGAGTGCAAAGGTGGTGACCAGCATCTCGGGCGATTTGGGGAAGCTTTCGCGAGCATCTCAGCAGCAGGCGTCGCAACTGACAGAGCTGGACGACCGGGCGCAGCAGGTGGGGAGCATTCTGCAGCTGATTCGGGAAGTGGCGGAGCAGACAAATTTGCTGGCGCTGAATGCGGCGATTGAAGCGGCGCGAGCCGGGGAACATGGTCGCGGGTTTGCGGTGGTGGCGAGCGAGGTGCGGAAGCTGGCTGAGCGGACGACGAATGCAACGGCGGAGATTGCGCAGCTGGTGCAGGCAATTCGGATGAGCAGTTCCAATTCGAGCAAGCAGATGCAAAGCCTGGCGACGCTGGCGACGGATGCGAGCCGACAGGGTGAAGAGGCATCCAGGTCGGTGACGGAGTTGAACGGGATGTCGGAGCGGATTGAGTCGGCGATGGAGCGGGTATCGCTGAGCGGCTTCTGCGAGCTGGCGAAGGTGGATCACCTGATTTTCAAGTTTCGGGTGTACCAGGTACTGCTGGGGATCTCGCAGGACGGGGAGGAGAAATTTGCTTCGAGCCAGGAGTGTCGGTTGGGGAAGTGGTATTACGAGGGTATGGGGAAGCAGAGTTTTTCCCACCGGGCGGGGTTCCGGGAGCTGGAGCAGCCGCATCGAACGGTTCACGATGCGGCGGTGCGGGCGTTGCAAGCCAAGGCCGGCGGGGATTTTCCAGGAGCGATTCAGGCGGTGGCGCAAATGGAGATGGCCAGTCTGCAGGTGATTGGTTGCCTGGCCCGGTTGTCGGATTAGCGGTTTTGGGGAGAGCCCGTGGCGAGGTGGTCTGGCTCTGATTTGGCGGGCAGCATTGCGCGTCCGATCAGGCTGGCACCGAGGCTGACCATCAGAGCGCGCTGAATGAGTTCCGAATTGAATTGCCAACTAAGCGTGGCGAAGGAGATGAGGGTTCCGACAGCCATGAGCTCGCTGAGGATGGCGGAGCCCCAATGGAGCTGGGCAGGCGTCTTTGCGATTGGGGTGCGAAGCAGCGGCAGGTAGCGGGGGACGGCGCGGAGATAGGCGATGTAGGGCTCGCCAAGGCGGGCGGAGAGGAAGGCTTCCTCGGCCAGGATGAGGCGGAATTGAAAGATGCCCAGGAAGAGGAGCGTGAAGAGCGCGCCGGTGGGGGGCATGACGACGGCGATGGCCGCAACCATGAAGGTGGTGCCGAGGTAGAGGGGGTTGCGGAGGTAGCGGTAGGGACCGTCTGCGGCGACGCCAGGGGCCTGAAGTTGGCCGTGGTTGACGGTGCCGGTGCCGAGGGTGGCTGTGCCCCAGAGGCGGAGCCAGGCACCGATGGCGGCGAGGGCGATGGCGAGCCAGGTGACGAGGACGATGCCGGAGGTCTGGGTGATGTGGAGGGAGCTGAGCTGGAAGCCGAGCCAGAGCCAGGTGGTGGTTCGGGTGCCGAGGGCGAGGGGCTCAATCCAGGGGGCCCAGAAGCCGAGCGCGATGACCGCGACGATAATCCAAAGCCGAAACCGAAACTCCAACGCTGTTGCCTTCATTGCACCTCTGCCTTTTTGGGCTTGACCGCCAACTTCAAGGGTAATGTACGGGGAAGGGAGAGGGGGAGTTCCTGCTGGGCGGGGAGTGCGGGGGATGGTTTGCCTACAATAGTGAGGATGCCAATGGATGAGTTCCATTCCGTGCCGTCGCATGCCGACCCTGGTGTGGTGGAGACGATTGCGGCGATTTCCACGCCTCCGGGGCGGGGCGGGATTGGAATTGTGCGGCTGAGCGGGCCGGAGGCGGCGTCGATTTCCGCGCAACTCCTGCGACTGCGAGGGCCGCTGGTAGCGGGCAGGCCGCGGTTGGCCGATGTGATTGACCCTGAGGCGGAAGCAGGGGCGGAGCGGATTGACGAGGCGCTGGTTACGTTTTTTGCCGCGCCGCACTCGTACACGACTGAGGACCTGGTTGAGATTGCGGCGCATGGTTCGCCGGTGGTGCTGGATTTGCTGCTGCGGCGGGCGATTGGGCTGGGAGCACGGCTGGCGCATGCGGGGGAGTTTACGCAGCGGGCATTTCTTGCCGGGCGGCTGGATTTGACGCAGGCGGAAGCGGTGAGGGACCTGATAGACGCGCAGACGCTGGCGCAGGCGCGGCAGGCGGCGAGCCAACTGGGCGGGGCGCTGAGCCGGCGGGTGCAGCCGGTGAAGGGGCAGTTGCTGGAGCTGATTGCGCTGCTGGAGGCGGGGATTGATTTTGCCGAGGACGATCTTTCCGTGGCGGCGGATGCGGAGATTCTGGGGCGGATTGCTGCGGTGGAAGAGCCGCTGCGGGCGCTGGAGGGGACGTTTGCGCGGGGGCGTGTGCTGCACGATGGGCTGACGCTGGCGATTGTGGGCCGCCCGAATGCGGGGAAGAGTTCGCTGTTCAATGCGCTGGTGGAGCGGGACCGTGCGATTGTGACGCCGATTCCGGGGACGACGCGGGATACGGTTTCCGAGCGGATTGCGCTGGATGGGATTCCGCTGGAGCTGGTGGATACGGCGGGGCTGCGGGATGCGCCGGAGGATTCCAGCCATCCGGCGATTGATGCGGTGGAGCAGTTGGGGATTGTGCGGAGCCGGGAGGCGCTGGCAGATGCGGCGATTGTGGTGGTGGTGGTGGACAGCTCGCTGCCGGTACACCGGGAAGATGTGCGGCTGATGGAGTCGCTGGCGGGGCGGCCGGTGGTGGTGGCGGCGAACAAGTGCGACCTGCCTGGGGCGACGGAGAGCGTGTTGGCGGAGGGCTTCGAATCGATTCGGACGTCGGCCGTGACGGGGGCGGGGATTGATGCTTTGCGGCGGGCGATTGTGCGATTGGCGACGGGGGGCGCGGCGGCAGAGCCGGGCATGCTGACGAGTTTGCGGCACTACCAGGCGGTGACGACGGCGGTGGATGGGATGGCGTCGGCGCGGGCTGCGGTGCAGGAGTCGATACCGCACGAGATGGTGCTGCTGGACCTGTACCGGAGCCTGTGGGCGCTGGATGGGCTGACGGGGCAGACGACTGCGGACGACGTGCTGAATCTGATATTTGCGACGTTCTGCATTGGGAAGTGATCCAATCCCGGTCACAAAAAAGCCCCCGGGGTTTACTCCGGGGGCTCATTTCTGCGTTGGAAATTCTTTTTACTACCTGGAAGAAATTACCACAGAGCCGGTCAATTTTCCGCCCGAATAGTTCGCATCGCCAGTGTACTGCGCTCCGATTTGGTGGATTCCGTTTGCGAACGTGCTTGACTGATAGGTAGCGACTCCGTCAACCAACGTGAGCCAGCTGACAAAGTTGTTGTTCTCGAAGAGTTTGATTTGTCCGGTTGGAGCAGGGTACCCGCTGGTAGTCGCGATAGTGACTGTGAAGGTCACATTCTGGCCAACCTTTGCCGGGCTCGGCGAAATGTGCAGGGTGGCGCCCTTGAAGCCGAACTTGTTTACAGTTACCCGCACAGCTGAACTGGTGCCGGAGAAATAGTGCGCATCTCCACTGTAGGTGAATGTGAAGGGGTGACTTCCGGCCGCAAGATTTCCGGTTTGAAGCGTTGTAACGCTTGCCGAAAGCGGACCACTCGACCCACCCTGCAAATTAACTGTGCCAATGAGCGTGTGCACGTCATAGAAACTAACCGTGCCAGTAGGCGCGAGTCCGTTGACGGGAGCCACCGTTGCCGTGAGGGTAATCGGCGTCAAGACCTGCGTAGTTGTGGTGGAGGAGGTGAGCGTTACCACGGGGGTAGCGGCAATTACTTGAGTGATTGCGGTTGCATTTGCTGGTGCAAAGTTCGGATCGCCCGAGTAGGAAGCGGTGATCATGTGGGAGCCGACGGGGAGGGTGCTGGTAGTGGCCGCAAATGTGCGTTTGACCAGTACCCCATTGCCAATCGCAACGCCATCCGCATAAATGGTCAGGATTCCTGTTGGGGTTAGCCCGTTGGCAGCCGCTACCGTGCCGGTGATGGTAACGCCGGTGCCGGAGGCGGCCTTGAGCTTGCTTGAAGTCAATGTGACCACGGGGACCGCAGGCGTGGTTCCGCTGACTGCGATGGACTGCGTTTTGCCGACGAGATTCAGCGTGTTATCAGTCACTACGACCGATCCGCTCAGTTTGCCGGTAACCTGAGGCAGGAACTCAATCGCGAGATTGCAACTGCTTCCGCTGCTGAGTGAAGTGCTTGCCGAGCAGGGATTGGAAACAGCAGGCTGTACAAAATTGTTCGGGAAGGTCAATCCGGTAAGCACCAGCGACGCGTTGCCGAGGTTGAGCAGTTGAACAGTCTGGGGACTGTCGCTGCTGGGGGAGTATTGGGAGGTGCTGGCGAACTTGAGTGTTGGAGTGTAGGCAAAAGCCATTTGCTTGATGGAATTGCTGCCATAGTCCGCAACATACACGTTTCCACGCCCATCGACAGACAGGCCAAACGGATTTGAGAATCCGCCGCCAAGGATGGTAGTCACGGGGCTTGCCGACACCGTGCCCCCAACCGCTGCAAGAAGCTTCACAGTGTTGCTGTAGACATCGCTTACGTAGAGATTGCCGATGGGATCCACCGCTAATCCATAGGGCAGCGAGAAGCCGCTACCGACCGTGGTAACGCTTATCCCTGAAGTCATGGGTCGGAAGCCGCGGATGGCGCTGGCGCTGACGTTTGCCACGCTGTGGATCTCTTTGACCGCACCGTTATACGAATCGGTCACAAAAAGGTTGCCCTGGCTGTCGATGGCGACGGCAACGGGATTTGCGAAACCGCTTCCCAGAATCTTCACGGTGGGGCTTGCGGGAATCACACCGTTGACCGCGACGATCTCCTTGAGCTCGCTTGCCTCGTAATCGGCGACGAAGACATTCCCGAAGGTGTCGACCGCCACTCCGGTGGGACCGCTGAAGCTAGCGCCCAGCGTCACAACGGTTGGGGTTCCGGGGATTGCGCCATTCACGGACAGGATTTCCTTCACTGCGGCGTCACCATAATCAGCGACAAAGACATCGCCATTTCCGTCAACGGCAATGCCGTAAACGCCGTTAAAGCCGGTGGCCAAAGTGAGGATTGTGGGTGATGCGGGAATCGTTCCGGCGACCGCGAGGATTTCCTTCACGGCGTTGTTGGCTGTGTCGGCGACAAAGATGTTGCCGTGGGTATCCACTGCCACGCCCCCCGGGGAATTGAAACCGCTGCCCAAGACACGGGTGGAGCTCGGAATCCATGCGCCACCCGAGACGCCGGCAAATGCAACTACGGGAGAAACGCCGATCTGACTGAGGTTGGCCGTGCCGAGGAGGTTTCCGCTGCCGTCAAACAGGGAGACTGCTCCTGGGCGAATACCAGGGGCCTTGGGCGAGAACTTGACGTTCACGGTGCAGGTATTGCCTGCGGTGTAGCTTGTTCCGACAAGGCAGGTGTCCCCTGTGACTGCGTCGGTATAGTCGCTGCCAGCGAGCCCTTGCGAGAGGACATTGATGCTTGCGACATTTCCGCCAGAGGTAAATGTCACAGTGACTGGAATGGGCACCGAAGTCGATCCGACCTGAGTTCCAGGTGTGAATGCATGCGCGAAGGTGGGGAAAACGAAGGTTGCCAGTACCAGACTGCTGAGGGCTGCCAGCGATTTCAATACATACCTGAGATGATTTGAACCTAATTTCATAGTTTCTCCCTGTAAAAGTCAGCCGAGATGTGTGGTTGCTTATAGACTGTATGGCTGCAGGCTTGCAAAACTCTTCGTCTTGCTGCATCAAGCAGCCGACTCATGGTGAGAGATGAATGGATGGCTCCTCCCTTCTGCCCGGTGAAAGGGGGCCGCCCCAGAGGCTTGAGTTGTGTGCTTTGCTCCTCCCTGACTAAGGTCTGAGTAGGCAGCGGGCGATTGCTCAGTCAAGACTGCGCATTCACCGTAAGCGAACCCGCAAGGATGATACCGCTAGATGGCTTAATTGTGAAATTGGTTCCCCTGATTTTGGGAAACAGGGCCAAACTTCTCTTTGATTCCGTACCGGGGCGGAGGGGCAGGGCTGGAACGGCGTATTTGGAACCCGCATCTGCGAGCGGCGCGATAGGGGTCTTCTGCGAGCAGCGCGATAGGGGTCTCGAAAAGCCGAATGGAGGTAGATGCAAGTGTGTCCAGCATCCTCTGGAGCGGGTTTTTCCAATTACCATGGAGAGACGGGGAAGACGTTTGTTTTTTCCGAGACATCTAGTCAAACGATTGTCTATACTCATTGTGCCCGAAGGATGCATTTTCGTGGCGGAATAGGGGACCTCTTGTTGCGCGCGCAAACCACCCGGAAACACTTGCTGAACCTTTGCTCCCGTTTGCTTTTGCTCTCGTTGATCGTTTTTTCGTTTGCGGTGCTCTCATTTGGCCAAGCCCCCGGTGCGGCATCGGCTGCGAGCGCCCCGATTGCGGGCCAGTTGCATGACTCGCTGGGTGCGCCGATTGCGGGGGCCACGCTGAAGCTGACGCCTGCCACGGGCGGAGCGGCGGTTGCGACGACGGGCGGAGACGGCGGGTTCTCGCTGGCGACGCCGGCGGCAGGGGTGTACCGGGTTTCGATTGTGCGCAACGGGCAGACGTACCAGTGCGGCCAGCCGCTGACGCTGCCGGCGGTTTCGCAGACGCTGGCGCTGACGCTCTCGAGCCAGGGTGTGCTGTCGTACACGGTGGTGACGGCGGCGAGTGCGGGCAAGGCCTCGACCTCGGGTGGAGAGCAATTGTCAACGGATGCGGTGTCGAGCCTGCCCTTGAACAAGCGTGATTTTTCGCAACTGCTGCTGCTGGCGGCGGGAACGATGACGGACTCCAATGGAGCGACGAATTTTACGGCGCAGTTTGCCATCAACGGGCAGCGGGGCGTGGAAGCGACGTTTGCGCAGGATGGGGCGGACATCAGCGACCCGGAGATGGGCGGGGCGACGTTCTCGAACTTCAACGTGGATGCGATTGAGGGCATTGACTCGGCATCAGGATGGATGCCGGCCGAGGTAGGGCGGGGGTCTTCGGGGTTTACGAATATCCACACGCGGTCGGGTTCGGCGGGCTTCCATGGGTCGTTTTTTGAGTTCCTGCGGAACTCGTCGCTGGATGCGCGCAACTACTTTGATCATTCGACGAAGGTGTATCCGGGACGGATTCCGCCTTTCCGGCGCAACGAGTTCGGCTTTACGAATGGAGGGCCGATTCGCATTCCGGGTTTGTACAACGGGGCGGGGAAGAGCTTCTATTTTGTGCAGTATCAGGGCTTCCGGCAGGTGCTGGGGACGACGCAGGTGATGCCGGTGCCGACAGAGGCGGAGCGGGCTGGCGTTGAGACGGCGACGTTCAACTCGGGCGGCCAGACTGTGACGGACACGCTTACGATTCCGATTCCGGCGAAGATTGCGGCAATTCTGGCGCGGTATCCGTTGCCGAACTTGCCGACGGGCGCCTTTGGGGTGCACACGTATGCGACGGCGTCGAAGGTAGACACGACGGCGAATCAGGCATCGCTGCGGATTGACCACAAGTTTGGGGCGCACGACCAGTTTCTGGCGCGGGGGAACTTCAATAACCTGACAGGGCCGATTACGAACCCGGATCAGACGGCGCTGGATCCGTCGTTTGGGGTTTCGTATATCGACCGGCAGCGGAATGTAGCGGGGGTGTGGACGCATACGGCGACGCCGAACCTGATATTTGAGATGCTGATTGGTATTACGCGGTCGACACCGGGATTCCCGACGCCGAACCATACGGACCCTGCGGTGAAGTTCAACGACGGGCTTTTTGAGGCGTTCAACGGGGCCGGCGGCAGCGTGATGCAGGCGTACGGAAACCTGTTCCAGGGGCGCGAGGCGGTGACCTGGACGCACGGCAAGCACAGTTTTGGGGCAGGATTTGAGGCGCGGATTAACCGGGATACGACGTATTTTGGGATGAGTCCGAACGGGGAGTATGACTTTGGCGGGACGCCGGCGTACTATGCCAACGCGACGACGCCGATTACATCGGCTTCGGGATTGTATGACATTGGGTACGGCCAGCAGTTGCCGGATACGCTTTCGGCGTTCCTGTCGGGATCGCCGGCGATTTACTCGGCGGCAATTCCGTCGGATTTGTTCAGTGGCGGGGACCATACAGGGCCTGCGGCGATTAACCGCGAGGACTATGCGGCGTGGCTGCAGGACACGTGGAAAGTGACGCCGACAGTGACGCTGGACTTTGGGCTGCGGTGGGATTTGTATACGCCAATCAAAGAGCGGGCGAAGCGGACGGCGAGCTTCCAGAAGATTGATGGGGTGGAGCGGTATGTGATCAACCCGCAGCCCGGGTATCAGACGCCGAAGACGGGATTTGAGCCGAGGGTGCAGCTTTCGTGGGCACCGCGGCCGAACTTTACGCTGCATGCCGGCGGGGCGGTGATGGTGATTCCGCCGAATATCTGGCAGGACAATGATTTGACGGGGCAGGCGCCGACCGTCTTTTATCCGCGATTGCTGCCGGGCCAGGGTGCGCCGATTGCGTACGGGTACACGATCAATCCGTCGCAGTTGCCGGTTTCCTACGACCTGCAGGGGAACAATATCTACGCGCACGGCGGGTCAAAGACGGTTCCGGCGAACACGATTATGGATGTGGACCGGTTTGAGAAGGACCTGGCGAAGTTGTCGGGTTCTGACATTGTGAGCGATTTGAACCTGGCGGGGATTGAGCAGAGCTTTACCAACGGGGCGTTTTACACCTGGACGGTAGGCGTGGAGCGGAAGATTGGCGCGATGACGGCGGATGCGGCGTATGTGGGGACGGAGGCGGCGAAGCTGCCGCGGGTGTACTACCCGAATGCGTTTCCGAATCCGAGCCCGGGGTTTGCGCCGTACACGACCTTTGACAACAACGGGCTGGTGACGGGCGGTCTGGGCACGATGACCGATATTGTGGCGACGGCGCACTCGACCTACCACGCGCTGCAGAGCAGCCTGAGCGGACAGATTCCGCATGGGGGGCCGGGCATCCAGGC
Source organism: uncultured Acidobacteriaceae bacterium (assembly GCA_903904755.1). Classification (GTDB taxonomy): domain Bacteria; phylum Acidobacteriota; class Terriglobia; order Terriglobales; family Acidobacteriaceae; genus Acidicapsa. Next base: position 113,591 of record CAIVDV010000013.1, on the reverse strand, counting down.
GAGCTATACGTGGTCGAAGTCGATTGACGATACGAGCCAGGTGCAGCCGCTGGGGCAGGGTTCTTCGGGCGCAGTGGTGCTGTGCTTCCCGCAGGATCCGTACAACAATCATCCGGAGCGTGCGCCGAGCTCGTTTGACGTGACGCACGGGTTCTCGCTGTCGCTGGCGCAGAATCTGGATGCGCTGCATCCCCGGCCGGCGCGGTATCTGCGGCCGGTGGTGGACGGGTGGGAGTTGCTGAGCATCTCGTCGATGTCGTCGGGGTCGCCGTTCAGCGTGTACTCGGGCGTGCAGCAGACGGGGTATGGCTCGCAGGGCGGCGACAGGCCTGACCAGGTGGGCAAGCCGAAGCTGTCGACCTCGCGCAAGGACCGGCAGGACTACTTTGGGCTGGGCGCGGACAATGCCAGCTACTTTTCGGTGCCGGTGAACGTGACGGGGGGGACGGGGCCGAACCAGGGTCGGTTCGGGACGCTGGGTCGGGATACTTTCCGCGGGCCGGCGTTCTATGACTTTGACTTTGCGCTGATCCACGACACGAGTTTTGGTCGGCGGAAGTCGGGTGCAGAAAAGGCGGATTTGCAGTTCCGCGGGGAGTTCTTCAATGTGTTCAATATTGTGAACATGGGCCTGCCGGCGAATACGGTGGTGGGGACGGGGTTTGGCGAGATTTCGAAGACTGCGGGAACGAGCCGGCAGATTCAGTTTTCACTGAAGTTGATTTATTGAGGGAAGTGGAAGTCGAGAGGCCCTGCAGAGATGCGGGGCCTTTTTGCGTTTGGGGTGGAGGCGGGTTAGCCGGTTAGCGGGGGGCGTGGTGGGTGATGGGTGGGGGATCCATTTTGCCGTCGGCGGCGGCGCGGAGGAGGACGTCACCGCTGCGGAGTGCGGCGATGGGGTTGAGGAGGAGGGGGATGTATTGCTCCCAGAAGTTGGCGGAGTTGAAGCGACGCCAGGCGGCGGCCTGGGAGAAGACCTCAATGCCAATCGCTGCGTGCGCCGCAACGGCGAGGAGGGTGGGGATGTGCCACCATCGCTCGAAGATGTTGGCGGCGAGGAGGGCGGGGAGGAGCAGGAGAAGGTTGAAGGCCCCCAGCCAGGAGAAGAAGGTGATGATTCCGATGTCTTCGAGATTGCGGCGGAGGAGCTTTTTGAGGAAGCGTTGCCCTTCGGTGGCGGGGAGCGCTTGGGGGAGGATGAGGAAGCCGGGGCGGAGGTCGAAGGGTTGCACGAAGACGGGCTTGCGGCCGAGGAGGGTGTAGCTGCCGGAGGTGCAGGCGTGGGTACGCCATCCCTGGCTGATGGCGCGGGTCATGGCGACCTGGCCGGGCTTGAGCCAGTGTACGCAGTCCATGGCATAGAGCAGGTAGACTACGGCCGCAAGTTCTCGCTCAACGATCAGCATGGTCGGGTTTCATCGTAGCATTGCGGTGCTGGAGCGGGTGAGTGATTGCTTACTCACTGAGGCTCTGCGGCGGCTGATTGGGGTCGGGTTTGCCGGTGAGCTTGCGCCACCATTTCTTGATGGCTCCTGCGGCAGCGGCGAAGCCGACGACGATGAGTTTCCAGAATTTTGCCAAGAGGCCGGTCTTGATGGCGACAGCGGTAGCACCGCCGGCGACGAGGGCCGTGAGGCCATAGCCGGCGAGCTTGTCGCCCTGGACGAAGTCGGCGTAGCGGCTGCCGTGGCTGAACTGGAAGGACTTCATGAGGTCTTTGAACTGGGGCTCGACTCTGGCCATGTCTCCGGGGTCGAGGACGAGATCGACGTTCATGGTGCCGCGCCGGCCGAGGAGGCGGACGGAGTAATTCACGGTGGGATCTTTGTCGTTGTCAGAGGAGCCGTTGGTGGCCCAGGTGAGGTTGTTGGTGACCGAGTCGTAGAAGGGGGGGGTGTACCAGCCGTTGACGTGAAAGGCTTCCCAGCCGTGCTTTTTGCGCTCCTCGTTGGCGCTTTCGGTGCCGTCCTGGATGTTTTTGAGGATGGCTGCGGAGTCGAGGGAGCCTTTGTCGTCGTCTTTGACCAAGCCGACCTCGTTGAACTCAAAGAGGACGAACCAGGATTCCTTCTCAGAGGCGGGAACGATGATGCCCAGTTCCTCACCCGAGGTGGGATTGTGGATGAGTTCCATGTACTTGCGGGCGCCGTCGCCATCGGCGAAGAGGAAGCCCTGGGGGAGTTGCATTTCTGCGACGCTGCCGAGTTTGACGGTGCCGGGGCCTTTGGTCCATGCGATGGGTGGCGGCTGCTTTTTGTCGGGGTCCGCGGCATGAAGTTGGAGGCCAGAGACAGCCAGGGTGAAGGCTATGGAAAAGAGCAGGAAGACACGCAGGTTGGCGTTCATATTCGATATCCTCACGGGTTACACCGATGGAAGACACACAATGGCGGAATGAATTGGTGAGGAAACGATAGCACGGGATTGGGATTAAGGGCGAATTGGGGGGGAACTCACCCGGATTGGAAGGTGTGGGTTCTCCGGTCCCCAAGTGCGAGGGACCGGTGGCCCCCGGCAAGTTCGGGGGTGAGCGGGGGGCGTGGTGGGTGAGGGGTGGGGTGTTCGGCCCTGGGCGCCGTCCCTACGGGACTCCTAGGCTCGATGAGGGGCGTGCGTACCCAGCGATGAATCGCTGGGCTAACCGACGCTGCGCCTGCGGCGCGGGAGTGTGGCTTCATGGTCCGGGAGTGGTGGGGAGTCTCGAAACGCGGGAGCGAGAAGCAGATCCCCTTCGGGGATGACAACAAGAAAGGCAAGAGCAAAAACAAAGGCGAGGCGGGCGTGGGGCAACCGGCAGTGATGCGCGGATGGAGGACAAGCAGGTCCTTCGACGCGCTTCGCTTGCTCAGGTTGACCCTTTCTGAAAATTCTCGGGAATTCCGTGGGGTGAGGGGGTATCCCACTCATCGCAAGGGCGAGATGGATGGGGCACCGGGGTATCTGCTGTCCCACTCATTCGGCAAAAGCGGCCGAATGAATGGGGCACCCACCAGCGGAATTGAGGCCGGAAGATTGGTGAGCCCCCGGTCTCAGAAGCGAGACCGGGGGCACCCGGAAAGGATGGATGAGTGGGTTAGAGGCGGCAGATGAGGAGTTCGCGTTCGTAGATCATTTCGGGGGGGAGGTGGTCGTGTAGGTCGAGGAAGAGTTCCTCGTGGCCCATGACTTCGCGCTTCCAGTGGGCGCGGTCGACTTCCTGTAGTTCCTCGAAGGTCTTTTCGGCGAAGGGGAGGCCTTCCCAGTGGATGTCCTGGTAGCGGGGGGTCCAGCCGATGGGGGTTTCCTTGCCGAGGGCGCGGCCGTGGACGCGGTCGACGATCCAGCGGAGGACGCGCATGTTCTGGCTGAAGCCGGGCCAGAGGAATTTGCCGTGCTTGTCTTTGCGGAACCAGTTGACGTGGAAGATGCGCGGGGTGGTGTCGAGCTGGCGCTGCATTTTGATCCAGTGGCGGAAGTAGTCGGCCATGTGGTAGCCGCAGAAGGGGAGCATAGCCATGGGGTCGCGGCGGACTTTGCCGATGGCTCCGCCGGCGGCGGCGGTGGTTTCAGAGCCGACGGTGGCGCCGATGTAGACGCCGCTGGACCAGTTGAAGGACTGGTAGACGAGGGGCATGGTGTGGGCGCGGCGGCCGCCAAAGATGAAGGCGGAGATGGGGACGCCGGCGGGGTTTTCCCAGTCGGGATCGATGGAAGGGCACTGGCGGGCGGGGGCGGTGAAGCGGCCGTTGGGGTGAGCGGCGGGGCGGCCGGTTTCCTTGCCGATTTCCGGGGTCCAGCGCTCGCCGCGCCAGTCGAGGCACTCGGCGGGAGGGGTGTCGGTCATGCCTTCCCACCAGACGCCGCCTTCGGGGGTGAGGGCGACGTTGGTGAAGATGGTGTTGCGGGCGAGGGCGGCCATGGCGTTGGGATTTGTAGAGGCGCCGGTGCCGGGGGCGACGCCGAAGAAGCCGGCCTCAGGGTTGATGGCGCGGAGCTGACCGGTGGCGTCGGGTTTAATCCATGCGATGTCGTCGCCGACGGTCCAGACGCGCCAGCCGTCGAAGCCGGCGGGCGGGATGAGCATGGCGAAGTTGGTTTTGCCGCAGGCGGAGGGGAAGGCGGCGGCGACGTAGGTTTTTTCGCCGTGGGGGTCTTCGACGCCGAGGATGAGCATGTGCTCGGCCATCCAGCCCTCGTCACGGGCGATGTTGGAAGCGATGCGGAGGGCGAAGCACTTTTTGCCGAGCAGGGCGTTGCCGCCGTAGCCGGAGCCGTAGGACCAGATTTCGCGGGTTTCAGGGAAGTGGACGATGTATTTCTCGTCGTTGCAGGGCCAGGGGACATCGGCCTGGCCGGGGGCGAGGGGCGCGCCGACGGTGTGCATGCAGGGGACGACGCGCTTGAGGTCGCGGTCGATTTCTGCAAAGACGGGCAGGCCGATGCGGGCCATGATGCGCATGGAGACGACGACGTAGGCGGAATCTGTGAGCTGGACGCCGATTTGGGACATGGGGGAGCCGACGGGGCCCATGGAGAATGCCAGGACGTACATGGTGCGGCCGCGCATGGAGCCGCGGAACTTCTGCTTCATCTTGCGGCGCATCTGGACGGGCTCTTCCCAGTTGTTGGTGGGGCCGGCGTTGTCTTTCGAGTGGGAGCAGATGAAGGTGCGGTCTTCCACGCGGGCGACGTCGTTGGGAGAGGAGCGGGCGTAGTAGCAGCCGGGCCAGAGCTCCTGATTGAGCTTGAGGAAGGTTCCGGCAGCGACGAGCTTTTGGCAGAGGATCTCGTTTTCAGCATCGGAGCCGTCGACCCAGTGGATGGAGTCGGGCTGACAGAGCTCGGCCATCTTCTCGACCCAGCGGATGAGGTGCTTGTTTGTGGTGGGGGGAGTCTGGCGTTTGGGGGTGGTCATGTAGGGAGTCTCCGTGCCTGGTGCGCTCCGCGCTTGGCTCTCGCCCTCAACCCTAACAGGGACCCCGGCGTGAGCCAAAGTGACCGCAATCACCCGTTGTGCTTTCCAGGTGGGGGAGTGGGGGGCTATTCTGCAACTGCCTGGCCGGGACTCTGAGGAGTGCGGCTGCAGATTGGGGAATTCATGCGATTTCGCAGGGTTGTGATGGTGGCGGTGGCCGTGCTGGGGATGGTTTTGGCGCAGGCGGGATGGGCTCAGGGGGGAAGTTCGCCGGTGGGCCGGTGGCGCACCATGGATGATGCGACGGGCAAGGCGAAGTCGATTGTGGTGCTGTACCTGGAGAACGGGAAGCTGTACGGGAAGGTGGAGAAGATTCTGGACCCCGACCCGACGAATCCGGAGGAGATTTGCCGGAAGTGTGAGGGGGAGCAGCATGACAAGCCGATTTTGGGGTTGCGGATGCTGTGGGATATGACGGCGAGCGGGGCTGAGTGGGGGAGTGGGATGATTCTGGACCCGCATACGGGGAGCACCTATCGGTGCATCATGACGGTGGTGGAGAACGGGGCGCGGCTGAAGGTGCGGGGGTATGTGGGGGTGCCGATGCTGGGGCGGACGCAGTACTGGGTGCGGGAGCCGTAAGGGGGGGGGCGAGGCTGCTGGAAAAGGCAGGTTCTTGGCGAAATCGAGACGAAAGTGCGTCCCTCAGGGGCTGAAGCCCTGTTGATTTCACTGGACTTATCGGCACGACTGAAGTTGTGCCCTTTCACAAGACACCCCTTGATTGGAGTTTTTCAGTAGCCTGTTTCGCCGACTGGTGAAGGGCTACTTGGTTGTTGCGTCGGTGTGGCCGACTTTCTTGGGACTGGGGAAGTAGCCGGTGCGGGTGCGGACGTTGAGTTTGGCTTCGCCGGATTTGCTGGCCAGGACGGTGACGCGGCGGAAGCTGGGGTCAGAGCTGGGCTTGGTGGAGCGGTAGCCGAGGGTGTACTGGCTGCGGATATCGCGGGCGACTTCGGCAGCGATCTGGTCGACCTGCTCGAGGTTTTTGGGGAAGAAGGCGATGCCGCCGGTTTCCTGGGAGAGCATTTCCAGGGCGCGGCGGGCGTGGCGGACTTCGCCGTGGCTCATTTCGTCGCCGAAGAGGAGGCCGACGGAGTAGATGACTGGGCCGGAGAGGGCCTGGACGCGGCGGATGGCCTGTTCGAGATTGAGGGTGGAGGCGTTGTCTTCGCCGTCGGTGATGAGGATGATGACCTGCTTGGGGCGCTTGGCGTCGGCGGCGAGTTTGTCGGCGGAGGCGACGACGGCGTCGTAGAGGGCGGTGCCGCCGCGGGACTCGATGTGGCCGAGACCATCGCGGAGTTTGTTCACGTCGGCGGTGAACTCCTGGTCGATGAAGGCCTCGTCAGCGAAGTTGACGACGAAGGCCTCGTCTTTGGGGTTGGAGGCGAGGATGAGGTCGAGGGTGGCTTTGTTGACGGCCGGACGCTTCTTGTACATGGAGCCGGAGTTGTCGACGACGAGGCCGAAGGAGACGGGGAGGTCCTGATGCTGGAAGCTGATGAGGGTTTGGGGGACGCCGTCTTCGAGGACCTGGAAGTCGGGGCGGCCGAGGTTCTGGACGAGCTGGCCTTTGCCGTCGAGGACGGTGACATTGAGGGCGACTTCCTCGACATCGGAGTGGAGGACATATCCGCCACCCGAGCGCGTGACATTTTCCGAGGTGCCCTTTTCCACGTCCGGGTCGGGGGAGCGGACGGGGTCCTTGTCGACCTGCGGCGCAGGCTGCTGCTGGGCGTGCGCGCAGGGCACCGCAACCGCCAGCAAACAGAGACTGATGAGAAGAGCGCCAACGCGCTTTGGATTAGTGCAGCGGGGCATAGTAACCGGTTCGGGCATGGACAGTGAGCGGAGGCAGGCCCTGGGGTGGCACCAGCTTCACCTTCACTTTACGCCACTTACCGTCCCGTTGCAGATTCTGGGGGCTGAACCCGAGTACATACTGGTTGCGCAGCTCGGTGGAAATCTTGACGGCGATGTCGCCCATTTCGTTGATGTCGTCGACGCTGAAGAGACGTCCGCCGGTTTCCTCGCTGAGCGAATTGAGGAGTACGGGGCCCATGCGCTCTTCGTCGGTGGGAGCGTAGGGGTCGAAGATGCCGATGGAGTAGATCTGCACGTCGGATTCGCGGACCTGGGAGCGGACCTCAGCCTCGGTATAGCGGGAGCGGTTGTCTCCGCCATCGGAGACGACGAGGAGCGCCTTGCGCTGGTTTTTGGCGGTGCGCATCTTGCTGACGCCGAAATAGATTGCGTCGAGGAGGGCGGTGCGGTGGGCCGAGCGGACGGTGGAGAGGCGGGCCTCAATGGAATCGACCGAGTTGGTGAAGTCTTCAATGAGTTCGGGGCGGTCGTTGAAGCCGATGACGAAGAACTCGTCCTGGGGATTGGAGGTCTTCATGAACTGGAGGATGGAGTCGCGGGCGCGGATCAGTTTGGAGGTCATGGAGCCGGAGAGGTCCATGATGATGCCGATGGAGACTGGGGCATCTTCGCAGGAGAAGGTTTTTATCTTCTGCTGGTTGTTGTTTTCGTAGAGGAAAAAGTCCTGGGCTTCGAGACCGGTGACGAGGCGGTTCATGGGGTCAGTGATGGTGACGGGGACGAGGACGAGATCGACGTCCATGCGGAGGAGTTCGCCGGGGCGTGCGCGCATGGCATCGGCTCCCGTTGCGGGCGCAGCTTCAGCACCGGCGGGGGCACCCTGAGCGGGCGTGGCAGCAGCGGATGGCGGTGGAACGTGCACCTTGTTCAGCGGGTCATCCTGCGCGCTGAGTGCGGCAGGCGCCAATGAGACAAAGAGCAGCAGCAAGGCCGATGTGAGGCCGGCAGACGACTTGCACAGCAGCAAGCGTGGGAATCTGCCGACAGGGGAAGCGACAATGGGAAGAGCGAATTTACGCATGTGCGAACCCTGATGTGGGGCGATACTAACACCTTTGACTGATGCTGTGTGAAGAAGGTTTCAACGATACCAAAGTGGCCGGTTTCAGGAAAGGGCGCCTTAGCAAAGAGCACACTGGGATAAAATCAACCCGAGCCCGGCAGACCCTGATTGCGACGCCACCGCCCTGACACGCCCGGCGACAAAACGCGGACCCAAGATGAACACAGGCCAGACAATCCGGCGGTTGGCTGCAGCGGCGATTGCGATTGCAGCGTTGCGGGTGCCGGCGAGCGCCGTGGGCCAGCAGACAGCGGCTGCGCCGCAAGCTGCGGCAGCGAAAGCGAAGCCTGCGGGCAGTCCGGCGCCGGTGGGGGCAGAGAGTGGTCGATTTGTGGTGCTGCTGGACGCGGCGCACGGAGGGGATGATGCCGGCGCGCATCTGGCGAACTCTGCCGCGGAGAAGACGGTGACGCTTGCCCTGAGCGTGCGGTTGCGGTCTCTGCTGGCGGCGCGGGGTGTGACCGTCGTGACCACACGGGAAGACAACTCAACGCTGGACGCCGACGCGCGGGCGCTGAAGGCCAATCGTGCAGCCCCGGCGGCGTGCCTGAGCCTGCACGCGACGGAGAGTGGGGAGGGCGTTCACCTGTTTGTCTCCTCGCTGGCACCGGCTGCCGCGGCGAACTTTGCGGCGTGGAAAACCGCGCAGGCGGCGTGGGTTACGCGCAGCCTGAGCCTGGCGAGCACGGTGAACAGCACGCTGGAAAGATCGGCCCAGGGAGACACGCCGGCTGAGGCGGTGGCGATTCCGGTGCTGCTGGCGCGGACAAGCCTGCCGGGGCTGGACAGCATGAGCTGCCCGGCGCTGGGAATTGAACTGGCGCCGCTGCGATCGGCCGACGGCAAAGTATCCGTTGAGGTGACGGATGCGAGCTATGAGAGCCGTGTAGTGGATGCCCTTGCAGCCGCTGTGCTGAGCTGGCGCGGGGATTGGCAGACGAAGGGACACCAGCCATGATTCCCCGTTATCAGAAGATCACGTTCTTTCTGCTGCTGCTGGTATCCATCGCGATGACGGTGGTTCTGGTGCGGCTGCGGGAGAGAGCGCATGACCGCCTGCTGCAGGGTGAGGATTTGGCGCCGACGAGTGCGCCGGCGATTGCCGCAGCGGAGGAGGCCACTCTGGTGCTTGCGAGCGACCATGATGGGACGCTGGCGGCCCGGCTGGTGTCTCTTCCGTTGCCCAAGGATGATGGCGCACGGGCGCGGGCGCTGCTGGAAAAGCTGCTGGAGTTCTACGCGAGCCCGCAGTCTACGCATCCGCTGGGTGCGGTGGAGCGGCCGATTGGGCAGGTGTTTCTGCTGCCGATTACGGATGACAAGGGAAATGCCGCGCGCAAGACGGACTCAGCTGCGATTGGCGCTGCGGAAGCACACTCGGACAAGCCGCAACTGGCGATTGTGAACCTTGCGGGGGGATTTGCCGACAGCCATCCTTCCGGCATTGAGGCGGAGATGCTGACGGTGCTGAGCATTTGCGGGACGCTTCACGCCAATCTGCCGCAGATTCGCGAGGTTCGGTTCCTGGTGGATGGGGCGGCGCGAGCGACGCTTGCCGGCCACGCCGACCTGGCACGAACTTACCTGACGACGGAGGCAGTTTCTGCCCCCGCACCCACCGCTGCAAGCAACGGAAATCTGCAATGACCCATACCGCAACCCAGCCCTCGGAATCCCCCGTGATTGGCGTATTTGACTCCGGCTTCGGCGGGTTGACCGTGCTGAAGGCGCTGCTGACGCATATGCCGCACGCGCAGTATGCCTTTCTGGGAGACACGGCCAGGCTGCCCTACGGATCGAAGTCGCAGCGGACGATTGCGCGGTATGCGGCAGAGAGCGCGCAGTTTCTGGTAAACGAGCAGAAGGCCGAGTTCCTGGTGATTGCCTGCAACACGGCGAGCGCGCTGGCGATGGAGGCCATTCAGGCGGCTGTCCCGGTGCCGGTGCTGGGTGTGATTGAGCCTGGCGCAGCGGCTGCCGCGGCGCACTCGAGGACGCGGAATGTGCTGGTGGTGGCGACCGAGGCGACGGTGCACAGCCACGCGTATGCCGCGGCCTGCCAGCGGCAGGGTTTGCACGGTGTGGAAAAAGCCTGTCCGCTGCTGGTGCCGCTGGTGGAAGAGGGCTGGGTGGATCACCCGGTGACCGAGCAGGTGGTGAGCATTTATCTGGATGAATTGATGGCTGAGGCGCAGGCGGCGGGGCAGCGGCCGGACACCCTGGTGCTGGGTTGCACGCACTATCCACTGCTGCACAAGGTGTTCCAGAGCAAGGTTCCGGTCGGGGTGCAAGTGATTGACTCTGCTGAGGCTACCGCTGCTGCGGCGGCGCGCATGCTGGGCCTGGCGGGGAGGTCTTTGAGGGCGGATGCGGTTCCAGCGCCGAGCATCCGCTGCTTTGCGACAGACTCTGTGGAGAAATTTGAGCGGCTGGGTTCGCGGTTTCTGGGGCACTCGGTGGGCAAGGTTTCCTTGGTGGACCTTGGGGGATGAGCGATGGGTGGCCGCGACTTCGGGTGGCAACCTGTTATCCTGATGAGCGTTGCGTAGTGAAAGTTCCGGCTGGTTTTTGCCGGCACGGATTGATGTACTGGAGAGTGTTCGAACCATGTCCGACTTGTTCAATTTGACCGGGAAAACCGCCGTAATCTTCGGCTTGGCCAACAAGCGCTCCATCGCCTGGGGCATTGCCACACGGTTGCACCAGGCTGGCGCAAAACTGGCCATCTGCTACCAGAACGAACGCATGAAGGCTGAAGCGCAGGGTCTGATTGACGAGCTTGAAGGGGCGGTTGGCTTCCAGTGCGATGTGTCCAGCGATGCCGAAATCGATGCCGTCTTCCAGTCTATCCACGCGCAGTTTGGCGTTGTGCACGTGCTGGTCCATGCCGTGGCCTATGCTCCGGCGAATGAGCTGAAGGGCTCGTTCCTGAACACGACGCGCGAAGGTTTCAAGACGGCGATGGAAATCAGTGTGTATTCGCTGATTGCGGTAAGCCGGGCTGCGGCTCCGCTGATGACCGAAGGCGGCTCCATCATGACGCTGAGCTATTACGCCGCCGAGAAGGTTGTGCCGAATTACAACGTGATGGCGGTTGCGAAGGCTGGCCTGGAGTCGACTGTGCGGTACCTGGCAGCGGGCCTGGGCGAGCAGAACATCCGCGTCAACGCTATTTCTGCCGGGCCCATCAAAACCCTCGCCGCTCGCGGCGTGGGCGACCTGAGCGAGATGATGCGCTCGCATGCGGCGCGGGCTCCGCTGCATCGCAATGTTGACCAGTTGGAAGTGGGCGGAACGGCCCTGTGGCTGGCCAGCGACCTGGCGACGGCAGTGACGGGCGAGACCGTCTATGTGGACTGCGGCTACAACATCATGGGCTTCTAGAGCCGCGTCAACCCCCCGGCAATCACTTCCGCAAGCCACCCGCGCGGTCTGCTGAAACCAGTTGAGCAGACCGTCGTCACCCCAAGGAAGGCAGGCCAGACGGTGTCCTTGCTCCCATCGCGTTCCACGGACGAGCCGTTGAAGCATAAGCACCTGGTATTGGTTACAGATGCCTGGGAGCCGCAGGTGAATGGGGTTGTTCGGACCTATCAGCGGCTGATAGGGCGGATGCGCGATGCCGGATGGCGGGTAACGATTATCCATCCAGGCGAGTTCCAATGCATACCGCTGCCGAGTGACCCGCTCATTGCGATTGCGGCAAATCCCTGGCCGAAGCTGACGCGCAGGCTGAACAGCCTGAAGCCGGATTTCATTCACCTGGCAACGGAAGGCCCGCTGGGCATGACCGCGCGGCGCTGGTGCGGGCACCACAACTACCGGTTCACGACATCGTTCCATACCAAGTTTCCGGAGTTCATTCTGGAGCGGATGGGGATTCCGCTGTTTTTCACGTACGGGATGGCCAAGTGGTTCCACAACCGGGCGGCGGCGACGCTGGTGCCGACGCCGAGCCTGCTGAAGGACCTGGAGGCGCGGGGCTTTACGCAATGCCGGCAGTGGACGCATGGGGTGGATACGGAGCGGTTTCATCCGTCGAAGCGGGAGAAGCTGGAGTATCCGGGGCCGATTCTGCTGTATGTGGGGCGGGTGTCGGTGGAAAAGAACCTTGAGGCATTTCTCTCGCTGAAGACGCCGGGTACGAAGCTGATTGTGGGCGATGGGCCGGCGCGGGCGGAACTGGAGCCCAAATATCCAAACGCGGTTTTCCTCGGCATCCGCCAGGGAGAAGAGCTGGCGCGGCTGTACGCCTCGGCGGATGTCTTCGTTTTTCCGAGCCGGACGGATACCTTCGGGCTGGTTCTGCTGGAGGCCCTCGCTTCGGGAACGCCGATTGCGGGGTTCCCTGTGACCGGGCCGATTGATGTGGCCAACGACGCTGCGGTGGGGGGCATCAGCGAAGACCTGGGGGAAGCGATACGCCATGCGCTGCTGTGTTCGCGGACGGAGTGCCGGGAGTATGTCGAGCGCTTCAGTTGGGCAGAGGCGGAGCGGATTTTTGTGGAGGCGCTGGTGCCGATGCAGAACCCAGTGCTGGAGACGCCTCGTCCGCGGCTGCTGCGGCGATTTCGCCGGAAGCCGAAATTCCGCTCGGGCGAGAGTGCCGGTTCCTGACGGCGCAGTTCAGGCAAATCGATTGTTTTGTGCTGCATCCCTCGGCCCGGCGCTGGTATGATTCGCAGGTTCCCGGCGATGGGCGATTTGGGTGCGCTCTGCGCCGTGAACCTCAGGAGGAATGATGCAAGCACCTTCCCGCCGCCAATTTCTGAAAGACGTCACCGCTGTTTCCTCTGCCGCGCTGGTTGCCGGCGCATTGCCCGCATGGGCGCAGGCTACCGGCAAAGCCGTGAAAAGCTGGCGCAGCGGCGGTGCAGACCGTCACCTGGCCGGGGAAGATCTGCACTGGACGAGCGGCGCGGAGGTAACTGCCACCGCAATCGTGCTGGACCCCGCTGCGACCCGCCAGCAGATGCTGGGTTTTGGCGCAGCACTGACCGACGCGGCGTGCTGGGTGCTGAGCCAGATGAAGGCAGACGAGCGCGGGGCGCTGCTGCATGAGTTTTTCTCGCCGGCGGAGATGGCCTTCAACGTCTGCCGCACCTGCATTGGAGCCAGCGACTACTCCCGCGACGCTTACAGCTTTGACGAGAGTTCGACACCGGACCCGGAGCTGAAGAAGTTCTCGATTGCGCACGACAAGGCGTATATTTTGCCGGCGCTGCGGGATGCGCGGGTTATCAACCCCGAGCTGTTCCTGTTCTCGTCGCCGTGGAGCCCGCCGGGGTGGATGAAGTCGGGCGGATCGATGCTGGGCGGAGCGATGCGCAAGCCGAGCTTTCCGTACTATGCGCAGTACTTCCGGCGCTTCCTGCAGGACTATGCGGCGGAGGGCGTGAAGATTAATGCCGTGACCGTGCAGAACGAGGTGGACACCGACCAGGATGGCCGCATGCCGGCGTGCCTGTGGGGCCAGGAGTATGAGATTGAGTTTGTGCAGGAGCATCTTGGGCCGACGCTGCGCAAGGCCGGGATTGATACGAAGATATGGGTGCTGGACCACAACTACAACCTGTGGGGCCGGGCGATTGGGGAGCTGAGCGTGCCGGCGGCGGCGGAGTACATTGACGGCATTGCTTGGCATGGCTATGTGGGCGAGGAGACGGCGATGACGCGAGTCCATGAGGCCTTCCCGGAAAAGAATGCCTACTGGACCGAGGGCGGCCCGGACCTGACATCGGCGGACTACCAGACGGACTTTGCCCACTGGGCAGAGACCTTCAACGGAGTGGTCAACAACTGGGCGCGGTCGATTACGGCGTGGAACCTGGTGCTGGATGAGAAGGGCAATCCGAATATCGGGCCGTTCCCGTGCGGCGGCGTGATTACGGTGGAGAACGGCAGCCACAAGCTGACGCGAAGCGGGCAGTACTGGGCGTTTGCGCACTTTACGAAACATGTACAGCGCGGGGCGCGGGTGTTTGCGACGAGCGGGATTGGCGGGGCGGCGGGCAAGGTGACCCATGCCGGGTTCCGGAATCCGGATGGGAGCATGGTGCTGGTGCTGGCCAATACGGGTGTTGCCGAGCGGGTACAGGTGGTGCTTGGGGCCGAGCGGCTGACGGTGGAGCTTGCTTCCAACTCGGTGCAGACGCTTAGCTGGAGCTGATGGGACGTCCAAGAAAACGACTGCGGCCCAACCCCAGGGAAGAAGGGAGGTTGGGCCGCAGGTGTTTGAAAAGCTGTTCAGTTCAGGGTCAGCGTGATGGTGCGCGAGTTTCCCCCGGTGGAGACGATGGCGATTTCGCCATCCGCGCGCTTGCGGATGCTGTTGAATTTCTCGCCCCACTCGACGAGCACAATTGCGTCGGAGGTGAGCATATCTTCAAATCCCAGGGAGTCCAACTGGCGCTCGCCTTCGAGCCGGTAGAGGTCGAGGTGCAGCAGGCTGACGGGAACCCCCAGCAGGACTCCGGAATATTCGTGGACAAGGGTGAAGGTGGGGCTGGTGACTTCGTCGGGGTCGGCGGCATCGAGCGCGCTGGCAATGCCCTTGACGAGCGTGGTTTTGCCGGTGCCGAGGTCGCCCTTGAGAATCAGCAGCTTCGGCGGCGCGAGCTGCGCAGAGATCTCGCGCCCGACGGCTTCGGTCTCGGCGCTGGAGTTGGTGGTAAAGGTCTGCACTGCAGGCGGTGCTTTGGGCATTGGGGCAATCCTTGAGGGCGGTTAGAGCATTTCAGGCATAGGGGTAGACCGACCAGCAGAAGATCGCGTGGACTTTCTATCAAAGAAAGGCCACACCGAACCGATGCTGCGAGACCACAGTATTTCCTAAAATGCGTTAGCCTTGCGAAAGCTGCGCCGTCTGCGCGGCAAATCCCTGCAACCAACAATACCCGTCCCGACCCTGTGGAAGATAGCGGAATGCCTTTGAAAAATACGGCACCAGGTCGGTGGCGAGCAGGGTGTGCTGGTCTGCATGGATAAGGGCGAGATCCGCGGCGAGGCCGTGGAGGTAGACTGCTGCCTCGACGGCAAGTTCGTGCGCGCCGGTGTGCTGGGCGAGCAGGCCGGCGATGAGGCCGGTGAGCAGGTCGCCGGAGCCGCCTTTGGCCATGGCGGGATTTCCGCTGGTGTTGAGTGCGAGCTGGCCGTCGGGGTGCGCGATTACCGTCCGCCAGCCCTTCAGCACCACAGTCACACCGTAGCGCACTGCAAACGCCCGCGCCACCCCCACCCGGTCCGCCTGCACCTGCGCAATTGTCAGCCCGGTCAGCCGCGCCATTTCGCCCGGATGAGGGGTGAGGACGAGGGTGCGGCCCTGGCCCAGGCCTTCGAGGCGGCCGGGGTTGGCGGCGAAGAGGTTGAGGGCGTCCGCATCGAGCAGCGCAGGGATGCCCGGGGAAGCCTGGAGGAGGCCGAAGAGCAACGCGGCCGCGGCGGCGGAGTTCCCCAGCCCGGGGCCAATTGCGAGCACCGTCTTCCGGTTGAGCAGAGCGATCAGTGCCTCCTGGGCAATCGTCGCGAGATTGCCGGATTCGTCCACGGGGAGCGGCTCGGTCATGAGCTCCGGGGCGATTGCGGCCACCAGCGGCAGGATTGGCGCGGGGATGGCGGCGGTGACCAGGCCTGCGCCGGAGCGAAGAGCGGCGAGGGAGGCCATGGCGGGTGCGCCGGATTTGCCGAGCGAACCGCCGACGACGAGGACGTGGCCGAAGCGGCCCTTGTTGGCATCGGCAGGGCGGAGGGGCTCGGTGATGGACTTGGATGAGCCAGCCCAGCGGAGGCGCTGGGTGGAGCGGATGGTGACATTGGGCGAGCCGATGGGTGCGACGACGATGGGCTGGTCCCAGCGGCGGGTGAGGGGGCAGAAGACGTGGGCCGGCTTGGGCGCGGTGAAGGTGATGACGGCGTCGGAGGGGAAGACGCGGGGCGCGGGATCTGCGGGGGCGGTGAGGTCGGCGTCCCAGCCGCTGGGCAGGTCGATGGAGAGGAGGGGGACGTGCGGGGCGGTGGAGTGGATGTGGGCGAGCAGGGCGAGGGGGAGTTCGCGGAGGGGTGGGCGGAAGCCGGTGCCGACGATGGCATCGAGGATGAGGTCGCAGTCAAGGGCGGAGGCATGGGCTGCGATGTCTGGCGGGGAGAGCAGGGAGTGGACGGTGAGGAGTGAGGGGTTTGCGGTGAGCAGCCGCCACGCCTCGGCGGGCAGGTCTTGCAGAGTCGCAGGGTTACCGAGGAGCAGGACGGTGACTTCGACGCCAGAGAGGGCGAGGAGGCGGGCGGCGTGGAGGCCGTCTCCGCCATTGTTGCCCCGGCCGCAAAGGACGGTGATGCGCTGTGCGTTGGGGAAGCGCAGGCGGGCGAAGCGGGCGACGGCCTCAGCGGCGGTACGCATGAGGCGGCCTGGCGCGATGCCGTGGTCGGCGGAGGTGGCCAGGTCGCAGACGCGCATCTCGGCGGCAGTGAGGATTTGCATGGGGGAATGATAGCTGGTTCAGGCGGAGTTGGCGGAGCCGGGGAGCACAGCGGAATGCGGGAATCGGGATGCACCCGACTCCCGCGCGGTACGGGTGTGCGGCGACACTACTCCTGGTTGCTGACCAGCGAGAAGACGGCTCCCTGGGGATCCTGGCCCTGGACAATCCAGCCGCCCCCTGGGATCTGCACTGGGCCGTTCAGAAGCTTTCCGCCGCCCGAAAGCAGGCGTTGGACGGCGGCACCAATGGATTCGACGTTGAAGTAGAAGCCCCAGCAGGAGACGGGAATATGCTCCGGCTTGGCCATCATGCCGCCATCTCCCATTGGCTTGTTCTCGCCTTCATCAAAGATTCGATATGTGCCCATCGGCCCCATATCCATGTCAGTGAGCTTTGTCCAGCCAAAGAGCTTGTTGTAGAAGTCGAAGCCGGCTTCGAGGTCGGTGGTGTAGAGTTCGTGCCAGCCGATGGTGCCGGGAGTGGGCGGGGCAGGGCGCTCGGGGGAACCCATGGCAGGATTGGGCGTAAAAACAATGATGGCAGCGCCCTGGGGGTCAGACATGACGGCGAATCGGAGCATTCCGGGGACATCCGTGGCCGGCTTCCAGAGCTTGCCGCCAGCCTCAACAATCTTTTCAACGTGAGCATCCACGTCATCGACCGCGATGTAACCAATCCAGGCCGTGTGGCCGGGGATGTTCACCATCCCGGCGATGCCGACGCCGCCGAGATTGAAAACTGTGTAGGTTCGGCCATCGCCGCTTGGCATCTCGTGTGTCGTCCACCCGACCACGTGTGAGTAAAACTCGCCGGCGGCGGCAGTATCGGGGGTCATCAGCTCATACCAGGCGAATCTTCCTTTGGGGGTGAACATTGCGAGAAGTCTCCTATTTGGCGGTTCCACCAGATTTCCGGCATCCAGTCTGCAGGTTGAGTTGATACCAAGTTGATGAAGGGAATGTCAACAGGGGTGAGATTCGTCAGAATCTTTGGGCGTGAAAGCCCGTGCTAACCGGGATTTCCGGGGCAAAGGGTTGCTCTGCCCTCGATTGGGAGTAGGAACGGAGGGACTCGTGAGTCTCAAATCTGCGATCTCATAAGCGCTCGGAACTAGAGGTTACGCGCGGAGATTGGGTGGACACACGCAAAAGGGTCCCCGAGTGGGGACCCTTCTGGTGCTGGTTGGCCAGCGGTGGGTTGGGTGGAACTACTTCAGGCTGACGGCGGGTTCCACTGACAGACCTGGGCGCAGCTGGTGGTCCTTGTCTTCGGTGGCAAGTGCGGTGAAGTCGATGCGGACGGGGACGCGCTGGACAACTTTGACGTAGTTGCCGGTGGCATTCTCAGGCGGGAAGAGCGAGAGAACGGAGCCTGTCGCGCCGCCGACCTGGGTGACCTTGCCGGCGTACTTCTTGCCAGTTGCGTCCACAGCGATTTCGACGCTCTGGCCGGGGTGGATGCTCTTCAACTGGGTTTCCTTGAAGTTTGCCGTGACCCACAGGTCGTCGAGGGAAACCAGCGTGAGCAGGTTCTGCCCGACGGAGATGTTCTGGTCGACTTCGAGGCTCTTGCGGGTGACGATGCCATCTGTCGGAGCGACAATCTGGGTGTAGCTCAGGTTCAGATTTGCCTGGTCAAGCTGGGCCTTGGCAGCAGCCACCTGGGCCTTGGCCTGCATTGCGCGGGCGTTCTGGGCGGCAACCTGCTGCGGAGCGGTCTGGGCCGACTTGTAGCTGGCCTGTGCCTGCGACTGGCGATCCCGAGAGATTTTCACTCCCTGTTCCGCGGCGGCCTGGCTGGCCTGTGCCTCGGCGAGTGCAGCTTTCGCAGAGTCGGCAGCCGCGGTGGCGGCGTCAAACTGCTGCTTGCTGATCACGTCCTTGGCGACCAGCGGACGGTAGCGCTCGAGGTCAGCCTGCGCCTTGGTGTTGTTGGCGGCAGCCTCGGCCACGCGGGCCTTGGCAGACTCCAACTGGCGCTCGGCCTGGACAATGCCAGACTGAGTGCCGGAGACATCGGCCTGCGCGCTGGTGAGCGTGCTGCCGGTGCTTGCCACGGTGATTGGCACATTGACCTCAGCCGCAGCGAGGGCTGCTTCCGCGCTGGCCAGTGCTGCGGCCGCGTTGTCGCGGGCAACCTGGTAGTCGCGCGGGTCGAGTTCGGCGATGACGGTGCCCTTGGAGACGAGCTGATTTTCAGCAACGTTTACCTTGAGCACCTGGCCGCCGATGCGTGAGCTGACCTGGATGAGATGGCCGTTGATCTGTGCGTCATCGGTATCTTCCGTGAGGGTGGAGCGGTAGTACACAATGCCTACGCCAACCAATACGATGAGAGCGATAACAAGAAGAAGAAAACGGCGCGGGCCGCGGTAGCCAGTACGGCCACCGGCTGCGGCCGGCGTCTGTTCCGGCTGTGCGCCGGGGGCTGGGGTCGATTCCGCCACAGTTACTTACCTCCGAGATATTCTTTGAAATTCTGTGCCACACCGAGCGAACGGGCCAGGTTGAGCTTGGCGACGTTGTGCCGGTAGAGGCTGGAAATGTACTGTCCGTTGGCCAGTGCCAGGGACTGCTGCGCTTCAGAGCCGGCCAGGTTGTCGCTGACGCCGGCCGCATAACGCTGCTGGGCTTCTGAGAGTTCTTCGCGGGCCAGTTCGACGTTCGACCGGGCCACCTCGACCTGCTTTTGCGATGCTGCGATGTCGAGGAGCGCGTTGCGGATATCGGCCTCAATCTGCGCATCGAGGTTCGCCTGCTGATCGCGGGCATTGTCCAACTGGGCCTGCGCGATTTTGGCATCGCCGCGGAACTGGGCTTCCTTGAAGATGGGAATGGTTATGGTGCCGGCGGCGTTGCCGGTGCCATGCGAGGTGAGCACGTTGACGCCGATGTCGCCGTAGTCGGCAGTTGCCTTGAGGGTGGGCAGGCGCTCATCGGTCGCAGCTTTGCGCTGCTCAGTTGCGGCAGCGGTCTGCTCGGCCGCAGCTGCGCGGTCCTTGCGATTGGCGAGAGCCTTTTCGATTTCTGCCGGAATCTCCGGCTGGTCAAAGGCCGCGTACGGAGCCTGGTCGGCAAGTTCAAACTTCTGGTCCAGCGGCAGACCGATGACCCGGGCCAGCGCCAGACGATCCTTGGCAAGCTGGTTGGTGGCCACAATCAACTGCTGCTGCTGGCTCTGGAAGTCCACGCGAGCGCGCAGCTCATCGAGCCTGGGGGCGGTGCCAGCCTGGTGGCTTGCCACTGCCTGGTCCAGCGAAACCTTCGCGGTATCCACCTGGGCCTGTGCGGATTCCACTGCGGCCTGGTCGGCCAGCACCAGCAGGTATGCGTTGCCAACGGTCAGAATCACCATCTGGCGGGCATCTTCGGCGGAAAGCTCGGTTGCGCGGAAGTTGTGGCGCGAGGCCAGGTAACCGCGCAGGCTGGTGAGATCAACCAGGGTCCAACTGAGGTTCACCCGCAGGTCGGTGTAGCCGAAGGGGCCGATGATGGTGGGGAAATGCGGAATCCGAAGACCCTGCGCGGCGAGATCGTTCTGCATCAGGGCTTCGTTGATGCTTCCATCGACGGCCGGCAGCAGAGACTGCAGTTCCTGCAGCCGCTCGCCGCGGGCATTCGCCGTTTGCGTGGAGCTGAGGAGAATGCCGAGGTTGTTGCGAAGACCGCGCTGGACGGCATCATCGAGGGTCAGGGAAATGGTCTCAGCCGTGGCCGGGCCCGCCGCGACGCTGCCCTGGTAGCTGGCAGGAGTGGGCGCGGTGGAGTTGGCCGGGGCCGATTGTCCCCAGGCCGCAAGGGGGGCGGCGGCCAGAAGGAGCATGGCCGACAGCCACCGGGGACGGAAGAGCGAGGATTTGTTCACAGTCTTGGATAGGTTCATGAAGTCGGTATTCCGGTTTTATCTCTGTCTATGGATGCCGCAGCAGGGCGGAAGGGTTCGAAAAGAGAGAAAATCTGTGGGACGGAGATCTCCTCTCCCATTGTACCGGGCTTCATGGTTGGAAATTCCCGCGGATTTACGGCTCCCAGGCGAGCTACTGTCGCGGGTTGGAGGCCTGAATCATCTGCGAGGCCAGCGAGCAGAGCGCGGCGCGGAAGATAGCCCGCACTGACTCTGGAGTCCAGCCTTTTGCGGCAGCGCCGCCATGGAGGGAAAGCAGTCCGGCAACCTCAGGGGTGGAAAGCCCGGCCACCGCACGTAGAACAAATATGAGCCGCATGGGGTTGCCCAGCCCTTCCAGCCAGGCGCGCAGCCGCCCCCGGTCCGGTCCGTTCAGCAGCACTTCGAGCTCTGCGCTGGTCACCCCGGCGGCGGAAAGATCATCCTCGTCAATGCAGCTCACCGGCCCGGCATCGGCAGCCGGGGCAGCGAGAATTGCCTGGTCGCGAGAAGTCAAAAGTCCGATGGCAGCCACGGCGAGCGCCACGCGGCCGCTGTGCCGGGCCTCTTCTGGGTTGGCGCAGGCTGGGATATCCGCCGTTGCCACTGCCTGCTCGATGATTCCGATGGTCTCTTCGCCTTCGCCAATCAGCATGGAGGCAATACGGTACTGGTCCCCGGCAATCTTTTCCAGGAGGGAGTCCCATCCGGTGAGGGCTGCTTCCACGGCCTCAGGCGGCTTCGGCTGGCCGAGGAGGATTTCCTGCACCTGCGCGAAAAACTCCGGCCCCTGGGGATGAATCGGGTCCTGGGGCAAAAATCCAGTTGGGAGCAGGGGGGCGGGAGAATCAGAGGTGGCCGTCATGGGGGGCTCCTTCAAGAGCGGTGCTTGGCTTCTTCGCACGATATCTGTCATTTTATCCTCCATCCGCCTTTGCCTGTGCGTCAAATGGCGCGCCTGCCGGGTAAGTTCGTCCGTGCAGAAATTCTTGCCGCGTTCATACTTCGTGTTGAAGGACTTTGATACCAGTAGCTGGGCGAGGTGCGCAAAAACCGCAGGAAATGCCGGGAAGATTGCGGCGCGGTTCAAAAACGCACTAGACTTGCCCACAAGGACTTTGGGCGGCCAAGGCAGGCTGTGGCTGCGCCGGGGTGGAGTGATTTGAGGAAGGTATGACCAAAAGCACGCAACGCAAGAAGCTCTTTGCCGGACG
The DNA here is from genome assembly GCA_903904755.1 of uncultured Acidobacteriaceae bacterium. Lineage (GTDB taxonomy): Bacteria > Acidobacteriota > Terriglobia > Terriglobales > Acidobacteriaceae > Acidicapsa. The sequence goes on along the minus strand of CAIVDV010000013.1, from coordinate 92,114 downwards.
GGACAAGTCGTGGATGCTGTTTAACCGGCGCGTGCTTGAGGAAGCCCAGGACCCTTCCAATCCTTTGCTGGAGCGGGTCAAGTTCCTCGCCATCACGGGCAGCAATCTCGACGAGTATGTGGAGATTCGCCTGGCCGGGCTGCTGCAGCGGACGGAAGATGGACACACGGAGCCGGGCTACGACGGGCTGCTGCCAGAGGAATCTCTGGAGCTGCTGACAAGTGAGATTCACTCGTTTGTGAAAGACCAGTACAAGTGCTGGAATGAAAACCTGCTGCCGGAGATGTGGGACCAGGGCATCCGCATTCTGGAGTGGAGTGACCTGACGGAAGCGCAGCAGGAGGAGGCCTTCCGGTACTTCCAGCGCGAGGTTGATCCGCTGCTGACGCCGATAACGATTGACCCGGCGCATCCCTTTCCGCGCGTCCTGAACAAGGCGCTTTGCCTCGCCATTCTGCTGCGGGCCAAGCGCCGCAGCAGCGGGCCGGCCGTGCTGGGGGTACTGACCGTGCCCCGCGCGCTCTCCCGCTTTGTCCGCCTGAGCGAGGGCAGCGGTTACGACTACATCCTGCTGCAGGACCTGATTGCGCAGCACCTGACCGGAATGTACCGCGGGTATGAGGTTCTGGCGCAGGCGGCGTTCCGCGTGACCCGAAACTCAAACCTCTATTTCGAGGAAGAAGAAGCGCGATCGTTGCTGGAGTCGATTCGCAGCGAACTGCACAACCGCCGCAAGGGGGATGCGGTGCGGCTGGAGATTGTGGCCGGAGCGCATCCTGAGATTGTGGATCGGCTGCGCACGAACTTCGAACTCGACGAAAATCAGGTGTACACCGCCGAGGGGCCCGTCAACCTGGCGCGCACCATGAGCTTTTACGGGGAGATCAACCGGCCGGACCTCAAGTTCCCGGCCTTCCAGCCTCGGCAGCTCCACCTGAACCGGAAGGTGAACGACATTTTTGAGGACCTTCGCCAGCGCGACATCCTGCTGCATCACCCCTATGACGCATACGACCCGGTGGTGAACTTTATCCAGCAGGGCGCGAGCGACCCGCGCGTGGTGGCCATGAAGCAGACGCTTTACCGCACCAGCCGCGACTCTCCCATGTTTTCGGCGCTGACCCAGGCGGCTGCGCAAAAAGAGGCGACAGTTGTGGTTGAACTGATGGCGCGTTTCGACGAGGCCTCCAACATCCAGTGGGCCCGCAGCATGGAAGAGGCGGGCGTGCAGGTGTTCTATGGCGTTGTTGGCCTGAAGACCCACTGCAAGCTGGCGATGCTGGTGCGGCGCGACGAGGATGGGGTGACGCGCCGGTATTGCCACCTGGGCACCGGCAACTACAACCCGGTTACGGCGCGCTTTTACACCGACCTGAGCCTGCTCACGGCCAACCCCGCTATCACCGAGCAGGTCCACATGGTGTTCAACTACCTGACCGCCCATGCGGAAATTGCGGACTACAACCCGCTTCTGGTGGCTCCGCTGACCATGGCGGAGAGCTTCCTGGCGCTGATTCGGCGCGAAACCGAGCATGCTGCGGCGGGCCGACCGGCCCACATCATTGCCAAGATGAACTCACTGCTGGAGCCGACGGTGATTGAGGCGCTTTATGCGGCGAGTCAGGTGGGCGTTGAGGTGGATCTGATTATCCGCGGGGTGTGCACCTTGCGCCCCGGCGTCAAGGGACTGAGCGAGAGGATTCGGGTGCGGTCGATTGTCGGGCGTTTCCTGGAACACAGCCGAATTTTCCACTTTGCCAATGGCGGCGCTTACGAAATTTACCTGGGCAGCGCAGACTGGATGCCACGCAACCTGTTTGAACGCTGCGAGGTCGTCTTCCCGGTCACGGATCCTGTGGCCCGGGAGCGCATCCACAATGAGATTCTGCCGGTGTACCTGGCCGATACGGCGAAGGCGCGGCTGATGCAGGACGACGGCAGCTACCTGCGCGCTGCAAGCCAGAAGGGCCCGGCGTTCAGCAGCCAGGAGTTCCTGATGCGCCTGGCGGAGGGTAAAGTGAGCCTTGAGGATATGCCGAAAAGCTAGGCGATGCCCCGGGGCCCCTACGGCTTGCGGGCGGGAGCGACGTCAGCTTTTGGCAGGCGGGCGACTTCGGCGCGTGCGTCTTTCAGGCGGGGCAGGTTGGGGTCGGCAAGGGTCCAGTCGTCAAGGAATGTCCGATAGGCCATTGCGGCTTTCAGGTTTTTGCCCTGCATGGCCAGGGCCCGGGCAAGGCCGAGTTGGGCCAGGGGATAGTTTGGCGAGAGGGGTTCGATGCCCGGGTGGTCGAGAATCTTGAGAAACTCGTACTCGGCGAGGACCGGCTCCTTGGCGGCGAGGTAGGCGCGCCCCCGCATTGCCGGGAGCTCATAGCTGCTCATGTCCCATGCGGCGGCAGCTTTCAGCGCATCAATGGCCAGCAACGGCCGCTGTTCTTCCATCGCAATTGCGGCGCGAACCTGGGGAGCGCGGTTCTGGAGCCAGATGGTGGAGGCGGGGTTTGCCGCCAGTTCTTTGGCGAGAATCGCGGCGGCGTGGCTGGTTTCGCCGACCTCAGCCCAGGCGACCGGAATATCGGCGGAGTGGGCGCCTTCCGGCAGCTTCTGCAGCCGGACGTAGGCATCTTCGGTGAGGCCGAGTTCCGCCTGAAGGCGGGGGAGCGCGGCCTCAGTTCTGCCGGCAGCCTCGGTCATGCCCTGGCTGCGGTAATCGGCCAGCACTGTTTCGTAAATCTCCAGCGCCTGCTTTACGCTGCCCTGCGAGATGAGCAGCAGAGCCTGCTCGAGATCGAGTTCGGGGCCAGCTTTGTGGTCGCGAGCCCAGGTTCGCTGCTCTTCCTGCGCGACCGAGTCATGGCGCAGATAGGCCAGCTCAAAGAGAACCGCGTGGAGCGCCGAGTCGTCGACGTGGCGGGTGAGTGCGAGCTTGGCGGTGGCGGCGGCATCGTCGAGATTACCTGCCCGCATCTGGGCACGGGCCAGGAGGGTATAGACGCCGGGGTTTGCGGGGTCCTGGGTGACGGCGTGGCGGGCGGGGTCAATTGCCTGGTCCGCGTGCCCGGATTGGGTGAGCAGATCCGCGAGTTCGGCAAAGGGCTGGGGGTCGCGCGGATACTGCGCCATCCAGGCGCGGTAGTTGGCGTCCAGCGAGACGGCTTCTCCGGTGACGCGGCTGAGATAGAGCGCGGAAATCGCATAGCGGCTGTGCTCGTCGGCGGTGTTGCGAAGCTCCCAGGCGCGGCGGAGGGAAAGGGCTGCCTGCGTTGGCTCTGCGGCGGAGTATTGCGCAATGGAGAGCTCGGCCCAGCCCTGGGCAAATTGAGGGCTGGCAGCGACGGCCTGCTGCAGAAGGGGCTCGGCTGCTCCGGGACGCTGGGCGAAGGCCGGTCCGGTGGCTTGACCGTAGACTTTGAGCGCGGCCAGCGAGACGGACGCCCCAATGGGATGGCTGAGATGCGCCACGGAAGAGGCGGGCTCGCCCAACTGAATGCGGAGGTCGCCGGTCATCCGGTCGAGCAAGGGCAGGGCGTCGGAGGCGGTGTCGGCCAGTCCGCGGGTCTGCGCGAGAATCAATCCGGTTGCGCAGTCGTGGACATCGAGGGAGATGAGATAGCGGGTGGAGACACGCGAGACCGAGGTTGCCAGCCAGGCCTGGGGATGGATTTGGGCGCAAAGTTCGCGGGCGAGATCCGGGGTAATCGAGGCAACTGCGGGGCGCTGCATCGATTTGAGTGTTGCGGCGACGGTTGCGCGGGGAACCAGCGCGACGCGGGGGGACTGGTTCAGGGCGAGAGCGAGGGCGGCGGTGAGGGACTGGTCAAACTCAGGGTCGCCGGCAGGGTTCTCCGCCTCTGTGAGGAGCAGGGTGAGGCCGTCGTAGTGGGGCTGACGCCAGGCCCGCCAACCGAGCCAGATTGCGAGGGAAAGGACGACGATGCCGCCTGCGGCCAGCAGGAGGCGGGGCAGGGTGATGGCGAATTTGCGGGGCGAATCGCCGTCCTCTTCGGAAACGACTTTGGCGCGCCGCTTGCGGGAGGCGGAGCGGCGTTTGCGGGGCCGCTGCTCGGGACTTTTCCAGTGCCTGGGGTTCTCTTCCCTGGCCGGCGTCGCAGCGGCCGCAGCGGCATCTGGAGCGGGATCTGACGAGGGGCGGGAATCGGCGCGAGGCTCCTCTTCCGCCGGGGTCCAGGGTTCATCCTGCCAGGTGCGGAAGGGCTGGGGAGCGTCATCGGCCGGGGTGGGGCGGGTATCATCCGGCGATGCCGTCGGCTCGGGGGCCGGTGCTGGGGCTGGCTGTGTCTGAGGTTCTTCGCGGCGAGATTCCGGAGGCTCGGGGGGCGGTGGCGCTGCAGGGGAAGCTTCGCGGCGGGCCGGACCGGAGGCGAGGGGCGCACGAGGCGCAGCGGAAGCGGCCGAATGCAGGAAGAGACGGGGGCTGGCGCTGGGGCCACTGGCGATTTCGGTGACCGGCTGGGTGAACTGGTATCCGTGGCCCGGGACAGCGGCCAGCAGACGATATCCCGGTTCGCTCGCTGTGAGCGCACGCCGAAGCTGGAAGATGTGCTGGTTGAGGATGCTCTCGTCAATCTCCTCATCGGGCCAGATGGCACGCATCAGCTCATCGCGGGAGATGGCCCGCTGGGCATTTGCCACGAAATAATGCAGCAGATCAAATGTCTTCGCTGACAGAGACACAACTTCACCCTCGCGCACAAAGATGCGGTGCGTGGCGTCGAGTTGAAATTCAGCGAAGAGGTACTTGCCCTGCCCAATCGAAGACATGCAGTTAACCCTGGGGGGTGAGTCAGGTAGAGGACTGGGATCGGGAGAGACCCGGTCGGTTCTGGTCGCCAGCCGGTGAAGGCTGGCGCTGATGCAAACGAAGACAGCAGGCACGTCCCAAGCCATGGAGTGCCACGCTGTAAGAATACCGTTGACGGAAGGAAGAGGGGAGATTTTTTGCTGCCGCGGGGCGCAGCAGCACGCCCATTACACTGGGAAGAGGGGCCCAAGGGCCAGGGAGAGTGGATTGGCGACACTGGTGACAGGGCGGGAGCTGAGCAAGCGGTTTGGGGCGACGGCTCTTTTTGACGAGATTGGGTTTCTGATAGATGAAGGCGACCGGATTGGGCTGATTGGGCCGAACGGCAGCGGGAAATCGACGCTGCTCGGGATACTGGCGGGAGCGATTGAGCCGGATCGGGGCGAAGTGGCCCGGCGGCGGCTGACCCGTACAGCCTACGTTTCCCAGATCAGCGAGTTTGTTCCGGGCAAAACGGCGCGCGCTGTGGTGACCGAGGCTCTGCAGGAAGCGGGGGTGCCGGAAAACCTGCACGAAGGCAGGGTGGCTGAAGCACTGGGGCGCGCGGGCTTTACCGACTTCGAAGTGGAAGCGGCGACCTGCAGTGGCGGGTGGAAGAAGCGGCTTGCCATTGCCATGGCGCTCTCGACGGAGCCTGACGTTCTGCTGCTGGACGAGCCTACGAACCATCTGGACCTGGCTGGAATCAGCTGGCTGGAAGATGTTCTGACGCAGGCGGCCTTTGCGACCGTGGTGGTCAGCCATGACCGGTACTTTCTTGAGAACGTAGCCACTTCAATGGTTGAGCTGAGTCGGCAGTATCCCGAGGGGCTGCTGCGGGTGAAAGGCAATTACAGCCAGTTTCTTGAGCAGAAGGAAGGTTTTCTGGAGTCGCAGGCCAAGCGCCAGGAAGCACTGGAAAACCGCGTAAAGCGCGAGATGGAGTGGCTGCGGCGAGGTCCCAAGGCCCGGACGACCAAGAGCAAGGCCCGCATTGACTCTGCCAATGAGATGATTGGCGACCTGAAGGAGATGAAGGGTCGAGCGCAAACCGGGTCGGCCGCCATCGACTTTACGGCGAGTGACCGCAAGACGAAGCGGCTGGTAGAAATCGCAGGGGTTGACCTCACACTTGGCGGGCGGAAACTGATTGCCAACCTTGACTTCAACCTCCACGCAGGGATGCGGGTTGGCCTGGTGGGCCCGAACGGCAGCGGCAAAACGACCCTGCTGCGGCTGATGCGCGGCGACCTGGAGCCGGAGACGGGCGAGGTCAAGCGCGCGCAGCAGCTTCGCATTGTGTCCTTTGACCAGACGCGGCAGATGGACGAAAGCCTGACCCTGCGCCGCGCACTTGCCCCGGAAGGCGACTCGGTGGTCTACCAGGACCGGCTGATCCACGTCGCCAGTTGGGCGTCGCGTTTCCTGTTCACCGGCGAGCAACTGAACCAGCCCGTCAGTCGGCTCTCTGGCGGGGAGCGCGCGCGGGTGCTGATTGCGCGCCTGATGCTGCAGCCGGCAGACCTGCTGCTGCTGGACGAGCCGACGAACGACCTGGACATTCCCACGCTGGAGATTCTGGAGGAAAGCCTGCTGGAGTACCCGGGCGCGCTGGTGATGGTGACGCATGACCGGTATATGCTCGACCGCGTTGCTTCTACGGTGCTGGGCTTTGACGGTCTGGGCCGGGTGGAACGCTTTGCCGACTACTGGCAGTGGGAGAGCTGGCAACGGGCCGGGCTGCAGGCCGCGAAATCCGGGGCTTCCACGAAACCCGCATCGTCTGAATCCCCAGTTCCCGCGTCACCGGCTGGAAAAAAGAAGCTGTCTTATATCGATGCGCGCGACTACGCGACGATTGAGCAGCGGATTGCTGAGGCGGAAGAACTGCTCTCCGCGAAAAAGGCGCAGCTCGAAGACCCTGCCGTGGTGGTGGACGCAGCGCGGCTTCAGGGCGCACTCGCGGAGGTCGAAGCCGCGCAGAGCGCCGTGGATAGCCTGATAGCCCGCTGGGAGGAACTGGAGCTGAAGCTGGCCGAGTAGCCCAGATTCAGAAGGTCCACGAGCCCCAGAGGTTTGGTGTCAGCTCGGCCTCAGAGGGGACATCGGAGACGACGCCGGTGGCCTTGTTGTTCCAGTAGAGGCGCTGCAGCGTGGTGGATCCATCGCCGCGAAGAAAACCGATATCGGCCTGGACGGTGAGTCCGGGTGACGGCTTCAGCCCCAGCACCGCCAGCGGAATTGAGAGGGCGTAGTCCCCCTGGTTTTCATAGAACTCGACCTGTGCGCTGACATCCTGCACCTGGTCGAAGGTGACCGTCCGGTCTGGCGAGGAAAACGGAACGGAATGGCTGGTTCCCGGGACCACCGCGCGGTAGAGAGTTGCGCGGGGCTGGCCGTTGACTTCGTAGACGAGCAGCCGCAGATCTCCGGCAACCGGAGCGGTGCGTGCGGGGTCTGCGTGGCTGTCTGTCCCGAGCATGAGGTCCAGCGCGCCACCGCTCTTGAAGGGCGCATTTGCGACGTTGCCGGCGTTGGCCAGCAACTTTGCATCCTGGGTATGCCAGGCGAGGCAGAGGCGGGAGCCGGCCACTGCGGCTGCGGCCTCCTGCACCTGGGCGACCTGGGCAACTCCTTGCGCCCGGATCCGCTGGTTGATCGTCATCCATGGCAGCCCGGGCGCGCCGAGGAAGTCCGCGAGAGAAGCGGGCGGCTTGGGGAGCGAGGGAATGTGCGCGGTCTGGGCACCGGTGCGAGCGAGGCGGGCCGACTCTGTGGTTCGGCTGAATCGCCGGACTCCGTCCAGATCCGCCTGGGTCAAATCCACGGGCGGCGCGGATATCCGCCGGATTGAGCTCAGGCCCTCCACGCGGACCAGGCTGACCCACCGCCCGGAAACCAGATAGACGGAGCCGTCCGGCGTCTGGACGATGGACGGGTGGAAGTTCTCCTCACCCAGAGAAACCCCGTCGAGCAGCATATTGCGCTGCTCCACGGGCATCTTCCATGGCGTTCCCAGTCGCGTGTCTTCAAACAACTGGTCAACAAAGAGCCCGTCGGCCGTCATCAGATAGATTGGGCCAAAGTTGCCGTTTACGGCAAACAAGGGTCCCGCGTCCGAGTTTGGCGGGGTGACAAATCCGCCGAGGAGGTGGGTTACGCCCACCAGTTCGCCGGGGTGATCGGGTACGGGGGCGCTGTGAGCTGGGTGCAGGCCGGGCCAGAGGTTGGGATAGCTCCAGGCGTGCCCTGCGCGGTCGAATCCCGCAATGCTCTGGGGGGCAAAAGGCGCGGGAGCTGTGGTGAAGACGGAGGCATCCCCGGTGAGGAGTACCTGGCCGCCGCCGTCGCTGGCGGGCCGCTGCGCCTGGGCGGCGAGCACCCGTGCATGGTCGAGCGAATAGACGGGCACGCCGTCCCCGATGAACTCGACCGGCGAAAATGCTATCGCCTGGCCGTCGAGGTTCGCGTTTACCAGGGTCAGATCAGGCTGAACCGTCATGCCGCTGGTCAGCTCTTTGCGGAAGGTAACCTCATCCGGCTGCGGAATCCCGTCCCCGTTGCGGTCGGTCCAGAGGAAGAAGACGCCCTGTCTGGAATCGACGCTGGCGAGGTTGGAGTCGGGCGGCAGGCTTGCGGCGAACTCTGGCCGGCTGAGCGCGGTCCATCCGGCGGCATTGCCCGCGCCGGCAACGGCCACGGCGGTTCCATCTGCGGCCTCGCGATACAGGACCACCGCGCGGGCGCTACTGGTCTCGGTGGCGAAGGCCGAGCTGAAATACCGCCGCCCGTGCACCATGTATGGCTCCGACGGCAGCGGGTCGCGGCGCACAGCAACCGAATCCCATGGATAGCGGTCGAGGATGCGTTCCAGGCTCCAACTGCCGGTGGCCCAATCGAGGTGGAAGGCCATGCCGTGGTAGTAGAAACGCGAGGCGTCTGCGGGGTCGAGATTGCCCCCGCCGCCGTATTCGGGGCCACCGTAAAAGGCCTTGACGAATTTCCCGTCGAGCGTCCAGACGCTGACACGCTTGGGCTGGTAGTCCTCCTCCGCCACCCAGAGGCGGTTGCCGGAATCGATCGTCAACCCGCGGGGATTGTTCATGTGGTGCGGGTTGTATGCGCCCGCCCTGGGTGCTCCGGGGTCGCCAATGGTGCGCAACTGTTGCCCGGCCGGGCCGAAGACCTTGACCTGCTGCGAGGGGCCGCGGTCAGAGATATAGAGGTTGCCGGCCGCGTCGATGGTGATGCCGACGGGGTCCTGCAAGCCGGCAATTGCGACAGGCGTGGGGGCCGGCAGCGCCGCCGGTACGAGATGCGAGGCGGCGGAAAGCGCGGCAAACCGCAGCAGCCGCTTGCCGGAAAGCACGAGCAACCGCCCCTGCGCGTCAAAGGCGGCTCCCCTGGGGTCGGCCACGGCCAGGGTTCCCAGTGCCGCTCCGCGGGCCACGTCGACGAAAAGCAACTGGCCTGCCCCGGGCAGGCTGACCACCGCAACCCCGTTGTGGATGACGAACCCGGTGAGTTGCTGGAATGGGCTGATGGGCGGAGCCGACCCGGCATCGCCGGGGTCAGACGGGGCCGACGGGGCCGGCGGCATCTGGATGGGCTGGGCAAAAAGTGGTTTTTCTCCCTGCGGGGTGAGCCCGGTGATATGCAGGAGAATCGTGGCGCGTGCATTCGGGTGGTCGCGGTCTGGCGCGCTGGAGGCGGCATAGGCAAACGGACCAGCGAGTGCGCCGGCACCTTCATCCCGGGCCAGGTAAGGGGCGCCCGCCCAGATCCCTCCAACCCAGGTGGAATCGCCCACCTTGCGGCCATCGAGGGTTACCCAGGCCAGGCTCGGCCCGCTTTCGCCAACGGCTGAGCCCAGGTAGACGAGCGGCTGCCCGCCCGGTGCCGAGCTGCCGGGAACAAAGAGAGCAGCCGAGGGCGGAGTGTGGTCTGCCAGCCAGCCTCCGCGATGGTCGGCAGTCAGCCATGGCGGGTTTCCGGGGCCGTAGACCGAGAACTGATAGCGGAGGTGAATTTTGTCATGGACCAGCCCCCGGACGGTATAGCGGCCGGGTGTGACGAGATGGGTCGGAATCACGTCGATGCCATGGGCTGCCGCGTCGGTGTCGCGTCCCAGGTCATCGGACCCGTCCCACCAGGCCGTGCTTTCGCCGGCGGGGAAGAGGGTATCGGAGATCAGATTTCGTACACGGTTTCCCTTGGCGTCTTCCAGCACGAGGGTCACGTATCCGGGCTGGGCCAGGGTAAACCGCACCGGGATGGGCGGATGGGGAGCGGCTGCGGGAGCGAGTGCGGCTGCCATGGCCATCGGCACGGCTGCGTTCTCCTGGGCTCCGGGAACGGCCATTGCCATCAGCTCGGTGAGCCACACCCGCGCCTGGTTCCTGGTGGTTCCGGCGAGCTGGGAGTTGTGGTGCTCGTCGATTCCCGCAGTCATGGTCAGGCGAATTGCCCGGGTGGTGATGGTTTTGCCGAAGTCGAGCCAGTCAATTCCAAAGGGGGAGGGATACTGGCTGCCGATGGTGAAGGGCGCAACCGCTGAATGCCATGCGGCTGGGGTTGCTTTGGAGGGATCCTGGCCGGCGTCGAGCCAGCTTACCTGCCCGGCCGAGAAGCCTGCATTGAAGAGCGCGAGGCCGCGCAGGTTCACGGGCTGGGCCCAGGAAAGCTGAATCCATGCCGGGTTGTCCGGAGTGACCGGGTCATGGAAGGCGGGGCCGTTATCCCAGGTGGATGCCTTGAATCGCTCGTCGGTCAGCAGCGGTGCGGCGGCGGCATTCTGGCTGGTGAGCACGGTGGCCAGGGGCGCGAGGTTTGCAAATCGTGCCCCGAGGACGTAGATCCCCTGGAGGACTCCGGCGAAGGTGGTGTCGGTGGCGGCAGAGGTATGGGTGAATCGCAAAGCCCTGGTGCGGGTGCCGGGGGGAAGAGCCCACACTGCGTAGCCGTCGGGGGAAACCTCTGCCGTGGAGCTTTGCCCCTGAATGAGCCGGGTCGCCGGCAGCCATTTGGAGTCATCCGCTAGATTGCCGGGATAGGCGGCACCGGGCCGCAGGACACTGAGCACGCCGCCACCTCGGACGACCACGGCTCCGACATCGACCGGCGATCGAAACCCGACGCGCAGCGCCCGCGGGCCGGGCTGGGCGCCGGCGCCAAAGAGCAGTTGCCCATAGAGGGGGCCGCGTGTTGCCGTCCACAGCCGTGCCCGCAAGGCCGCCGGGCTTGCCAGCGGGTGCTCGGCCCCATCCACCCATTCGGCTGCGGCCTGGTCATCGAGAAGATCGTCGGTCAAAACGGTCGCCAGCGGACCTGCAGGAGCCTGGGTGGGCGGCAGGCTGTGACCGGGCTTTCCGGGCTGTGCGGGCGAGGCTACACCGGCGAGGAAAACCACTGCGAGGGAAACTGCAGCTGCCAAACGGGGAAAGTTGCGGCGCATGGGAATCCTTTCGCCGCGGGCAAAGGGCGGGTTGGGGCCCCCGGCGCGGCTGAGAAAAGGATACTCAAGCGGCGGGTGCGAAGCGAGAGCCGATTGAGACACGAAAAAGCACGGACCGGAAAGCCCGTTTTGGCGCGGTGAAAAGCGAGAATCCGTGGGTGAATGGGAATCCCAACAAGTGGCACGCGTTTGTTGCGGGTGCTTCAATCCGGCGATTACAATCCGTTAGGATGTTGGACCAGTGTCTGGCGGGCCCCAAAGCTCGCAGGGAGCGAAAACGGGCTCAGAACCCGCGAACCAACAGGCCACCGAAATGGCAAACCAGACGGGCAGCGCAAGAGCGCCAACGTTCCCCAATTGGCCCCAAGGCAGCATTTCCGGTCCAACGCAGGTATTGACGACACGGCACCAGTGGAGAAAACCATGACTTCGAACCCACGCTATCCTGGCATTCGCATTACGGCGAACGGCAACCAGCTCATTTCGTACTACACGGAAACGCGCATCGCGGACGCGGGCGTTTTTTATCCGATTACGCCCTCGACCGAGGGTGGTGAGCTGTTCCAGCAAGCCTATGCGGAAGGCCATCTGAATGTCTTCGGCCACAATACGATTGCCATTGAGACGGAAGGCGAACATGCCGCCCAGGGTGGCGCCATTGCGCATTCGGTGTGCGGCAAGCGCGTCGTGAACTTCACCTCCGGCCAGGGCATCGTCTACGGCGTCGAGCAGTACTACCACGCCCCCGGCAAGGCCTCGACGATGGTTCTCGAAGTGGGCGCGCGCGCGCTGACCAAGCACGCCCTGAACGTCCACTGCGGCCATGACGACATCTACGGCGCGCTGGACACCGGCTGGATCATGGTCTTTGGCAAGGACGCCCAGCAGGCCGCCGACCAGGCCCTCATCCTGCGCCGCGTTACCGAGCTTTCTCTGACCCCCGGCATGAACATCCAGGACGGCTTCCTGACCTCGCACCTGGAGCGCACCTTCTACAAGCACGAGTCTGAGCTGATCCGCGAGTTCCTCGGAGCCCCGGAAGACATCATCGATACGCCGACTGAAGCGCAGCGCGTCCTGTTTGGACCGAAGCGGCGCCGGATTCCGGCCATGATTGACCTGCACAACCCGCTGCTGCTGGGCCCGGTCCAGAACCAGGAGCACTACATGCAGGGCATCGTCGCCCGCCGCAACAACTTTGTTGAGCCCATCCTGGAGATGCTGGAAGAGAGCTACAAGATCTTCGGCGAGCTGACCGGCCGCAAGTACGGCCTGATCAGCGAGTACAAGTGCGAGGATGCCGAGACGGTCTTCATCTCGCTCGGCTCGGCTGCGGAAAACATTGAGGCTGCTGTCGACTACCTGCGCGAGACACGCGGCGCCAGCGTGGGTTCCATCCATGTGAACGTGATTCGTCCCTTCCCCGAGGCGGCCATCGTGAAGGCGCTGAAGGGCAAGAAGAACGTCATCATCCTTGAGCGTACGGACGAAGCCATGGCCGCGGACAACCCGCTGGGCCGCGAAATCCGCACCGCGCTGTCGAAGGCGCACGTGGGCGAGGCCACCATGCCCAAGATCATCGGCGGAACCTACGGGCTGGGCTCGCGCGACTTCCGCCCGGAGCACATCATCGGCGCATTCGAGTACGCCACCGCCGGCCGCGCCCGCAAGGACGGCAAGACCCTGGCCGACGGCGCGGACTTCATCGTCCTCGGCATCGACCATCCCTACGAAGTTCTCGGGGAAGAGCGCCCCTCGCTGCTGCCTGATGGCGCTGTCGCGGTCCGTTTCCACTCCATCGGCGGCTGGGGAGCCATCACCACCGGCAAGAACCTCGGCGCCATCATCGGCGATTTGAACGACCTGCTCTACGACCGCGACAAGGTTGTGGATGAGTTCGGCAATCCCAAGGAAATCATCCACGTCTCGGCCAATCCCAAGTACGGCTCTGAGAAGAAGGGCGCGCCGACCAGCTACTTCATGGTCGCCGCCAAGGACCGCATCCGCGTGAACTGCGATCTGCGGCATGTGAACGTCGTCCTCTGTTGCGATCCCAAGGCCTTCACCCACTGCAACCCGCTCGACGGCATGGCCGAGGGTGGCGCGCTTATCTGGGAATCCGAAGAGACTGGCGAGCAGGCATGGGAGCGGCTGCCGCAGTGGGCCCGCAAGCAGATTGTGGACCACAACATTCGCGTCTACACCCTGCCGGGCTTCAAGATTGCCCGCGAGGCCACGGACCGCCCCGACCTGCAGCTCCGCATGCAGGGCAACGCCTTCCTGGGCGCGTTCTTTGCCGTTTCGCCGCTGCTGGACGAGTTCGGCATCTCTCAGGAGAAGTACCGCGAAGTTGTGCTGAAGCAGTACGTCAAGAAGTTCGGCAAGTTCGGCGATGCCGTTGTGCAGTCGAACATGGAAGTGATGACCAAGGGCGGCGAACTGGTCTCGGAAATCAAGATTGGCGAGCTCACCGCGCCTGACCGCTCCAGCCTGCGCGGCCCGGCACTGCTGCCTGTTCTCGTTGGCACGGAAACCGGCTCAAGCTGCTCCACCGGTTGCCGTTCGCATGCTCTGCCCGCAGGCCAGGCCGAGCGTGATCCGATTCATCAGTTGGCGACCTTCGACGCGGAGTTCCGCTCAGACTATGGCTACAACCAGCCGGCCACGCCGCTTTCGGCGATGGGCATGATTGCCGCGGCCACCGGCGACACGGCAAGCAAGTACGTTGCCCGCCGCGAAACCCCGCTGTACATTCCAGAAAACTGCACCCAGTGCATGGAGTGCATCGCGGTTTGCCCGGATACGGCCCTGCCCAACACCAGCCAGGAGCTATCCACCATCCTGCGCACCGCCATCGGCCGTTACATCACCAGCAACGACGACCGCGCCAAGCTGCTCAGCCTCGTCCCGCAGATTGACGCCAAGGCCCGTGTCTCCATGAACGAGGCCGTCGCCAAAAAGCTCACCACGCCGCTGCCGGAAATCCTCATCAACGTAACCTCCGAGGTCGTTGGCGAGCTCGGCGGCGTGAGCGAGAAGTCGAATGCGGAATTCGCCAGGCTCATCAAGCAGGTTCCGCTCGCCTACCTCAAGGTCAATGCCATCTTCTCCTCGCCCGAGCGCAAGAAGCCCGGCTCGGGCGGCATCTTCTCCATCTTCGTTTCGGATCTCTGCAAGGGCTGCGGCGCCTGCGTCACTGCCTGCGGCGATCATGAAGCCCTGAAGATGGTTCCGGAAACCGAGGACGTGAATGCCGAGCACGAAACCGGCACCGCCTTCCTCAATCTCCTTCCCGACACCGACCAGAAGTTCCTCGGCCTCTTCAACTCACTGAACCCGTCCGAATCCAAGACCGCAACCCTGCGCAACCTGCTCATGGTTCGCTCCAACTACGACGCCATGGTTGCCGGCGACGGTGCCTGCGCCGGCTGCGGCGAAAAGAGCGTCCTCCGCGCCCTGGCTGCCGTCACCGAAGCCTATATGCGCCCCCTCTTCCACGCCAAGAGCGACCGGTTGCTGGCAAAGGCCGGGGATCTCGAAAAGAACGGTCTCACCCGCCTTGCCGCACTGGCCGAAAAGAATCCGACCGAGTACGCGCTGCTGAAGCAGACCGTCTCCCACCTCATCCTCGGCCTCGGCGGCGAAGATGAGAATGACACGAATGGCCGGATTGCAGCGTATGAGGCGGCCAACGGCCCCATCACCGATGCGCAGTTGGTCGATGCCCTGGCCCAGGTGCTGCTGAACGACGCCTTCAACCACAAGAACCTGCAGCCCATCGATGGTCGCCTGGCCAACGGCATGAGTGTGATGGCCATGGCCGCCCATACAGGTTGCAATACTGTCTACGGCTCCTCGGCGCCCAACAACCCCCACCCCTATCCGTGGATGAACTCGCTGTTCCAGGATGGCGTCACCGTAGGCTGGCTCCTCGGGGAAAGCTTCATCGTTGACCACGCCCGCCGCTCGGTACTGCCTGAGCGCATCACCGACATCATCCTCACCCGTGAGGAAAAGGGTGTTTCGCCGCGCGAGTACTACGAGTTCACGCACTTTACCGATGCCACCATGACCGACAAGGAAATCGCCGAACTGCCCAAGGTCTGGGTGGTTGGCGGCGACGGCGGCATCGGCGACATCGGCTACCAGAACACCTCCAAAGTCATCCTTCAGAACCGCCCCAACGTCAAGGTTCTGATGCTTGACACGCAGGTCTATTCCAACACCGGTGGCCAGAACTCGGACTCCACCCCGATGCTGGGTGGCAACGACATGAACTCCTTTGCCGCCGCAACCCAGGGCAAGAACACCGAGAAGAAGACGGTTGCTGAAACCTTCCTCTCCGGTCACGGCTCGCCCTTTGTTGCGCAAATCTCCATGGCCAACGCGCCCAAGATGTACCGCGCGCTGCTCGACGGCCTGGAGTATCGCGGCACGGCCTTCATCCAGTCGTTCACCACCTGCCAGCCCGAGCACGGCGTTGCCGACGACATGGCCGTAACCCAGGCCCAGCGCGTTCGCGATTCCCGCGGCGTGGCGGAGTTCATCTTCAACCCCCGCCTCGGCGAAACCTACCAGGAAGCCCTCGACGTGAAGGGCAACCCGGCGCCGGATATGGACTGGTACTCCACCAGGGACAAGGAAACCGGCGAAGTCAGCCGCTACACCGTCGCCCACTGGTGCACCACGGAAGCCCGCTTCCGCAACCACCTGAAGAAGGTGAAGCCGGACGCGCTTCCCAACCTCATCTCTCTCGACAACATGCTGGTTCGCATCACCCAGCAGGATGCCGTCTGGCGTCGCTACCTGAACCCGGCTCACCGCTCGTTCATTCCTGACTTTGGTGTCTACATCAAGGTCAAGGGCGACGACGGGAAGGTCAGCTACATGACCCTCAGCCGCCAACTGGTCCTGTTCTGCGTGGAGCGCCGCAAGGCATGGCGTATGCTGCAGTCCAAGGCCGGCATCATCAACAAGGAATACCTGGCGCAGAAGTCGATTCTTGCGGACGTTGACGCAGGCAAGCTGAGCGTGGACGAGTTGTTTGCCCGTGGTCACGAGTTGCTGCAGGAGCGGCTTGCCGCGCAGGTGGCGGCGAAGTAGTCCTGAACCCAAACCGGAAGAGGCGGGCTCCCAGTTGGGGAGTCCGCTTTTTTCTTTGTGCGCGGGGTGCGCTGTGATGGCACGACTTTGGTTGTCGCGGCTGTGTCACGTTACTCTAGGAGCGGAGAGATTTCGCACAAGATGGCAGATTACAAGTACGCAACGCTTGCCGTGCATGCCGGGCAGAAGCCCGATCCGCAGACCGGCGCAGTGAATGTTCCCCTGTATTTGAGCTCGACGTTTGAGCTGACGGGGATTGGCACCGACCGCGGTTGGGATTACTCGCGTGCGGGCAACCCGACGCGCGACAAGCTGGAAGAGGCGCTGGCGGCGCTGGAGGGTGGGCACAGCGGCCATGCATTTACGACAGGCATGGCGGCGCTTTCTGCTCTGTTTGCCATGCTGCGGGCGGGCGACCACCTGGTGTGCGGCAAGGATGTGTATGCGGGCACGGTGCGGCTGCTGGACCAGATTGTGTCGGGCTACGGCATTGAGGTGACGTATGTGGATTCGAGCGACCTGGCGGCGGTGAAGGCTGCGATGAAGCCGAATACGAAGCTGGTGCATGTGGAGACGCCGTCGAACCCGCTGATGGTGCTGACCGATATTGCGGCGGTGGCAGAGATTGCGCACTCGGTGGGCGCGGAACTGAGCGTGGACAACACGTTTCTGTCGCCGGCGCTGCAGAGTCCGCTGGCGCTGGGCGCCGACATTGTGATGCATTCGACGACGAAGTACCTGAACGGCCACTCGGATGGGCTGGGAGGGGTGCTGATTGGCAAGACGGAGGAGCAGAAGCAGCGGTTCCTGCTGGTGCAGAAGGCGGCCGGCGCGGTGATGAGCCCGTTTGAGTGCTTCCTGGTGCTGCGCGGCATCAAGACGCTGCTGGTGCGCATCCGGCAGCATGAGGAGAACGGGCAGGCGGTGGCGGCGTACCTGGAGAGCCATCCGAAGGTGACGAAGGTGGCGTATCCGGGGCTGAAGAGCCATGCGCAGTATGAGCTGGCGGTGCGGCAACAGAAGGGCTTTGGATCGATGATGAGCTTTGAGCTGGCGGACCGTGAGGCAGCGGGATGGTTCCTGGCAGCAATCAAGATCTTCCTCAATGCGGAGTCGCTGGGGGGAGTGGAGTCGCTGGCATCGCACTCGGCGACGACGACGCATGCCTCGGTGACCGAGGAGCAGCGGCAGCAGATGGGCATCAACCAGGGCCGGATCCGGCTGAGCGTGGGCATTGAGGACAAGGACGACCTGATTGCCGACCTGGAGCAGGCGCTGGCTGCTGTGTAGGTTGTGGGGAGTGGATGGAAGAAATCGCCCTGGTCGCGGATGCGGCTGGGGCGGTTTTGTTTTTGGAGAGGGGGGGGATTGGTCGTTCCCATGTCCCAGACGCGGGACATGGGGCACCCGGCGAGTGTTGGTGGGGAGCGCGGGTCGGGTAGATTGGAGGGATAGTGATTTTTGAGGGAGGGTGGCGATGGGGGAGTTGAAGACGAGCCGGACGGTGGTGCATCGGTTGCCGGTGCGCGGGATGTATGACCGGGAGACGGTGGAGGGGATTCTGGATGAGGGCCTGATTTGCCATGTGGGTTTTGTGCATGAGGGGACGCCGTATGTGATTCCGACCGGATATGGAAGGCTGGGGGAGGAGTTGCTGATTCACGGGTCGGCTGCGAGCCGTATGCTGCGGGCGCTTGCCGGCGGGGCGGAGGCGTGCCTGACGGTGACGCTGGTGGATGGGCTGGTGGTGGCGCGGTCGCTGTTCAACTCGTCGATGAACTACCGGAGCGTGGTGGTGCTGGGGCGGGGGACGGTGATTGAGGATTATGAGGCGAAGATGGAGGCGCTGAAGGTGATTACGGAGCGGCTGATTCCGGGGCGGTGGGATGAGGCGCGGGTGCCGACGCCAAAGGAGATGAAGGGGACGACGGTGATGTCGTTTCCGATTACGGAAGCCTCGGCGAAGGTGCGGGCCGGCGGGGCAAAGGACGAGGCGGAGGATTATGCGCTGCCGATTTGGGCGGGGGTGTTGCCGCTGGGGCTGGCAGTGGGCGAGCCGGAGGCGGATGGGCTGAACCTGGCGGGGGTGGAGGTGCCGGGGTCGGTGTTGGGGTGGCGGAGGGGGAAGCGGAGCTAGTGGGTTGGTTGGCGCAGGGGTTGTGCCAGCTCGCCCGCTTTTCGTTTAGTGGGAGATTTCGACTTTGGCGCCGCGTTTGGGCTTCTTCATAAGGAAGGGGAGGGGGACGAGGAGGGCGGTGGAGGCGACGAGTATCCAGAGGACATCGACGTAGGCGAGGGTGCGGGCCTGGGCCTGGGCCATGCCGTAGATTTGCGCGCCGGCGCGGAGGGAAGCGTCAGGGCCGGAGCCGCCGTTGTGCATCCATGCGCCGGTGAGGCCGTTGTGCATGGCGTCGTAGGGGCCGTTGCCGGTGGCGGCGTGCTGGACGAGGAAGGCCTGGTGGCGCTGCGTGAGGCGGGCGAGAAGGGTGGTAACGAGAGAAATGCCCACTGACCCGCCGACGTTGCGGGAGAGGGCGCTGAGGCCGGAGACTTCGTTGTTTTTGTTCTGGGGAATGTCGGTGTAGCAGAGGGTGTTGATGGGGATGAAGAGGAAGGGCAGGCCGATGGCGATGCAGGCGCGCCAACTGACGGCGGTCCAGAAGGTGATCTGGGTGTTGATGTTGGTCATGCGCCAGAGTCCCCAGGTGGTGATGACGAAGCCGATGGCGACGAGGATGCGGGCGTCGAATTTGGGAGCGAGCGCACCGGCGACGGGGAAGAGGAACATGAGGACGAGGCCGCCGGCGGAGATGGCCATTCCGGCCTGGCGGGCGGAGTAACCCATGACTTCCTGCAGGAACTGGGGGATGAGCACGGTTGTGGAGTAGAGGGAGATGCCGACCATGAACATGACGAACTGGGTCATGGCGAGGTTGCGGTTCTTGAATAGGCGGAGGTCGACGATGGGGTGGTCAATGGAGAGCTCGCGCCAGAGGAAGAGCGCGAAGGCGACGACCATGGTGATGCAGGCGTAGACGATGAAGCGGGAGGAGAACCAGTCATCTTCCTGGCCCTTGTCGAGCATCATCTGGAGGGCGGCGATGAAGATGACGAGGAGGCCAAGGCCCCAGTAGTCGATGCCTTCCTTCTTTTTGCGGACGTCGGCGAGGTAGGGCGGGTCTTCAACGAGGCGCTGGGTGAGGTAGAGGGAGAGGATGCCGACGGGGATGTTGAGGAAGAAGAGCCAGCGCCAGGAGAAGTTGTCGGTGATCCAGCCGCCGAAGGTGGGGCCGAGAGCTGGGGCCAGCACGACGGCCATGCCGTAGACGGCGAAGGCCATTGAGCGTTTTTCGGGGGCGAAGGTGTCGGCGAGGATCGCTTGTTCAGAAGGCTGGAGGCCTCCGCCGGCGAGGCCCTGAATGACGCGGAAGAAGACGAGCGCGCCGAGGGTAGGGGCGATGCCGCAGAGGAAAGAGGCAAGGGTGAAGAAGAAGACGCAGGACATATAGAAGCGCTTGCGTCCGATGCGGTTGGCGACCCAGCCGGAGATGGGGAGGACGACGGCGTTGGCGACGAGATAGCTGGTGAGGACCCAGGTGGCTTCATCGCGGGAGGCGGAGAGGGTTCCGGCGATGTGACCCATGGCGACGTTGACGATGGAGGAGTCGAGCGCCTCCATGAAGGTGGCCAGGGTGACAGTGATGGCGATGACCCAAGGGTTGGCGCGGGGTCGCCATGTGTCGTGAAAGCTGAGGGTTTGGGCGGCCAAACGGGCGTCCTTGTGGGAAGAGGATAGGAAGACTTATTCAGATTAGAGGATGGGGGCGGGGGATGGGTATGGGTGGGTTGGAATATGCTGGTTGGAATATGAGCGGGGCTGGACAGGACGGGCAGGAGAGCGCGGCGGAAAGGCTGTTTGCCGGGTTGCGGGCGGGAGACGCACGGGCGCTGGGCCGGACGGTGAGCGTGGTGGAGGATGGCGCGGCGGAGGCGGCGGAGCTGCTGCGGCTGTGCCGGGCGGCGGTGAGCGAGGGGCCAAGAGCACTGCGGATTGGGATTACCGGGCCGGCGGGAGCGGGGAAGAGCACGCTGGTGGACGGGCTGAGCCGGGAGCTGGCCGGGCGCGGACGGCGGGTGGGGATTGTGGCGGTGGACCCGTCGAGCGCGCGGACGGGTGGAGCAGTGCTGGGGGACCGGATTCGGGTGCAGGAGGGTGGCGCGTATATGCGGTCGATGGCGACCCGGGGGCACCTGGGCGGGCTGGCGCGCGCGACCGAGGATGTGCTGACGGTGATTGAGGCGAGCGGGCGGGATGTGCTGCTGGTGGAGACGACCGGGGTGGGGCAGGGAGAGATTGAGGTGGTGGGGCTGGCGGATGTGGTGGCCGTGGTGCTGGTGCCGGGGATGGGCGATGGGGTGCAGGCGCTGAAGGCCGGGGTGCTGGAGATTGGCGATGTGTATGTGCTGAACAAGGCGGACCGGGAGGGTGTGGAGCGGCTGGAGCAGGAGATGCGGGGGGTATTGGGGCTGGGCGCGGGGACGCGGGAGCGGCCGGTGCTGCGAACCGTGGCGACGACGGGGGAGGGGGTGGCGGAGTTGGCGGGGGTGCTGGTGGGGTTTCCCTCAGGGGCTAAAGCCCCAGCATTTCAAGGGAAAGAGTCGGGATTGCCGGGGCTAAAGCCCCGGCCTACCGCCCGGGTGCAGATGCTTGTCGCGGAGAAGGGTGCAGGAAAGCCCAGGGAGATTGCCCGGATACCTGAGTTGCCGTCGGGGCCGGTTTTGGATCATTTGGGGATTGCGGTGGGGTCGATTACGGAGGCGGCGGGGGTGTATCGGCTGCTGGGGGCGCAGGTGGGTGAGCCGGAAGAGATTGCGGCGGAGAAGGTGCGGGTGGCGATGGTGGGGTTGGGCGAGAGCCGGATTGAGCTGCTGGAGGCGACGGTGGCGGAGTCGGCGGTGGGGAGATTTTTGGCGAAGCGCGGGCCGGGGCTGCATCATGTGGCGCTGCGAGTGCGGGGTTTGGATGGAGTTGTGAAGGATTTGCAGGAAAAGGGCGTGCGGCTGGTAAATGAGCGTGTGCGGGTGGGCGCGGGCGGGCACCGGTATGTGTTTGTGCATCCGAGTGCGGCCGGCGGCGTGTTGCTGGAACTGGTGGAAGAGGTGGAGGGGTGATGAGCGAAGTGTTGTTGGGAATTGACACGTGCGGGGCGCGGGGAACGGTGGCGCTGGGGCGCGTGGTGGCGGGCGGTGTTGAGATTGCCGGGCAGGTGGAGCTGGCGGGTGGGGAGTTTGCAGCGCGGATTGTGGCGGTGATTGGGGAGTTGCTGGCGGCCGAGGGGCTGGCGGTGAGGGACCTGGCGGGAATTGTGGCGGTGGATGGGCCGGGGACGTTCACGGGAATCCGGATTGGGCTGAGCACGGCGAAGGCGCTGGCGGAGGCGACGGGGGTTCCGATGGTGACGGTGAGCCGGCTGAAGCTGCTGGCGGAGCTGGCCGGGACGGGTTGTGCGGCGCTGGATGCGCACCGGGGGCAGGTGTTTCTGGGAGTGTATGGGGCGACGGCGACGGAGGTGCTGGTGACGGCCGGGGAGTTCCAGGGGATGCAGGTGCCGGGTGCGGTGGCGTTTTGCGAAGAGGGAGTGGCGCAACTGCTGGAGACGGTGGCGGAGGCTGAGCTGGCGCGGACGCCCGCGCCGACGGCTGCCGATGCGCTGCGGCTGGGGCTGGGGCCGTGGCGGCGGGGTGAGTTTGCGGATGTGGCGGAGCTGGATGGGTACTATTTGCGGGGGGCGGACGCGAAGACGCAGGTGGCGCTGGCGGCTGACCGGGTTGCGAAGCAGGCGGCGCGATGATTTTGGTGCGGGCGATGGAGGCGGCGGATCTGGATTGGGCGATTGCGCTGTGCGCTCGGCTGGAGGGTGCTCCGGAGTGGAGCCGGGCGGTGTGGGGGCGTGTGCTGGAGGCGGATCCCCACCGGGTGGCGCTGGTGGCCGATGACGAGTGGCAGGCGGGGTTTGCGGTGGCGACGGTGGTGGGGCCAGAGGCCGAGCTGGAGCTGATTGCGGTGGCGCCGGAGCGGCAAAGGCGCGGGGTGGCGCGGGCGCTGATGGCGGAGCTGGCGGGGCGTGTGCGGGAGGCAGGCGCCGAAGAAATGGTGCTGGAGGTGAGGGCGAGCAACCGGGCGGCGCTGGGGCTGTATGAGCAGGCGGGTTTTGTGGTGACGGGCGGGCGGGCGCGGTACTACCGGGATCCGGTGGAGGATGCGGTGTTGATGTGGATGCGGCTGGTTTGAGAGGCTGGACGGGTTGTAGATAAAGGGTTTTTCCGGGTTTTCCACAAGGCTGGCGGGGGATGTGACGGGAGTCTCTTGCAGGCGGCGGGGCGCAGGCGTATATATGGAGGTTCCGTAACACGTGAGGTGCTGTATGGAAGAACTTCTCGCACAGAACTCCGGCGCAGAGATTGAGCGCTTGATGAACGAACATCACCGCTATTCGCTGCGCCTTGAAGAGTTGATGGCCAAACCTTACCTGTCGGTTGAAGAGCAGATGGAAGAAGTCCGTCTGAAGAAGTTGAAGCTGCATGCGAAGGACCTGATTTCGGCCCTGGAGCATGGAGCTGCGGCGGTAGCCTAGCCTGGAGGCTCCCGAACTGGGTGGAGACCTGGAGCGGAGGTTGGCGCGGGCGGGGCCTGAGGGCTGCTGCGGGCGCACAAGAGCCGCAAAGGGATGGTTGTGTGCCTGGGCGGGGAGCTGAGGGGCGGGTTGCTGCTGGAGCGAAGAGCGTGTGTCCGGTGGGGAAGTTGGCCCGGAGAAGCGGTTCCGGGAAGCCAGAGTTCCTGCTGCGCCGTATAATCGTCTGGAATCTATGGTTAAAGACGGCTATTTCTACGGAGCGGGACTGTTGCTGGCAGCAGCGGCCCTTGTGTGGCTCACGGCCTGGCCCTGGGCACTGGTACCGACGCTGCTTGCGGCGTTTTTCCTGTGGTTTTTCCGGGACCCGGAGCGGGAGATTCCTGGCGGAGCGGGGCTGATTGTGAGCCCTGGCGACGGGGTTGTGACCGAGACGGTGCGGATTGAGACGCCGAATGGGCCGAAGCAGCGGATCAGCGTGTTTCTGAGCGTGTTCAACGTGCATGTGAACCGGACCCCGATTGCGGGCAAGGTGACAGCTGTGCGGTATCAGAAGGGTCTGTTCCTGAATGCGATGAACCCAGCGAGCGCGGCGGAGAACGAGCAGTGCGCGGTGACGGTTGCGGGCGAGGGGATTGAAGTCACCTTCAAGCAGATTGCCGGGCTGATTGCACGGCGGATTGTGTGCAACCTGGCCGAAGGGCAGACGGTGGCGCGCGGCGAGCGGATGGGGCTGATCAAGTTTGGTTCGCGGGTGGATGTGATTGTGCCGGCGGATGCGGAGATTCGGGTAAAGCTGCGGGAGAAGGTGAAGGGCGGCGAGACGGTGCTGGCCGCAATACCGCAGGCGGGAGCCGGGAAGTGAGTCCGCACCGGCAGTGGGGACGGGCAATGGACCCAGCGCAGGCAAGGTTGCGCGCGGCGCGACGGCGGCGGGGGATGTTTCTGCTGCCGAGCCTGTTTACCTCGGCCGGGATAGGGCTGGGCTTTTACGCGATTACGCAGATTTTTGATGCGGTGACGGCGGGATTGACGCCGTATGCCGACCCGAGTGTGCACCTGGACCATGCGGCGATTGCGATTTGCTTTGCGATTCCGTTTGATGCGCTGGATGGGCGGATTGCGCGGATGACGAATACGGTTTCCGACTTTGGGCGGGAGCTGGATTCGCTGGCGGATTCGATTACCTTCGGAATGGCTCCGGCGCTGCTGGCGTGGATTTGGGGGCTGCACTTCCTGGATTTTGGGGCGAACCCGAATATTGCGCCGCACCTGCTGCAGATTGGGACGTTTATCTGCTTCCTGTATCTGCTGTGCGGGGTGAGCCGGCTGGCGCGGTTCAATATCAGCCATGATCCGGAGCCGGAAAATCCTGGACGGAAGGGCGCGAAGTACTTTGTAGGGATGCCGATTCCGGCGGCGGCTGGGCTGGTCGCCTCGACGGTGCATTTGTTCTACGGGATACCGAACTCATACTGGTGGCTGGCGATTGTGTGGCTGGTGCTGGTGGCGACGCTGGCATTCCTGATGGTGAGCAAGTGGCGGTTCTGGAGTGGCAAGGAGATTAATTTGGGCAACCGGCAGCCGATTCAGTTGCTGGCGGTGATTGCGATTGTGCTGTTCCTGCTGCTGTGGCCGACGGTGTCACGGGCGACGTGGTTCCTGATTGGGCTGGTGTACATGTTTTCAGGGATATGGGCGCGGGCGGCGTACAGTTGGCAGCGGCGCAGGCGGCTATTCCGGCGGGATGAAGAGATCCGGCACCGGGAGTTGCAGTTTGAGGCCGAAGCGGAAGGCGAGCCGGGAGAACTGGACGCGCGAACAAATCAGACAGGAAACCATGAGCTATAAGATCGCCCTGGCAGGGGCAACGAGCCTGATTGGCAGGGAATTGAAGGATGCGCTGACGGAGTCTTCGCTGGCGGGGGCGAACTTCGTGCTGCTGGAAGAGGCTGAGAACCAGGGGCAGCTTGACCACATTGGCGATGAAGTGACGGTGGTGCAGGCAATCAGCGACGACTCCTTTGAGGGCGTGGATTTTACGTTTTTCACGGGGCGGAAGGAACTGACGGAACGGTACTGGCGGAAGGCGCTGGCGGCCGGCTCGACGGTGCTGGACCTGAGCGGGGCGCTGGACGAGGAGCCGGGAGTGCTGGTGCGGAGCCCGTGGGTGGTGGAAGGCGAGAAGTCGCCGGATTTGCTGACGAAGGCTGTGGTTCCTGCCGGAGCTGCGGCGCTGAGCCTGGCACTGATTGTGGGAAAGATTGCGGAGCTGGCCGAGGTTCGGTTTTTGTCGGCGACGGTGATGCAGCCGGCGAGCGAGTTTGGCAAGGCCGGGCTGGATGAGCTGCACCAGCAGACGGTGAGTTTGCTGAGCTTCCAGAATATGCCGCAGGCGGTGTTTGAGAGCCAGGCGGCGTTCAACGTGCTGGCGAACCTGGGGGAGGGCGCACCGGTGCAGCTGGGGGTGTTTGAGCGGCGGATTCGGCGGCACTATGAGGCGCTGGGCGGGAAGCATTTGCCGGAGTTGCGCTTGCAGTTGCTGCAGGCGCCGATTTTCCACGGGATAACGATGAGCCTGTGTGTGGAGTTGGACCGGGCGGTGGCGCTGCCACTGCTGGAAGACGCGCTGGGCGGCGAGCACATGGATCTGGTGCTGGAGGAGACGGATTCGCCGTCGAATGTGGCCGCGGTGGGGCAGAACGATGTGCTGCTGTGGCTGAAGCCGGAGCCGCCGGTTGTGCGGACAAGCGGGGAGACGAGCCGGTTCTGGATTTATGCGGCGTGCGATAATCTGCGGCTGGCAGCGCTGAATGCGGTGGATTGCGCGCTGGATTTGCGGAGATTGAGGCCGGCGGGGCAGGTGCAGTAGGGGCAGAGATCAGCGGTCAGAGATCAGAGATCAGTTTGAGTTGTTGAGTTCGCAGAGGTGGTGGACTGGCTCCAAAGAAAAATGAGGAACGCAGGTTTCAAGCGCAAGCCGTCCTTTGGGGCGGCTTGTGGTGTTTATGGGGGCAAGTAGGTGGGTCAGTGGGCGAGGCGGAGGCGTTGCCAGGCTTGTTCGATGTAGGAGTCGGTCATGCCGGCGAGGTAGTCGGCGATGGTGCGGGGGAGGCCGTCGGTGGCGGCGAGGGCCTGGTGGTCTGGGGGCAGCATTTTGGGGTTGGCGAGCATGGCGCGGAAGAGGGCGGAGATGACCTGGTGGGCGTGTTCGTGCTCGGCAAGCATGGCGGGGGACTCGTAGAGGCGGCGGAAGAGGAAGGCTTTGGCGAGGCGGCGGCGCTCTTCCATTCCGTGGCTGAGGCGGGCGAGGCGATGGGGGGCCTGGCGGACGTCGGCGAGGGATTGGATGCCGAGGGATTGGACTTCTGAGACGACGGTTTGCATGAGGTCGGTGACGAGGGCGTTCATCATGCGCTTGAGGGCCTCGTAGGTGAGGAGGCGGGCAGGGGCGGCAGGGTACTGGGCGTGGACGGCGGAGTAGAACTCGGCGAAGAGGTCGACCTCGGCGATGAGCTCGGGCAGGTGAAGGATTTCGGATTCGAGGCCGTCTTCCATGTCGGCGGTGAGGTATGCGATTTCGTCGACGATGTCGATGAGCTGGGCTTCGAGGGGTGGGAACTGGGCGAGGAAGTAGCTGGCGAGCTCGGGATGAGCGGACTCGGTGTAATCGCGGGAGTGCTTGATGATGCCCTCGCGGACGCCGAGGGTGAGGTTGAGGCCGGGGAAGCCGGGGTAGCGGTCTTCAAAGCCGGTGACGATGCGGAGGGCGTGGAGATTGTGGTCAAAGCCGAGGCCGTGGGCGCGGAGGGCTTCGTCGAGGGCTTTTTCGCCGGCATGGCCGAAGGGCGGGTGGCCGATGTCGTGGACGAGGGCGAGGGTTTCCGCGAGTTGGGGGTTGAGGCTGAGGACCTGGGCGGTGGTGCGGGCGACCTGAGCAACTTCAAGGGTGTGGGTGAGGCGGCTGCGGACGTGATCGCTTTCCGCGGGGCGGCGGGTGAATACCTGGGTTTTGCCGGCGAGGCGGCGGAAGGCGCGGGCGTGGAGGATGCGGGAGTAGTCGCGGGAGAAGGGTGCGCGGTAGGGATGGGGCGGCTCAGGATATTGGCGCGCGGCGAGGGGGTCGTGGTCGTCGCCGGGGACGGCGAGGGCGGCGGGAAGGAGGAAGCTGGGGTTGCAAAGGTCAGGCATGGTGTGGTTGCTCCCCTGGCAAAGAACGCACATTCAGAGTAAATCGCATTGCGGGCGGGGATGAGCAAATTGGTGCGAAAGGGTCCTGAAGCGCAGGAAAAAGAGATTTGGGCGGTGCTGGACATGGGGAGGGAACGGGAGTATGCTCATCCGTTCTTTTGCAGCCGACTGGCGCATGGTCCGAGTGAGTTGGAGTATGCGTCGGCCATAACTATTTTTAGTGTGTCTGTCTTGATTCTCTTTGGAGGGGAAAAATATGCCAATG
Source organism: uncultured Acidobacteriaceae bacterium (assembly GCA_903904755.1). Taxonomy (GTDB): domain Bacteria; phylum Acidobacteriota; class Terriglobia; order Terriglobales; family Acidobacteriaceae; genus Acidicapsa. Next base: position 64,668 of record CAIVDV010000013.1, on the reverse strand, counting down.
ATGCGAAAGCTCTTGATCCTTGCGCTGGCACCGGCTGTGCTGGTGACGACGAGTTGTGAGCGGCACTCTGCAAAAGAGACCTATTACATGATTGCTGCGAACTTATCGCTGACTTACTGGAAGACGGCAGCGGCGGGATTCCAGCAGGCGGCGGATCACTACAAGGTGACGGCGAAAATTGTGGGGCCGAGCAACTATGATCCGGCGGCGGAGCTGGCAGAGCTGAAGACGGCGATTGCGGCGAAGCCCTCGGGGATCTTGATTTCGGTGGCGGATGAAGCGCTGCTGAAGTCGGGCATTGATGCGGCGATGGATGCCGGGATTCCGGTGATTACGTTTGACTCGGATGCGCCGAGCAGCCACCGGTTGTTCTTTATCGGTACGAACAACATGGCGGCGGGCAGGCTGGGTGGCCAGCGGGTGGTGGAGAAGATTGGCGGGCGAGGGAATGTCGTGTTTTTCTCGATGCCTGGCCAGCCGAACCTGGACGAGCGCCTGGCGGGTTACAAGGATGCGTTTGCGAGCCATCCGGATATTCACATCATCGACGTGGTGAATATCAAGGGCGACGCGCGGAATGCGTTTGATAACGCGATGCAGTACCTGGCGCAGGAAGGGCCGGCTCGAGTGGCGGCGTTTGTATGCCTGGAGGCGGCGTCGGGCAAAGTCGTGGCGGATGCGGTGCGCAGGCAGAAGTCGATGGACCGGGTAGTGATTGCCATGGACGTGGAGCAGGAGACGCTGGCTGAGATCAAGGACGGAACGATTGAGGCGACGCTGAGCCAGAAGCCGTACACGATGGCGTATGTGGGGCTGAAGGAGCTGGACGAGGTCTTCCACAACAAGCCTGCGGCGTTCCCGAAGGACGCGAGCGCGGATCCGTTTGCGGATTATCCGACGTTTATCGATACAGGCTCTGCACTGGTGGACAAGGTGAACGTGGACCTGTACGCGGCGAGCGCGGCGAAGCACCAGCAGTAATGGAATCAAGCAAGAGGGCGGCGGGCCGGGGAGCGATCCCCGGCTCGCTGGAGTGTGTGCGTGGGTGGGGAAGCGTGTACCCTGAAAGGTAGGCTATTGAAGCGCCTCGGCCCGGGTTGGTCCGGGTATTTCTATGGAAATGCGGGTGTTGCCGTGGGAAACGAAGAGACAGTTCGGGAGACAACGAAGAAGATTCGCCGGGCGCTGCTGAGCGTGACGGACAAGACGGGGCTGGTGGCGTTTGCGAAGGTGCTGGCGGGGCTGGGCGTGGAGCTGATCAGCACGGGCGGGACGGCGAAGGCGCTGCGTGAGGCAGGGCTCGACGTGAAGGACATCAGCCAGTTGACGGGTTTCCCGGAGATGCTGGATGGGCGCGTCAAAACGTTGCATCCGCGTGTCCATGGGGGATTGCTCTATATCCGCGGGAAGGCCGAGCACGAGGCTGCGGTGGCCGAGCACGGGATATTGCCGATCGACATGGTGGTGGTGAACCTGTACGCGTTTGAGAAGACGGCGGCGCAGGCGGGTGTGGCGTTTGGGCACCTTATCGAAAACATTGATATTGGCGGACCGTCGATGGTGCGGTCTGCGGCGAAGAACTTTGAGGACGTGGCGATTGTGACGCGGGTGGATGAGTATCCTGCGCTGGCTGCGGAGCTGGAGGAGTTTGGAGGCGGGCTTTGCCGTGCGACGCGGTGGCGGCTGGCGAAGCAGGCGTTTGCGACGACTGCGGCGTATGACACGGCGATTGCGAATGCGCTGGACCAGGTGACGACGGCGCCGGAGCCGGAAGAGGCGGTGGTGTTCCAGGCGGAGGCTTTGCCGCCGGTGCTGCGGATTAACCTGCCGCTGGCGACGCATTTGCGATACGGAGAGAATCCGCACCAGCGGGCGGCGCTGTATGCGGACGGAACCGGACTGGGCGTGGCCGGAGCGCAGCAACTGCAGGGCAAGGAACTGAGCTACAACAACCTGGTGGATCTGGATGCGTGCTGGGCACTGGCGGAAGAGTTTGACGAGCCGGCGGTGGCGATTATCAAGCATACAAATCCGTGCGGGGCGGCGACGGGCGGAACGGTGCTGGATGCCTATGAGAAGGCCTTGGCGGCGGACCCGGTGTCAGCGTTTGGCGGAGTAATTGGGATTAACCGCGAGGTGGATGCGGCGGCGGCGACGCAGATTGCGAAGCTGTTTGTGGAAGCGATTGCGGCACCGGGATTTACGGCAGAAGCGCTGGAGATTTTTGCGGCGAAGAAGAATCTGCGGCTGGTGCTGGTGAAGAGCGCGGCGGCGAAGCCGGTGGCCAAGCAGGTAAGCGGCGGAATGCTGCTGCAGGATGCGGACACGGGCAGCGTGAAGGCGGCGGAGCTGAAGGTGGTGACGCAGCGGCAGCCGAGCGAAGAAGAGCTGAAGAGTCTGCTGTTTGCGTGGCGGATTTGCAAGCATGTGAAGTCGAACGCGATTGTGTATGCGCGGAACGGGCAGACGGTGGGCGTGGGCGCCGGGCAGATGAGCCGGGTGGATGCGGCGCGGTTTGGCGCGATGAAGGCGGCACTGCCGCTGGCCGGCTGCGTGGCGGCGAGCGATGCGTTTTTCCCGTTTGCGGATGGTTTGGAGACGGTGGTGAACGAGGGCGCGACGGCGGTGATTCAGCCGGGCGGCTCGGTACGGGATGCCGAGGTGATTGCGGCGGCGGACCGGCTGGGCGTGGCGATGGTTTTCACCGGGATGCGGCACTTCAAGCATTGATGGCGGGTGTTTGGATGGCAATTGCGGCACGGCTGAGGCCGTGCCGTTTTTGCAGAGCGACAGGGAGTATGTCAATCCCCGGTCTCCAGGTGCGAGGGACCGGGGGCACCCCCGGGGGTGGATTTCCGGGTCAAGGGCACAGGTACAGATGAAGAGGGGAATCTCAGTTCGGGAGTGGGTGACGGGGCTGGCGCGGGATGGCGCGGCGCTGGCACGGCAGATGGACTGGGCGCGCGGGTTGCGGGCCGGGGCGGCGCTGTGTGTGCCGCTGGCGGCGGTGGATGTGACGGGATTTGCACCGCTGGGGTGGGCGGCGCTGGGCGGGTTTGAGGCGATTATCTCGGATGCTGGGGGGCCGTACCGGATTCGGCTGACGCGGCTGAGTCTGCTGTCGCTGGGGGGAGCGCTGGGGCTGACGGTGGGGTCGCTGGTGGGGGGCAACCTGTGGCTGGCACTGCCGGTGACGGGGATTTTCTGTTTTCTGTGGAGTTATCTGGGGGTGCTGGGGCCGGCGTTTGCGGGGAGCGGGCTGCTGGTGCAGGTGATTTACATTTGCGGGCTGGGCGCGCCGGAGGCTGATTGGAAGGCGGCTGGGTTGAGGGGAGGTATGCTGCTGGCGGGCGGGGTGTGGGCGATGGTGATATCGCTCGTTCTGTGGCCGTTTGACCCGTACCGGCCGGCGCGGAATGCTGTGGGGGACTGTTATGAGGCGCTGGCGAGCTTCCAGAAGGGGATACGGGAGCTTGCGGAGCGGGAGCGGGTGAGACCGGCGCTGTGGCACCGGCTGGCGAAGCACCACCAGCGGCGGCTGCGGGCGAGCCTGGAGACGGCGTGGGAGTCGGTGGCGAGCGTCAGGGCGGAGACGCGGGCGGAGAGCGTGCAGAGCAGCTTTATGGTGGTGCTGCTGGAGGCTGCGGATATGCTGCTGGGGCGGAGCGTGGCGCTGGCCGAGCATATGGAGGCGCTGGGGGGCAGTGCGGGGATGGCGGGCGGCGAGGGAGCCGCAGGGCTGAATGAACTGCTGGAGGCCGAAGAGTGGGTGGCCGGGGTGCTGCGGAAGCGGGTGGAGGTGACGCGGACGGAGGCCGGAGAGCGGCGAAGGCGGCTGGCGGAGTTGCCGCAGCGGCTGGGTGAGACGGGGTGGGATGAACTGCTGCGGGGACAGGTGGCTGAGGGGTTGCTGCTGATGGAGACGGCGGTGGAAGCGGCGGCGGCGTTGCGGCTGGGAGAAGGAAAGACTGCTGTGCTGGCGGCCAAGGGCAGTCATGTGCGGGAGCGGATGGCGCGGCTGCGGGAGGGATGGCGGCCGGAGAATCTGCGGAGCCATTTCCGCAAGGATTCGCTGCTGCTGCGCCATGCGGTGCGGGTGGCGCTGGTGTGCATGGTGGATGTGGGGATTGTGCATACGCTGCGGCTGGACCATGGGTACTGGCTGCTGATGACGAGCCTGATTGTGCTGCAGCCGTATGTGAGCGGCACGATGCGGCGGGGGCTGGAGCGGACGGTGGGGACGGTGGCGGGCGGGGTGTTTGCGGCGGTGCTGGCGATTGTGCTGCATACAAAGCTGTTGACGGCGGTGGTGCTGTTTCCGCTGTCAGTGCTTTGCCTGACGTTTTTGCCGATCAATTATGCGGTGTTTGCATTTTTCCTGACGCCGGTGTTTGTGCTGGCGTATTTGCCGTATCCGGGGGACTGGCAACTGGCGCTGGTGCGGGTGGGCGATACGGCGGTGGGCGCGCTGGTGGCGCTGGGGGCGATGCGGGTGCTGTTCCCGAGCTATGAGCGGGAGCGGGCGGGGAGCTACCTGGTGGCGAGCCTGGAGGCGAACCGGCGGTATGTGGAGGCGCTGCTGGAGAGCTGGGCGACGGGCGAGCCGCGAACCCGGCAACTGGCGCAGGCGCGGCGGGCGACAGGGTTGGCGCATAACGCGGTGGAGGAGTCGCTGGACCGGATGATGGCGGAGCGCTGGAGCCGGAAGGGGCAAGGGGCGGAGGCGGCACTGGCGGTGGCGACGTACCTGCGGAGATTTGCGCAGAGCGTGACGGCGATGACGACGCTGAACGGTGCTGCGGAGTGGAAGGCGAGCGCTGGGGTGCAGGGGCGGCTGGGAGCGGTTGCGGGGGCGATTGGCGGGGTGGAGCGGCAGTTGCGGTGTGGCGGGCCGGCTGGCGCTGCGAGCGGAGATGGGGTGGTGGGCGAGGTGGCGGCAGAGGGGGAAGAGGCGGCGCTGGGGGTGCGGCTGGTGGCGCGGCTGGAGCGGCAGGCGGCGGTGCTGGAGCGGCAGGTGGAGCAGCTGCGGCAGCAGCAGGGGATTCGCTGCGCGTGAGGCGGGAAAGTGGCCTCGGGGGACCGGGCCAGATGAACCATTTGCGCGATACAATCGTCCAATGACAGACGGGGTAGTGCGGAAGCGCGCGAAGCCGTGTGAACAGGGTGAATACCGGGCTGTTTTTTGTGTGCCGGGAAGGCATGCGCGGACGGCCGAGGCAGGGAAGAGAGCAGATTTGGCTACGTCAGAGAGCAAGCGGGCAGAGAAGAATCGGATGCGTGCAGCAGCAACGGTGGGAGTGCTTGGGATTGCAAGCCTGCTGGCGGCGGGTGGCCAGACGGCGGCGACGCCGGGCGAAGTGGTGGTGGCTCCAGTGCCGGCGGCGAAGGCTGCGGCGCAGGCTGGGGTGGACCGTGCGACGGCGTATTACCACGCGATGCTGGCTGACGGCTACGACGAGCAGGCGACGACGCAGGGACGGATGGACCTGGCGAGCCGGGCGATTGAGGAATACAAGCTGGCGCTGAATGCTGATCCGGGGTCGGAGAGTCTGACCCTTGCGCTGGCGGAGATGTACCTGAAGACGCAGCACAAGACCGAGGCGATGAGCACGATTCGGGGGCTGCTGAAGCAGGATGACAGCAATCTGGAGGCGCACAAGCTGCTGGGCAGGCTGTATCTGCGGTCGCTGAGCCAGGAGCAGGGGCCGGGACCGGGGTCGGGTGTGTCGGCGGCAAACCAGGCGCTGGACCAGGCGATTGTGGAGTACGCGCGGGTGGTGGTGCTGGAGCCGAAGAGTCTGGAGAATCATCTGCTGCTGGGCCAGCTGTATGGGATGAAACGGGAAACGGAGAAGGCTGAGGCGGAGTTCAAGGCGGCGCAGGCGATTGAACCGGCGAGCGAAGACGCGGTGCTGAACCTGGCACGGTTGTATGCGGAGAACAAGGAGCTGAAGCGGGCGGCGGAGCTGCTGGCGGCGGTGCCGGAGGCGAACCGGACGACGAAGATTGAGTTTGCGCTGGGTTCGGCGTATGAGGAGCTGAAGGAGAACAAGAAGGCGATTGAGGCTTACCGCGCGGCGATTGCGATGGAGCCGGAGAATCTGGATGCGGTTCACTCGCTGGCGCAGGCGTTGCTGGCGGACAACCAGCTGAATGCGGCGCTGGATGAGTTCAAAAAGCTGCTGGCGGCGGACCCGGAGGATACGGCGAGCCTGAACCGGGTGTCAGAGATTGAGCGGCGGCAGGGAAATTATGAGGAAGCGCTGACGACGATTCGGAAGTCGCGGGCGAAGGAGCCGGAGAATCTGGAGTCGGGCTACAACGAGGGTCTGCTGCTGGATGTGCTGGGGCGGTATGACGAGTCGGTGGAGGTCTACAAGAAGATGGTGGACCTGACCGAGCATGCGAACGGCGCGTATACGAGCGAGGAGAAGGCGAACCGGGCGATTTTTCTGGAGCGGCTGGGCGCGGTGTATCACGAGCAGAACAAGACGGCGGATGCGATTGCGACGTACCAGAAGATGGTGGATCTGGGTGGGGAGCAGGCGGTTCGCGGATACCAGGCGCAGGTGGATACCTACCGGGACGCGAAGATGTTTGACGAGGCGACGGCGGCGTGTCGGAAGGCTGTGGCTGCGAATCCTGAGAACCGGGAGCTGAAGCTGCTGCTGGCGTGGCAGTTGGCGGATACGGGGAAACTGGATGAGGGGTTGGCGATTGCCAACGGGATGCTGAAAAACGCGACGAGCGACCGCGAGGTGTATCTGCAGATATCGCAGATTCAACTGCGGCTGAAGCACTGGAAGGAAGCTGACGAGGCGCTGGGCAAGGCGGAGCCGTTTGCGACGACGCCCGAGGACAAGCTGAATCTGTACTTCCAGAAGGGTTCACTGGCGGAGCGCGAAAAGAAGTACGACGTGGCGGAGCAGAACTTCCGCAAGGTGCTTGAGATTGACCCGAACAACGCGCTGACGCTGAACAATCTTGGATATCTGCTGGTGGACAAGACGACGCGGTATGCGGATGCGCTGAAGCTGATCAAGAAGGCAGTCGAGATTGAGCCGATGAACGGAGCGTATCTGGATTCGCTGGGGTGGGTTTACTTCAAGCTGGGCGAGTATGAGCCGGCAGAGGAGAATCTGCGCAAGGCGGTGGAGCGGACGAGCACCGACCCGACGGTGCATGACCACCTGGGCGACCTGTACGAGAAGACGAACCGGATTCGGCTGGCGGCTGCGCAGTGGGAGCTGAGCCTGAAGGAATATGCTCGGAGCGCGCAGGCGGATGTGGAGACGGGCGAGGTGGCGAAGGTGCAGAAGAAGCTGGACAATGCGCGGACGCGGCTGGCGAAGCAGGAGAGCCATGATCCGGATGCCAAGCCGTAATCGAGTGTTTCAGATGGTGGGCCATGTTTTTATGGGTGGCGTAGAGTAGAGCTATGGGAAGTTACCACCCCCAACCGAAGGTCCCAAGCGAGATGCCGGAGTTGCTGCCCCCTGACGGGAATGAGCGCTATGAGCGTGCGCCGCTGCCGGAAGCTCGTCGGGGCGGACGGTCATGGGCCTTTGCGCCGGCGACGTATCTGCTGCTGGCGGTGAACTGCCTGGTGTTTGTGGCGATGGTGCTGAAGGGCGTATCGATCACGAATCCGACCGGTGACCAGTTGATGCAGTGGGGCGCGAACAATCCTGACATTGTGCTGCATGGCGAGTGGTGGCGGATTGTGACCGCGATGTTTGTGCATGTGGGCGCGGTGCATTTGATTACGAACATGTGGTGCCTGTGGAACCTGGGGCTGCTGGGCGAGCCGCTGATTGGGCCACTGGGCGTGGTGGCGGCTTACATTCTGGCGGGGGCGGCGGGCAACCTGCTGAGCGTGGGCGTGAACGAGGCGCGCGGGCTGGGCGGCATTGTGGGCGCGGGTGCTTCCGGAGCGGTATTCGGGCTGGCAGGACTGCTGATTGTGCTGCTGAAGTCGCCGCGATTGCCGGTGCCGGCGGCGGAGCTGGCTGGGCTGCGACGGTATGTGATTTATTTTGCGCTGGCGAATTTTGCGATTGGTTTTGGCGCGAACACGTTCACGAGCAGCGTGCAGATTGACAACATGGCGCACCTGGGGGGGTGTGTGGGCGGGATGATCTTTGCGCTGCCGATGGTGCCAAGAAAGGGCTCGCCGGTGGAGCTGTTTGTGCTGCGGCGGCGGATGGCGGTGGGTCTGCTGACGGGGATTCTGGTGTTGTTCGGGTTTTACCTGAGCAATGCGTTCCCGGGGAAGTGAAAGACAGGGACTGGGGCAGTTTTCTGGGTTAGCGGACGGCGGTGGCGGCGAATTTCTTGACCATGGCGAGCAGGAGCTTGCGGTCGCTCTCATTGAGATTGGTGGAATAGCGGCGGATTTGGGTGAGGAAGCGGAGTTCCTCGTCGGAGAGCTTCTGCGTGTTTAGGTCGCGGGTGACGGAATCTTCCGAGAAGAACTGGGAGATGGGGACTTCGAGGGCCACGGCGATTTTGGAGAGGGTATCGAGCGAGGGGATGGTGTGGCCATTTTCCACGCGGGAGAGGTAGCAGCGGAGTAACCCTGTCTTTTTCTCGATATCGCCCTGGGAGAGTCCCTTATGGAGGCGATGGCCGCGGATGACGGTACCAATCTGCATTGTTTTTGCCCTGCTGCTTCCGCCCGGGGGGAAGGATTGCGCCCCGGAGCTGAGATTCCAGTTTTGTATTAAGAGTTAACATGCGGGTGGAAGGTTGGCAAGAAATATTGGGGGCAGGGGGAACCTGATTTGGTTACTCTGCGGGGGGATTTGGCGGAAAGACTGCGCAATGGCGGGCGGTGCGGGGAGAAATGGCGGGATTGGGTAAACATTTGGGATGGCTGGTGCGTCAACTGGGTGTTGGGTGGAATGGGAGTTGAGACGGATGGCTCGGGAGACCCTGGGTAGCGTACGGGAACAGGTGGGCTGGCGGTGGCTTGAGAGCTGCCGGGCCGCGGTGGTGTGCGCGGGGCTGGGGCTGGCGGTGGTGTGCGCCGGGCTGGGGCAGCAGGTGGCAACGCCGGTGCCGGCACAGGTTGCTGCGGTGGCCGGCGGGGTGCTGCACGGGGTGGTGAAGGCGGGGACGGTGGCGCTGCCCGGCGTGACGGTGACGGCGACGAATACGCTGACGGGCAAGCGGTACGCGACGACGACGGATGTGACAGGCGCGTGGCGGATGCAGATTCCGGCGAATGGGCGGTATGTGGTGCGAGCGGAGCTGCTGGCATTTGCGCCGGCGACCCATGAGGCGCTGCTGAATGCTACGGCGGGGCGCGAGCAGGTGGTGGATTTTGCGCTGGAACTGGCCTCGCGGGTGGCCAAGGCCGATGCGGCCAGCGGAGTGGATGTGAGCCAGGCGGTGCGGGCGCTGGCAGCAAATGGGCTGGCGAGTGTGGGGTTGCTGAGTTCGCTGGGCGCGGGGACTGAGGCGGCTGAGGGCGGGACGACGGCGAGCGGCGTTTCGACGCCGGGAGCGGCGGGGAATCAGGCGTTTGGGACGGATTCTGTGGCGGTGACGGGGCAGGCCGGGCAGGTGAGCCCGCTGGCGGGGATGGACCAGGACCGGCTGCGGGATGTGATGGAGACGGTTCGGACGCAACTGGGCGGGAGCTTTGGCGGGGGCGATCTGGGCGCGATGATGGGCGGTTTTGGGGGAGGGCCAGGGGGTGGGGGTTTTGGCGGAGGCCGGGGAGGCTTTCGGAATTTCAGGCCGGATCAGCCGCATGGAGCGGTGTTCTGGACGGGGGGAAACTCGGCGCTGAATGCGCTGCCGTTTACGCTGCCGGGTGCTGCGGGAGCGGGTGCGCAGAGGCAGCCGCAGAATGGGACAAACCGGTTTGGGCTGACGCTGATGGGGCAACCGTATTTGCCTGGGGTGACGAAGCCGAGCGGGAAGGAGACGGTGTTTCTAACGCTGAGCGGGCAGCGGAACTCGACGCCGTTTGACCAGTACGCGCAGGTTCCGGATGGGGCGGAGCGGGCGGGATGTGCGGGCGGGGCGACGCCGCCGGGGTGCAAGCTGCTGGCGTATTTCCCGATGCCGAACCTGAGCCAGCCGACGGGAGCGGGGTACAACTACTACTTTGCCTCGACGGCACAGCAAAACCAGACGCAGGCGGGGCTGCGGTATATGCGCGGGTTGGGCGCGAACGGGGCGAGTTTGCTGTCGCGCATGGGCGGGCAGGGCGGCACCGGGAGCGGAAAGCGGAACCAGACGCAGCAGGGTGTGCGGCAGAGCGTGAACGGGAATGGGAACTGGAGCCACTCGGCTGGGGAGAATCTGAATCTGTTTCCGAAACTGGGCGGGAAGACGGCGACGGATAGCTACAGCGTGCAGCTGGGTTATTCGCTTGGGTACAAGAAGCTGAACAACAACCTGCAGGCGGGATGGAACCGCAGCCAGAGCCAGGCGAAAAACTTCTATACGGGAACGAGCGAGAATGTGGCGGCGGGGCTGGGGATTGGCGGGCCCGGGGGCGGGCTGCTGACGACGGATGCATTGAACTTTGGCGTGCCGAATGTGGTGCTGACGGGGTTTACCAGCGGGCTGAGCGAGCAGCAGCCGAGTGTCCGGGTGAACCAGACGATTTCGCTGACGGAGGCGCTGAGCTGGGGGCATGGGAAACATAATTACCGGTTTGGAGGGGACTTTCGGCGGGTGCACCAGGATGTGCTCGGCGGGGCGAATGCGACGGGGACACTGTACTTTACGGGGGCGGCGACGGGGACGGCGGTGGGAGACCTGATTGCGGGGCTGCCGGAGGAGTCGTCGATCAACGCTAGCGTGAAGAAGAGTTATCTGCGGGAGAATGTGTGGGATGTATTTGCGCAGGATGACTGGCGGGTGCTGCCAGCGCTGAGCCTGACCTACGGGCTGCGGTATGAGTATTTTTCGCCGTATGCGGAGAAGTACGACCGGCTGGCGGAGCTGGGAGTGAGTGGGGATTTCAGCCAGGTGGGGACGGTGACGCCGGGTTGCCAGGGCGGGCTGTGTTCGGGTTTGCCGGCGGGGCTGGTGTATCCGTTCCGGGCGGGGCTGGCGCCGCGGTTTGGGCTGGCGTGGAGGCTGAAGGGGCAGACGGTGGTGCGGGCCGGCTATGGGATGAACTTCAACAACGGGCAGTATGCGACGTTTGCAACGGCGATGGCGCACCAGGCTCCGTGGGCGAATGTGCAGACGAACGTGGCGAGCGCGGGTGCGCCGATTGCGCTGGCGGACGCTTTCCCGGTGGTGGAGGCGAAGCAGCCGGCGACCTATGCGCTGGAGCCGCACTACACGCTGCCGTATGTGCAGACGTGGAACGTGGATGTGCAGAAGACGCTGCCGAAGGGGATTGTGCTGAATGTGGGCTACAACGGATCGAAGGGGACGCACCTGGATATTACGAGTGCGCCGCGGCCGGGAAGCCAGGTGAATCCGTATGGGTTGGCGGGGGATGTGCTGTTCAACTACGAGCAGTCTGAGGCGAGTTCGCGATTTGAAGCGGGAACGGTGCGGTTGCGGAAGCGGATGGAGCATGGGGTGTCGCTGGGGGCGACGTACCAGTACTCGCACTCGATTGACGATGCGGGTTCGGTGGGCGGGACTTCGACAGTGGTGGCGCAGAACTGGCAGAATTTGCGGGCGGAAGAGGGGAACTCGAGCTTTGACGTGCGGCAGAAGGTGACGGGGGATTATGTGTTTGAGCTGCCGTTTGGGCCGGACAAGTACTGGCTGACGAAGGGCGGGACGGTGGCCAGGATTGTGGAGGGGTGGAGCGTTTCGGGGAGTTTTGTGTTTGCCAGTGGGACTCCGCTGACGCCGAGGTATGCGGCGCAGACGGGGGACGTTGCGAATGGAACGGCGGGTACGCTGCGGCCGGACCGGGTGGGTGGGGTTTCGCTGGGGGCTGGGGCGGGGAGCGTGACGGAGTGGTTCAACACGGGCGCGTTCAAGGCGCCGGCAGGGCAGTTTGGGACGGCGTCGCGGAACTCGATTGCGGGGCCGGGGACGGTGCAGAACAATATGAGCCTGTCGAAGACGGCGTCGCTGGGGGATACGCGGAGTTTGGAGCTGCGGGCCTCGGCGAGCAATGTTTTCAACACGGTGCAGTATGCCGGGGTGGATACGACGGTGGATTCACGGACGTTTGGGCAGGTGACGAGTGCGACGGGGATGCGGCAGTTTACGTTTCAGGCGAGGTTCCGGTTTTAGCGGGTTGGCGAGTTAGCGCTTCGCGGTAGCAGGTTAGCGGGATTGGTTGAGGTTTGGAGTGGGGATGCGAGAGCAGACGGCAGCGTGGCGGCGGGGGATGGCGATGGGGCTGGTGTGCGCGCTGGCGTGGCCGGGGTTTGTGGTGCCGGTGGCGGCGCAGCAGGCGGGCGGCGGGCAGGACATCGGGTTTGTGTTGCGGGAAGAGTCGGACCTGGTGCTGACCAATGTGGTGGTGCGGGATGGGAAGACGGGCGCGGTGGTGGAGGGGCTGACGCAGGCTGATTTTACGGTGCTGGAGGATGGGAAGGCGCAGGGGATTGCGAGCTTTGACTTTGAGAGCGTGGACCGGGCAAAGCCGCTGGATGAGGCGACGGTGCGGGGAGTGACGGCCGGGTTGCCGGGGGGAGCGGGGAAGGGGAGCGTGCGGCCGGAGGAGTTGAAGAACCATCGGCTGATTGTGTTTTTCTTTGATTTGACGAGCATGCAGCCGGATGATCTGGACCGGGCGGTGGCGGCGGCGAGGGATTTTCTGAAGTCGAAGATGCAGGCGGCGGATCTGGTAGCGCTGGTGAGCCTGGATACGGGGCTGCGGGTGGATCAGGATTTTTCGAGCGACCGGGAGATGCTGGCGGCGAAGGTGGGCATCTACAACGGGACGGCAGGGGCGGGGTTTGCGCAGGGGGCGACGGCGAGCAGCAACCAGGTGGAGGATGCGAGCGGATACACGGCGGACGAGAGCGAGTACAACGACATCAATACGGACCGGGAACTGCTGGCGCTGCGGACGATTGCGAAGTCGCTGGAAGGGGTGAACCAGCGGAAGTCGCTGCTGTATTTTTCGGGCGGGCTGACGCGGGATGGGGTGGAGAATCAGGCGTCGCTGCGGGCGGCGATTCAGGCGGCGGTGCGGTCGAATCTGGCGGTGTACAGCGTGGACGCGCGGGGATTGCAGGCGGTGAGTCCGGTGGGGGATGCCTCAACGGGGAGTTTGCGGGGGACCGGGGCGTACAACGGCGGGGCGATACAGAACAACATGAATGCGAATTTTGCCTCGCAGGAGACGCTGACGACGTTATCGGCGGATACGGGGGGCAAGGCGTTTCTGGACTCGAATGACTTTGCGCCGGCGTTTGCGCAGGTGCAGAAGGATACCAGCGCGTATTACGTGATTGGGTATCATCCGACCAACGGGGCGAAGGATGGGAAGTATCGGCGGCTGACGGTGAAGGTGAATCGGCCGGGATTGAAGCTGGAGTATCGGCAGGGGTATTACGCGCAGGCGGATTATCTGCATGCCGGCAGGGAAGACCGGGAGCGGCAACTGGAGGAGCAACTGGGGGATGAGCTGCCCGCAACCGATGTGGCGATGTACCTGGAGACGTATTTCTTCCAGTTGGATGAGCGGCGGTTTTATGTGCCTGTGAGTCTGATTGTGCCGGGGTCGCAGATTCCGTTTGTGGCGGGCGGGGACAAGGACAAGGCGACGCTGGATGTGGTGGGCGAGGTGCTGGATGAGGGGAAGCGGCCGATTGGGCGGGTGCGGGAGACGGTGAAGCTGGCGGTGAGCCAGGAGCAGCAGGCGCGGCAGAAGAATATCCAGTACACGACGAGCTTTAATTTGCCGCCGGGCAAGTACGGCGTGAAGTTTGTGGTGCGGGAAAACCAGACGGGGAAGATGGGTTCGTTTGAAACGGAGATTGTGCTGCCGGATATGCGGAAGCAGGCGCTGAAGCTGAGCAGCGTGGTGCTGGCAGCGCAGACGGTTGCGGTGAAGGCCGCGAAGGATGCCGGGCCGCTGGTGCGGAACGGGCAGGAGCTGGTGCCGAATATCAGCCATGTTTTCCGGGTGGGGCAGGAGTTGCATCTGCTGTGCGAGGTGTATGGGGCGGCGCGCGTGAAGGCGGCGGAGGGCGGTCCGAAGCCGGCGAAGAATGCCGTGCGGGTGCTGGGAAGCCTGGAGCTGATGAGCGGGACGACGAAGGTGTATGAGACGCCGGCGGTGGTGGCGACGACGGTGAGCGTGCCGGAGCGGGATGCGGTGGTGCTTGAGTTTGTAGTTCCGCTGGCAGAGCTGAAGGCGGGCAGCTATGTGGGGCAGCTGAATGTGGTGGATGATGCGGGGGGGAGCTTTGGGTTTCCGCGGTTTGCGGTGGTGGTGCGGGGGGAGTGAATAGAATATTGGTCAGGGGTCAGGCGGGGCCGGGAGAAGTTTTGCGGAAGCCGTAGGGGCAGTGGCGGCAGGCGGATTTGCAGCAGTAGCCGCGGCGGAGGTGGTAGGCCTCAGTAAAGACCATGAAGCCGTTTTCCATGTAGTACTCGTCGTCGTTGGGGAGGAAGTCGAGGGGGTCGGCGGGGTTGTCGGGTTGGGGCGGGTTGTCGGGCGGCGGCATGGATTGATTGTAGGGCTGGCGGGAAGCGGGTGGCGGCTACAATTGAGGGATGAGTGAAGAGATTGTGAGCAAGGCAGGGCTGACGCCCGAGGAGCGGGCGCGTCGGATCAAGATTGTGCTGTTTGACGTGGACGGTGTGATGACGGACGGCGGGATTTGGCTGTTTCCGGCACCGGCGGGCGTGGGCGAGGCTGCGCAGAAGCAGTTGGAAGGCCACGACGGGAAGGCCGGGTACGGGATACAGTCAACGTCGATGGTGGAGGCCAAGGGCTTCCATGCGCATGACGGGACGGCGTTCAGCCTGGCGCGGCTGGGCGGGATGAAGAGCGGGTTCATCACCAAGCGGGTCTCGGAGACTGTGGCGCTGCGGGCGCGGGATTTGAAGCTGGAGTTCTGCTACATGGGGCAGGCGTTCAAGATGCAGGCCGTGCGCAAGATTATGGAGCAGGAAGGCGTGGGGCTGGAGGAGATTGCGTTTGTGGGTGACGACGTGATTGACCTGCCGGTGCTGCGGGAGTGCGGGCTGGCGATTGCGGTGGCGAATGCACGGCCGCAGGTGAAGGCGGCGGCGCACTACATTACCGAGCATGCCGGCGGGCAGGGCGCGGGGCGGGACGCGGTGGAGTTTATTCTGGCGGCGAAGGGGCTGCTTGAGGAAGTGATTGAGGCTTATATCGATGAGCGAAATCCGATTTCGCCGTCGATGGATATTGGGAAGGGACTTTCTTAGGGGTCAGGGATCAGGGGTCAGGGACTGAGGGGGCGCGGTGTTGGTTTGCCGCGCCCCTTGGCTATTTGCCGTCTTTCTTGAAGCTGGCGGTGATGCCTTTGCCTTCTTCGATGGTGAGGATGTCGTCGATGTTGGGGAGGGTGAGTTTTTCGACCTGGCCGCTGGGCCAGTGGATTTCGACGGAGTCGACTTTGGTGGAGTCGGCGAGGCCGAAGTGAAGGCGGAAGTCGTTGGAGGAGAGGTAGGAGCCGCCTGAGAGGACGTCGTTGCGCTGGCGGATGCCGCCGGCGGTGAGGTAGACGGTGGCGCCGACTGCATCTTTGGGGCTCTTCTTGCCGGTCTTGGGATTGACGCCGCCGATGAGGTGGAGCTCGATCCAGTGGTTGTGGTCGTCGTTGACGTTTTTGAGCAGGACGGGGACGCCGTCCATGTTGCTGACGACGATGTCGATTTTGCCGCGGTTGAAGATGTCTCCGAAGGCTGCGCCGCGGCCTACGGAGACGACGGCAAGTCCGGTGCCTTCGACAGCGGGGACTTCGGCGAATTTACCGGTCTTCAGGTTGTGGAAGAGCTGGTGGCGCTCGGCGTAGCTGGAGCCCCACTCGGGGTGCTGGTCTACCTCGGGGTAGACGTGCCCGTTGGCGATAAAGAGGTCTTTCCAGCCGTCGTTGTCGTAATCGAGGAAGCCGTCGGCAAAGCCGACGAAGGGGATGGTGGGGGTGGCGATGCCGGATTTGTAGCCCACGTCGGAGAAGGTTCCGGTGCCGTCGTTTTCGAAGACAACTTTGTAGTCGTCAGAAAAGGTGGTGGAGACGACGGAGAGGTGGCCGTTGTTCTGGTAGTCGCCGACGGCGAGTCCCATATTGGCAACCTCGCGGCCGCCCTCGTTGACAGCGAATCCGGAGATGTAGGAGTCGTCTTCGAAGGTGCCGTCGCCCTTGTTGATGTAGAGGTAGTTGGGGGATGAGTCGTCGGCGACCATAAGGTCGGGCTTGCCGTCGTTGTTGACATCGGCAAAGACGACGCCGAGGCCGTAGTAGCGGTCGGGATCGGAGACGCCGGCCTTTTCGCTGACGTCGGTGAAGGTGCCGTCGCCGTTGTTGTGGAAGAGGTGGTCTTTTTCGCCGCGGAGTCCGCGGGGGCCGCACATGACCTGGACGCCGCGGAAGGCGCAGCGGGCGTAGCCGACGGATTTGGTGCCGGAGATGGGGGGATTTTTGAGGTCGAAGTCGATGTAGCCGGCGACGAAGATGTCGAGGTTCCCGTCGCCGTCGTAGTCGCCGAAGGTGGCGCCGGTGGACCAGGTGCCGAGGGTGACTTTGGCGGTTTCAGCGACATCGGTGAAGGTGCCGTTGTGGTTGTTGCGGTAGAGGCGGTTTTTGCCGTAGTTGGTGATGTAGAGATCGGGCCAGCCGTCGTTGTCGAAGTCGCCGACGACAACGCCGTAGCCCCAGCGGTCGTTGGTGACCCCGGCTTTTTCAGCGACGTTGGTGAAGGTGCCGTCGTGGTTGTTGTGGAAGAGGGCGGATTTTGGTGCGGGCTCTTTGCCGTCGAGGGCATCGAAGGTGGAGCCGTTGACGAAGTAGATGTCGAGCCACCCGTCGTTGTCGTAATCGAGGAGGGCGACGCCGGGGCCTTTGGCTTCGAGGATGAATTTTTTTTCGGGGGTTCCGGCGTGGTGACGCCAGGTGGTGAGGCCGGCCTCTTTGGCAATGTCCTGGAAGACGATGGGGCCGGTTTTGACGAAGCCGCCGGCGGTGATGGGGCGATGCTGGGCGTCGTACTCGGCGGCGTGGGCGGGGCCGGCGGAGATGCCGCCCATGGAGGAGTCGGGGGGCGGGGTTTGGGGGGCCTGTGCAAGTGCGATGGGCAGGGATGCCGCGAGGAGGAGAACGGCGATGCGGGTTGAGGAAGGCGGCATGGAGAGTCCTTGGTCTTAGCGTCTCCAGTTTATCGCGGATGGTGGACAGAGGGAGGGATCAGGGGTCAGGGGTCAGTTGGATCGAGCTGTGCTCGATGGGGATGTGATGTTGGGAGATCTGTGGTTCCCACCCATTCGGCAAAGGAGGCCGAATGGATGGGGCACCCGGTTCGGTAGGGGTCACACGGAGGTTTGTCAGATGGCGGGGACGACGAGTTGGCGCTGGGAGCCGAGGCCTTCGATGCCGAGGGTCATGACTTGTCCGGCGCGGAGGTAGACGGGGGGCTTTTGGCCGAGGCCGACGCCGGGAGGTGTGCCGGTGGAGATGATGTCGCCGGGGTGTAGGCTCAAGAAGTTGCTGAGGTAGCTGACCAGGTGGGCGACGCCGTAGACCATGGTGGCGGTGGTGCCGTTCTGGTAGCGGTGGCCGTCGACTTCGAGCCACATTCCGAGCTTCTGGGGGTCGGGGATTTCGTCGGTGGTGACGAGCCATGGGCCGATGGGGCCGAAGGTGTCAGCGGATTTTCCCTTGACCCACTGGCCGGTGCCTTCGAGCTGGAAGGCGCGCTCGGAGAGGTCGTTGATGACGCAGTAGCCGGCGACGTGTGAGAGGGCGTTGGCCTGGGAGACGTAGCGTGCCTCCTTGCCGATGACGACGCCGAGTTCGACTTCCCAGTCGGACTTGAGGGATCCGCGGGGGAGGATGACATTGTCATTGGGGCCGCAGATGGCGGAGGTGGCCTTCATGAAGAGGAGTGGCTCGGAGGGGACGGCCATGCCGGATTCGGCGGCGTGATCGGAGTAGTTGAGGCCGATACAGAGGAATTTGCCGACGCCGGCGACGCAGGGGCCGATGCGCGGGTTGCCGGGGACGATGGAGAGGGCTTCAGGGTCGAGGCCGGCGAGGTACTCGAGGGAGTCCGGCAGCAGGGAGTGGCCGGCAAGGTCGGGGACGAGGCCTGAGAGGTCGCGAATGTGGCCCTGGGCATCGAGGATGCCCGGCTTTTCATGGCCGGGGGTGCCGTAGCGGAGAAGTTTCATGATGGCTTCCTTTGAGAAGGGATGGAACGGGTTAGTGTACCGGATGGGGCATGGGGAAGGGGATTATGCGGCTGGGAAGGTGGGGGGGTATTCTGGTTCGCGATGAGACGCGGGAATCATTCCGCGCCGGAAACCGGGGAGAGAGCAATGGCAGAGGCGAAGCGGAAGTTGCGGTCGGCGGATTGGTTTGGGCACCAGGGCAAGGATGGGCTGATTTACCGGAGCTGGATGCGGAACCAGGGGTTGCCGGGGCACGTGTTTGATGGGCGGCCGGTGATTGGGATTTGCAATACGTGGAGTGAGCTGACGCCGTGCAACGCGCACCTGCGGGAGATTGCCGAGCATGTGAAGCGGGGCGTGTGGGAGATGGGCGCGCTGCCGGTGGAGTTTCCGGTGATGTCGACGGGGGAGACGCTGCTGCGGCCGACGGCGATGCTGTTCCGGAACCTGGTGAGCATGGATGTGGAGGAGAGCATTCGCGGGAACCCGATTGACGGTGTGGTGCTGCTGTGCGGGTGTGACAAGACGACGCCGAGCCTGGTGATGGGGGCGGCGAGCTGTGATATTCCTGCGCTGGTGGTGAGCGGCGGGCCGATGCTGAACGGGAAGTACCGGGGGCGGGATATTGGGTCGGGTACGGATGTTTGGCGGTTCAGCGAAGAGGTGAAGGCCGGGCGGATGACGCAGGCGGACCTGAGCGAGGCGGAGAGCTGCATGAGCCGCAGCGCTGGCCACTGCATGACGATGGGGACTGCCTCGACGATGGCGAATATGGTGGAGGCGCTGGGAATTGCGCTGCCGCAGAATGCAGCGATTCCGGCGGTGGATGCGCGGCGGCGGGTGATGGCGCATATGGCCGGCCGGCGGATTGTGGAGATGGTGGAAGAAGACCTGCGGCTGAGCAAGATATTGACCAAGGAAGCGTTTGAGAACGCGATCCGGGTGAATGGGGCGATTGGAGGCTCGACGAATGCGGTGATTCATCTGCTGGCGATAGCCGGACGAGTGGGAGTGAAGTTGACGCTGGAGGACTGGGACCGGCTGGGCAGGGACGTGCCGACGATTGTGGATTTGATGCCGTCGGGGCGGTTCCTGATGGAGGACTACTACTACGCGGGCGGACAGCCGGCGGTGGTACGGGCTCTGATGAGCCGCGGCCTGCTGCATGCGGATGCGCTGACGGTGACGGGCAAGAGCATTGGCGAAAACTGCCAGGATGCGCCGAACTGGAATGCGGAGGTGATACGTCCGCTGGAGAGTCCGCTGGTGGAGCATGGCGGGGTGGCGGTGCTGCGAGGGAACCTGGCGCCGGATGGTGCGGTGCTGAAGCCGAGTGCGGCCTCGCCGGAGCTGATGAAGCACCGGGGGCGGGCGGTGGTGTTCAAAACGATTGAGCACTACAAGGAGCGGATTGAAGACCCGGAGCTGGATATCGACGAGAGCTGCGTGATGGTGCTGCAGAATTGCGGGCCGAAGGGGTATCCGGGGATGGCGGAGGTGGGGAATATGGGCTTGCCGGCGAAGCTGCTGGCAAAGGGTGTTACGGACATGGTGCGGATATCGGACGCGCGGATGAGCGGCACGGCGTATGGGACGGTGGTGCTGCATGTGTGCCCGGAGGCGGCAGCGGGTGGTCCGCTGGCGCTGGTGGAAGACGGCGACTGGATTGAGCTGGATGTGGAGGCGCGGCGGCTGCATCTGGAGGTGACCGATGAGGTGTTGGCGGAGCGGCGGGCGAAGTGGGTTCCGCAACTACCACCGGCGACGGGGGGATACCAGCAACTGTATGTGCAGCATGTGATGCAGGCGAGCGAAGGGGCGGATCTGGATTTCCTGGTGGGATGCCGGGGGATGACGGTGACGCGCGAGTCGCATTAGAGCGGCCAGGGAAGTCGGGACTGCGAGCGAAAGGGACGGGATGATGGCGGCGGAGTGGGCGATTTATCCGAGTTTGAAGGACCGGGTGGTACTGGTGACGGGCGGCGCGACGGGGATTGGCGAGGCCCTGGTGGAGGCATTTGCGCATCAGGGCGCGCGGGTGGTGTTTGCGGATGTGCAGGATGAGGCTGCGGAGCGCCTGCGGGCGCGGTTGGCGGCTGCCGGGGCCACGGAGCCGAGGTATCGGCACTGCGATTTGACCGATGTAAGCGCGATTGGGGCGATGGTGGCCGAGGTGGTGGAGGAACTGGGCACGGTGGATGTGCTGGTGAACAACGCCGGCAACGACCAGCGGCACCAGGTGGCGGAGGTGACCGAGGAGTTCTGGGACAGGACGATGGCGGTGAACCTGCGGCACCAGTTTTTTGCGGCGCAGGCGGTGCTGCCGGCGATGCAGCGGGCGCAGCGGGGATCGATTATCAACATGAGTTCGATTGGGTGGGTGATTCCTTCGACAAGCCAGGTGGTGTATGTGACGGCGAAGGCGGCGGTGGTGGGGATGACGCGGACGCTGGCGCACGAGGTGGGGAAGGATAATATTCGCGTGAACTGCATTATGCCGGGCGCGATATTGACAGAGCGGCAGAAGCGGCTTTGGCTGACGCCGGAGTATACGGCGACGGTTCTGGGGAACCAGGCGCTGAAGCGGATGGTGGGGCCGGAAGAGGTGGCGCGGCTGGCGCTGTTTTTGGCGGCGGAGGACAGCAGCGGGATTACGAACCAGAGTTATGTGATTGATGCGGGGTGGGTGTGAGGCGAGTGGTCAGTGAACAGTGGTCAGTGAACAGTGGTCAGGGACGAGTGGGAAGAGGTTGAGAAGGATGAAGCGAGCGTGGTTGGCTGCGGTGGTGGTGTTGGGGATGATGGGCGCGACAGGTGCGGCGCCGGCGCAGCTTCCTGCGGGGCCGGTGGTACCGGGGGCGGATATGTTTGCGGGGAAGCCGCGGGTGGTGGTCATCAGCGATATCGGCAATGAGCCCGATGACCAGATGAGTTTTGTGCGGCTGCTGCTGTACTCGAACCAGATGGATCTGGAGGCGATGGTGGCCTCGACCTCGACCTGGCAGAAGACGGCGACGCATCCCGAGACGATGCACGCGATTGCGAAGGTGTATGGGCAGGTGCGGCCGAATTTGCTGCTGCATGACAAGGGGTGGCCGACGGCGGAGGAGTTGGACGCGCGAATCTATGCGGGGCAGCCGGGTTACGGGATGGCGGATACCGGGCCGGGGAGGGAGACGGCGGGTTCGGCGGCAGTGGCGAGGGCGATTGAGAAGGAAGATGCGCGGCCGCTGTGGATTTGCCTGTGGGGTGGGGTGAATACGCTGGCGCAGGCGCTGATGGACTTGCGGGGGAAGCATTCGGCGGCGGAGATGGACGCGATGGTGGGGCGGCTGCGGGTGTCGTCGATATCGGACCAGGATGATGCG
Organism: uncultured Acidobacteriaceae bacterium; assembly: GCA_903904755.1. Taxonomy (GTDB): domain Bacteria; phylum Acidobacteriota; class Terriglobia; order Terriglobales; family Acidobacteriaceae; genus Acidicapsa. The sequence goes on along the minus strand of CAIVDV010000013.1, from coordinate 42,990 downwards.
GGGCCGTGGATTCGGCGGGAGTTTCCTGAGCTGGAATATGTGGTGAAGCCGAGCATGCCGAACAGCAATGACTATCAGGCGGCGACGTGGACGGGCATCAGCGGGGATATGTACTACCGGAACGGGCTGGGCGCGGATTCGAGCCTGGTGACGAACGAGTGGCTGGAGACGCATATCCGGGCGAAGGGGCCACTGGGGAAGATGTATCCGAAGTTCATGTTCATTATGGAAGGGGATACGCCGAGCTATCTGGGTCTGATTGACAACGGTCTGAATGCGTATCGGCGGCCGGACTGGGGCGGCTGGGGCGGGCGGTATGTCTGGCTGCAGCCGTATGGCGAGACTCATGCGATGTGGTCGCAGGGCGGGGATGAGTTTTTCCGGGCGAACTCGCAGGACCGGGTGAAGGGGCTGGACGGGCAGTTTTATGTGACGGACCAGGCGACGGTGTGGCGCTGGCGGGAGGCGTTCCAGAATGACTTTGCGGCGCGGATGGAGTGGACGATAGCGGACTATGCGCATGCCAACCACGCTCCTGCGGTGATGGTGAATGGGGTGGGGGGAACGGCCCCGGTGGAAGTGACGGTGGAGGCTGGCGGAAAGCTGGTGCTGGACGCGAAGGGGACAAAGGACCCGGATGGGCAGCCGGTGCACCTGAAGTGGTGGGTGTATGAGGAGGCGGGGTTGAGCGGCACCCAGGGGGCGACGCTGGAGATTGCGAGCCCGGAGGCGGAGCGAACCGAGGTGGTGGCGAAGTCGCCGTGCCGGGAGCCGTGGCTGGCGGGGTTGATTCCGTGCCGGGGGGATGGGGTAGCACACGTGATTCTGGAAGTGACAGATGCTGGGACGCCGAAGCTGACGTCATACAGACGGGTTGTGGTGCATGTGAAGGCGGCGGCGGCAGTGGCGGGGAAGCCTTAACGGGTTTTCAGCAGGATGATGCTTTAGGCTTTGCAACGGAGAGCTGAGGGTGGGAAACTCAGTGCAGCGATAGCTCCCGAACAGGGACCCCAGAGAAGGATGAGCGAGACGATGATTTCACCCCTTGCAGGCAAGCCGGCGACGAAGGAAATGCTGATTGATGTGGCGAAGTTGGAGCGGGAGTATTACGAGCGCCACCCGGATTTGAATGATCCGAACCAGATGGTGAGCTTTGGCACGAGCGGGCATCGCGGGACGCCGGGGAACGGGACGTTTACCGAGGCGCACATTCTGGCGACGACGCAGGCGATATGCGAATACCGGAAGGCGCAGGGGACCGATGGACCGCTGTACATGGGCAAGGATACCCATGCGCTGAGTGCTGCGGCACAGCGGACTGCGCTGGAGGTGCTGGCGGCCAATGGCGTGGATGTGGTGATTCAGGCCGGGGATGGAGTGACGCCGACGCCGGTGATTTCGCGGGCAATCTTGGTGTACAACCTGGGCCGGACGAGCGGGCAGGCGGACGGGATTGTGATTACGCCGTCGCATAATCCGCCGCAGGATGGTGGCTTCAAGTACAACGGGACCAATGGCGGGCCGGCGGATACGGATGTGACCAAGTGGGTGCAGGACCGCGCGAATGAGCTGCTGCGGGGCGGCAACGCGGGCGTGAAGCGGGTGAGCTATGAGGCCGCGCTGCGGGCCAGCACCACGCATGAGCAAGACTTTGTCATGCCGTATGTGGAAGACCTGAAGAACGTGGTGAATATGGAGGCGATTCGGGCGGCGGGGCTGAAGCTGGGTGTGGATCCGCTGGGTGGGGCATCGGGGCCGTACTGGGAGCCGATTAACCGGGTATACGGGCTGGAGATTGTGAATGTGAATCCGGCGGTGGACCCGACGTTCAGCTTTATGCGGGTGGACCATGACGGGAAGATCCGGATGGACTGCTCGAGCCCGTATGCGATGGCCGGGCTGGTGGATTTGAAGGACAAGTTCCAGGTGGCGTTTGCCAACGATCCGGACTCGGACCGGCACGGGATTGTGACGCCGAGCGCGGGGCTGATGAATCCGAACCACTATTTGGCGGTGGCAATCCAGTACCTGCTGACGCACCGGCCGGGCTGGAGGACGGATGCGAAGGTGGGCAAGACGCTGGTGAGCAGCAGCATGATTGACCGGGTGGTGAAGCGCCTGGGGCGCGAGGTGTGCGAGGTTCCGGTGGGCTTCAAGTGGTTTGTGCCGGGGCTGGTGGATGGCAGCTTCTGCTTTGGCGGAGAAGAGAGCGCGGGCGCGAGCTTCCTGCGGCATGACGGGACGGCATGGTCGACGGACAAGGACGGGATTATCCTGAATCTGCTGGCGGCTGAGATTACGGCGGTGACGGGCAAGGACCCGGGGGTGCACTACCAGGCGCTGACAGCGGAGTTTGGGACTCCGTATTACGTGCGGATTGACGCCGCGGCGACGCCGGAGGAGAAGGCGAAGCTGAGCAAGCTGAGCCCGGAGGCGGTGAAGGCGACGAGCCTGGCCGGGGAAGAGATTACGGCCAAGCTGACACGTGCGCCGGGGAACAATGCGCCGATTGGCGGGCTGAAGGTGACGACCGAGAACGGGTGGTTTGCGGCGCGGCCCTCGGGGACGGAGAACATCTACAAGGTGTATGCGGAGAGCTTCAAGAGCGAGGCACATCTGGAGGCGCTGGTCGAGGAGGCGAAGCAACTGGTGACTGAGTCGCTGGGGTAGGCGGGGGATTTTGGAATAAGGATGGATGCCCCGCTTGGGCGCCCTATGCTGCTGAAGGACCTGTGTCTGGCGAGATGTCGGAAGAAAAGCGTCCCTCAGGGGCTAAAGCCCCGTTGAATTGATTGGGCTTATGCCGGGGTTAAAACCCCGGCATACCGCCCCGAAGATAATTGGTCGGCGTAAAGGGGCACCCCATGTCGGGGTGCCCTTTTTGCTGGGATGGGATGGAGTTGGGGTTATTGGTGGCAGGCGGGGTTTTGCGCTTTGGGGATGCTGAGGAAGGTGATGCTGGCGGGGGCGAAGGAGAGGGTGCCGGCGGGGGTGGGTTGGCCTTTGATCTCAGGCAGGGAGTCTTCGGGGCCGAGGTTGAGGGCAACTCCGTTGAGGGAGACCTGCTTGCCGGTGAGGTCGGCGGCGGTGAGCGAGTAGCGCTCAGAGGCGGTGGGAAGGGTGAGGGACTGAGAGGCGTCGCGGCTGAGGTTGAGGACGAGCAGGGTTAGGCCGCCGGAGTGGCCGGGGAGGCACTGGGCGTAGAGGTGAAGGGAGGGTGCTGGGCTGGTGCCGGGGGCCTGATTGGGGTTCAGCACGGTTTTGCCCATGAGGCGGTGCCAGAGGAGAGCGGACCAGTAGTTGGGGCGGGGCTCGTAGGTTTTTTCGTCGAGGAGGCCGTAGTCGCTGGCGGCGAGGGTGTTGTGCATGTGGACCTTGAGGCCAGCCCGGGCGAGGGAGCCGAGCTGGTTGAGGTAGCGGAAGCTGTCGAGGAAGGTGGAGGCCCAGCGGTCGCCTCCGCAGGCGGTCTGGGCGGTTTCAGTGTTCCACATGGGTTTGCCGGGGAGCTGCTTGTCGCGGAGGTCGGCGTAGAACTGGAAGTTGGATGCTCCGCGGGAGAGCCAGTCCTCTGTCAGTGCGGCTTCCTGGGTGGTTCCGCCGCCCATGGCGGCGCAGCGGGCGGAGACGCCGCCGTAGGTGTGGTAGCTGAAGGCGTCGAAAATTGGGCCCGATGCGGTGAGGATGTCTGTGGTCTTCATGAGGTGCATGGAGGCGGGGACGAGGGCGGTGCCTTCGCCGACGGAGCCGGGGCCGAGGATGGTCATGTCGGGGGCGGCTTTGCGGGCGAAGGCTTTGAAGATGGCAACGTCGCGGGCAAAGGCGGTGGCGTCGTAGCCGCGGGGTGCGCCGCCCATTTCAGCGAAGGTGGGCTCGTTCATGAACTCGGCTGCGGCGATTTGGCCGCCGACGGAGCGGGTGTAGTCGAGGATTTGCTGGGCCTGGGCGGGAGTCCAGGCGCCCTGGGCGTCGCGGGTGCCGGCGCTGATGGCGAAGCTGGTGACGAGTTTGGCGTTGGTGGCATTGGCAAAGTCGATGACGCCTTTCCACAGGGCGCGGGTGAGGACGCCCTTGAAGCCGGCGGGCGGGGTGGTGAGGGCAGGGGCGTCGTCGTTTTGGAAAAAGGTGGTATTGGCCCAGGTGCCGGAGACGCGGAGGTAGATGGGGCCGAGGGCGGTGGCGAGCTTGCGGAGCTTCGCATTGTTGAGGTTGATGGGGGCGCGGTACTCGTACAGGGAGGGGTCGAGGCCGGTGGGCGCGTTGCCGCCAGTTTCCTTGACTTCGGACTTGCTCGCGTAGGGCTTCCAGAAGCGGCCGCCGGTGACCTCGACCATCTCCATGTTGAAGGACTGGAAGCGGTCGTCGATGGTGGCGACGGCGGGCAGCTTTGCGGGCTGGAGCGAGGGGGCCTGGGCCGGGGCGGGGGCGGCGGGGAGGAGCAGGCCGAGTGTGCCGAGCAGGAGTGAGGCTGGGCGGCGAAGGGCGAGGCGGGAAGGCATGGCGGATTCCTTTCGGGTCTCCATTCAAGCGGTTGAATGAAGCATTGCAAGGGTAATCCCAGGGGGGTGGATTTGGCAAGGTGAGTCTGGGACGGGACTGGGGGGAAGGAAGAATGTAAGAATAGTGACACGCAATTTTATGGAGGATTTGGGAATGGGTGGAATCGAGGAGATTCTGGCGTCGCTGAAGAATGCGCCGATTGAGAAGCGGGCAATTACGAACCTGGAAGTGCTGAACGAAGCGTATGACTATGAGAAGCCGAGCTCGTTTGCACGCGGGATGCGGATTGATATTGGGGAAGTGGTGATTCTGCTGATTTCCGGCACGGCGAGCATTGATGAGCAGGGTGTGAGCGTGCATATTGGGGACTTTCCGGCGCAGATGCGGCGGACGTATTACAACATTACGAAGCTGCTGGAGGCCGAGGGCGCGACGTGGCACGACATTGTGCGGACGACGTGCTATCTGCGCGATATTGACCGGGATTATGACGTGTTCAACATCGAGCGGACGAAGTTTTTCAAGGAGCAGGGGTTGGATCCGGTGCCGGCATCGACGGGGATTGAAGCGCACCTGTGCCGGCCGGAGTTGCTGATTGAGATGGAAGCGATTGCGATGTTCCGGAAGGTAAAGAGCTAGGGACGCAGGGACTGGATCGAGCCAGGCTCGGAATGACAAGTCTTTGTTTGCAGGAGTTGTGGTTCTCATCCATCCGGCAGAGTGCGCCGGATGGGTGGGGTAGCCGCGGGGTCGATTTGGGGGGATTTGCCAAAGTGAAATGTAAAGGATTACATTCGGTAGCCGGGGTGAATTTATGAAGCTGATGACGGGAATTTTGCGGATTGCGGTGCCGGTGATGGTTGCTGGCGCCTTGTTGCAGGCGGGCGTGGCCAAGGCGGCCGACGCTCCCAGGCTGGAAAAGAAAGACGGGCGGTTTGCGCTGATTGTGGATGGCAAGCCGTTTCTGATGCTCGGCGGGCAGATTCACAACTCGAGCGCGTGGCCGAGCGAGTTGCCGCAGGTTTGGAAGTCGATGGCGGAGTTGCATGCGAATACGGTGGAGGCGCCGGTTTACTGGGAGCAACTGGAGGCCAAAGAGGGCCAGTTTGACTACGGCAACGTGGACGCGGTGGTGAAGGGTGCGCGCGAGCACGGGCTGCATGTGGTGATTCTGTGGTTTGGCACGTGGAAGAACGGAAACATGCACTATGTTCCGAGTTGGGTGAAGCGGGATACAAAGCGCTTTCCGCACACGATCCGGCCGGATGGCGAGCCGATTGACGTGTTGAGCCCGCTGGGCACTGGGACGCTGGCCGCGGACAAGAAGGCCTTTGTGACGCTGATGCGGCACCTGAAGGAGATTGACGGCGACGCGCACACGGTAATCGTGGTTCAGGTGGAGAACGAGAGCGGCAACGTGGGCAGCGTGCGGGACAACTCGGCTGAGGCGAACAAGCTGATTGCCGGCGCGGTTCCTGCGGATTTGCTGGCTGCGGCGGGCAGGAAGCCGGGGACGTGGAGAGAGGTTTTCGGCAGCGAAGCTGACGAGACCTTCCAGGTGTATTACCAGTCGAAATACATCAACGAGATTGCAGAAGCGGGGAAGAAGGAGTTCAACATTCCCTGCTATGTGAACGTGTGGGTAAACTACCCTGCAGCGGAGCTTGCGCAGCGGCAGATTGACCTGCCTGGCATTGGCTACCCGAGCGGCGGACCGGTGCAGAAGATGGTGGGGTTGTGGCGGAAACTGGCCCCGGCGCTGGACATGGTTGGACCGGACATCTACGCGGATGACGCCGGATTCTACCGGGATACGGTGGCTGCCTACAAGCGGGATGACAATGCGCTGTGGGTGCCGGAGACGGGCCGGGATGACAGCTATGCCAAGTTCTTTTACTACGTGCTGGGCCAGGGCGGGCTGGGCTTTTCGCCGTTCGGGGTAGACGAGTCGGGGTGGAATATTCTGGGCGACCAGCCGTTTACCGGGCACGCGAAGAACTTTGCGCTGTTTGGACCGATGAGCCGGGAGATTGCCGCGCTGCAGTATGAGGGCAAGGTGAAGACGGCGATTGAAGAGGCAGGGCTGGCCACGCAGGAGGTTGACTTCGGCGAGTGGCAGGCGACCGTGGCGTTCGGATTCCCGCAGATGGATGGGCGGCGTGCACCGGGTACCAAAGACGCGCATGGAGCGGTGATGATTGCGCAACTGGGGCCGGATCAGTTCCTGGTGACGGGCCTGGATGTGAGCGTGACCTTCCACCTGAAGGGCAAGCAGCCTTGGAGCCACAGCCAGCCGGAGACGGTGGAAGAAGGCTTGTTTGTCAACGGCGAATGGAAGGTGCAGCGGCTGCTGAACGGCGATGAGACGGACCGCGGCGTGAGCTTCTACCAGAAGCCGGTGGTGGCGAAGGTGACGATGGGGAGGTTCTGACGGAGTGTTCCGTGATCAGTGGTCAGTGATCAGGTGGTTCTGACTTCTGATGCAACACACATAGCGGATAGAACCGTTTAGACTGGCGCGGGGCCTTTTGGGGCCTCGCGCAGTTTTTTGTGGGAGAGACGGGATGGACGCGAAGTGGCTGGCGCTGGGGATGGCGGGGCTGTACCTGACGGTGCTGGCGACGGTGGGATGGGTGCTGGGGCGGCGAAAGTATGACAGCAACCAGTACCTGAACGCGAGTGCGGCGATGCCGGTGTGGCTGTGTACGGCGGCGGCGATTGCGGCAAATTGCGGGTCACTGGATGTGGTGGGGATGATGGCGCTGGGGGCGCAGTATGGGATGGCGGCGTGCCATTTCTACTGGATTGGGTCGATACCGGCGCTGCTGGTGGTGGCGTTCTGGCTGCTGCCGGCGTACCGGCGGAGTGGTGCGCCGACGATTCTGGATTTTGTGGGGCGGTACTACGGGCGGGAGACACGGGCTGTAGTGGCGCTGGCGATGGCGACGGTGATGCTGCTGATTGCCGGGGTGAGTTTGTGCGCGTTTGCCCAGGTGGTGGGGTCGTTTCTGGGTTGGGGATTCTGGACGGCGGTGCTGGTGGGGGCGCCGCTGGTGCTGTTTTATACGTGGTCGGGGGGATTTCGGGCGACGGTGGCGAGCGACCTGCTGTATTTCACGCTGGTGGTGGTGGCTGTTGCGCCGGTGGTGTTTCTGGTGGCGAGGAGGGTGGGGGGCTTTCACGCTCTGCTGGCGGGGCTGCCGGCGGGGCGGGCGCATGTGTGGCAGGGGATGCCGCTGGTGGATACGCAGGCGCCGATGGATGTGCTGGGTGTGGTGCTGGGGCTGGGCGTGCTGATGAGCTTCAGCTTCTGGGCGACGGATTTTGTGCAGATGCAGCGGGCGCTGGCGGTGAAGCGGCACGAGGATGCTCCGCTGCTGCCGCTGGGAGTGGCGGGGGCGAAGCTGGTGTTTTCGTTTCTGATTGTGGTGCCGGGGGTGGCGGTGCCGCTGGTGCTGAGGGGGCATGGGCTGGACGGGAAGTGGAATACGGCGCTGCCGAGGCTGCTGCAGGCACTGGATTCGCCAGGATGGCTGGTGGTGGGATTTCTGGGGATTGGGGCAAGCCTGCTGGCGACGTTTTCGAGCAACGTGGCGGGATTCAGTTCAGCGTGGGTGCAGGGGGTGTACCAGGAGTGGGTGAGACCGGGGGCCACGGATGCACACTACAAGCGGGTGAGTCGCGTGACGGTGGTTGGCGCGGTGGTGCTGAGCGCGGGCGGGGCGGGGCTGGCGCTGCATTTTGCGAGTTTGATGGAATACATCCAGCTGGTGCTGTCGACGATGAATGCACCGCTGTTTGCGCTGGTTTTGCTGGCGATGTTGCAGCAGGGGCGAACAGGGCGCGGGGGCCGGGTAGGCTTCCTGAGCGGGCTGGGTGTGGCGGTGGCGCACCAGGTGCTGGTGTTGGCCGGGGCACTCCACTATGGAAGCCAGATGGCCGCGAACTTTTACGGCGCAATGCTGGGGTTTGCCGTGGCGCTGGGGGTGACGGCGGGGATGGGGCGGGTGTGGGCGAGCAAGCGGAGCCTGGAACCGGAGCTGACCATGGGAGAACGGCTGCGGCTGCGCCCTGGAGTGGTGGCCCTTGGAGTGGGAATTGCGGCGGTGACGGTAGCGCTGAATGTGATCTTCCGCTAGCCAGAATCAGGACCGGGGTCGGGGGGCGGGGCCAGTGGACTGCCGGACGACGATGTTGACGGGGAGGTTGAAGACCTTGCCGGTGCGGGTGATGTCCTGTTCGCCGTACTGGAGCGCATCGAAAAGCATGCCGGCGTACTGGCGGCGGGAGATGCGGAGCGTGGTGAGGGGGGGATGGACGATGTCTGCCAACTCGATGTCGTCGCAGCCGGCGATGGAGACGTCCTGAGGGACGTGGAGGCCGAGGTCGCGGGCAGCGCGCAGCGCACCGATGGCGGTGAGGTTGTTGGCAGTGACGACGGCGGTGGGGTGCTGAGTACCACTGAAGATGCTGCGCATGCCTGCATCGCCGCCGTCGACTTTGAAGTTGCCTGAAACAATCCAGCCCTTGCGGGAGGTAAGGCCAGCCTGCATGGCGGCGGTGAGGAAGGAGTCGCGGCGAACGCGTGAGGTGGCGAGGCCTTCGGTACCGCCGATGAAGCCGAGATGGGTGTGTCCGAGTTCCTTGAGGTGCTGGACGATTTGGGCCATGCCGCCGGCGAAGTCGACGACGATGTCGCTGGTGCCGGGGGCGGTGCGGTAGTGGTCGGTGGTGACAACGGGGATGCGATTGCGAACGAGTGCTTCGATGGAACCGGTCTCCAGCTCGGAGCTGAGGAAGGCGACGCCGTCGACGCGGCGGAGGATCATGCGGCGGATGGAGTCCTGCGTGCGAGAGGACCGGAAGTCAGTGTTGGCGATGAGGAGTTCGCGGTGGTTTTCGACGAGGAGGCCCTCGAATATCTTGACCAGTTCCATGAAGAAGGGGTTGTTGAGGTCGGGGATGATGGCGGAGTAGATCTGGCTTTTTCCGTGTTTGAGGTAGATGGCGGAGTTGTTTGGGACGAAGTGGAGATCCTGGATGATGGAGCGGATGCGCGCAGAGGTTTCTTCGGTGACGAGTGGTGAGCCGTTGATGACGCGGGAGACGGTGGCGACGGAGACGCCGGCCATTTTCGCAATCTCGCGCATGCTTGTTGGCATAGGGGCCTCGTGGAAACTATGAAATGCAGGATAGCAGGAAAAGGGGAAAATTCATGGGGAATGGGTTGGTGGGGGGAAGTCTGTGGAAGGGGGCGATGGGCGGGGGCAGCGGGCGGGGGTGAAATGCGGCGAAAATGTATACGGATACATTGCAGTGAGAAAACATTTAAGTGTATTGGAATGAGGCAGATGATTTGGAGTGGGAGGGAGGGCCGGAAAAACGTTTTCCAAAGTTCTTGACAACGTTTTCACCTTGGGTGTACTGTTAGCCCGGAATCGAACAGCACTCAATGTAAACGAATACATTTCGTGCAACCCGTTGTAAACGACGTTGAAAGAGGAAAATCTTCGACAGTCGTCGCTAAACGTGGTTTGGTTCCAATTTTCAGGAGATCACTCGGGAGGCAAATCAACATGGTGAAACGCAGAGGGATATTCTCCCTACTTGTGTTGTTTCTGCTTCTGGCTCCGGCTCGCTTGATGTTTGCGCAGCTGGACCAGGGCACAATCGCCGGTGTGGTTCAGGATCCTACGGGTGCGGTCGTTTCGGACGCATCGGTAACCCTGACGAACGTTGATCTTGGACAGGTCATCAAGTCCAAGAGCGACGGCGCTGGCAACTTCACGTTTCCGACGGTAAAGATCGGCAGCTACACGATTACCGTGGGAGCACCGAACTTTGAGACCACGACGCAGACCAACCTGCACTTGAGCATTCAGCAGCACTTGAACATCGTGATCACGCTGAAGCCTGGCGCGGTGAGCGAAAACGTTACGGTAACGACGGAAGCACCGCTGATGCAGACCGAAGACGGTTCTGTGGGTCAGACGATGTCTGCCGATACGATTAACAGCGTACCGCTGAGCGGCCGCAACTGGGTTTACATTGCCCAGCTGTCAGCCGGAACCGCGGTAGCCGACGGTTCGCGTGGTGGCGGCAAGGGCGACTTTGAAGCCAACGGACAGCGCGCCGAAGAAAACAACTTCATTCTGGACGGCGTGGACAACAACGCCAACGTTGTGGACTTCTACAACGGCGCCAGCTACGTTGTGAACCCTCCGCCGGACGCACTGGCAGAGTTCAAGGTCCAGACGAGCAACTACTCCGCGGAATTCGGTCACTCGGCCGGCGCGGTTGTCAATGCCAGCATCAAGTCCGGTTCGAACGCCTTCCATGGCAGCGCGTGGGAATATCTGCGCAACACCGTGTTTGACATTCATGACTGGAATCCGAACGGCTATCAGCCGGTTCCGGCGTACCACGACAACCAGTTTGGCGTAACCCTGGGCGGACCGTTCTGGAAGAACAAGATCTTCTTCTTCGGCGACGTGCAGGCGACTCGCGTAACGTTTGGTGAGCAGGGCACGTACACCGTACCCACGGCCAAGATGCGCCAGGGCGACTTGAGCGAACTGCTTGATACGTCGTTGACGTCTGACGGCAACGCGCACCAAATCTACTATCAGGATCCTCTTTCGCCGTTGTTCCGCCCGGAGATTAACGCGGGCGCGCCGATGGCGTTCACCAACAACTGCATGAACTCCTCTGCCTGCGGCAGCACCGGCGCCACCGGCTACACGCTGAACCCGACTGCTCTGAAGTTCCTGGGCTACTTCCCGAACCCGAACACGAACGGCAGCAAGACGTTCAACAACTACATTGCGCAGCGCGCCGTGCTGGACAACACGTTCCAGTGGGATGCTCGCATGGACTACACGATTGGCGCGAAGGACAACACCTACGCTCGTTACAGCTACTGGAACGAGATGGGCCACAACTCTCCTCCGCTGGGCAACATTCTTGACGGCGGCGGCTTTGGCGACGACGGCAAGCAGAAGGACTACGGCGCGAACTTCATGTTCTCGGAAACGCACATGTTTACGCCGACGTTCACGAACGAAGCACGTTTTGGTTTCAACTACCTTCACACGGGCTTCCAGCACCCGAACGCCGCGAACACTGGGTTTGCCCAGAGCGTAGGTTTCGGTGGCATCCCAGTTGCACCGCTGAATGGCGGCCTTCCGGCAGTGAGCGTGAGCGGACTGTCTGGATTCGGCAGCCCGACGTGGTCCACGACGGACGAGCACGAGAACGTTTATCAGATCATCGACAACGTGACGAAGATTTTCGGCAAGCACTCGCTGAAGGCTGGCGTGAGCTTCCAGAACATTCGCTTCTCGACGCTTCAGCCGCAGGATTCGCGTGGCTACTACAACTACACGGGTCGTGAGACCTCGAACCTGAACGAAAGCTCTCCTGTGACCAACACTGGTTCGGGCATCGCCGACTTCCTGCTGGATGTGCAGCATGATGCCGGTTTGTCGAACGAAGTGACGAACGGCGATCAGCGCTCGAACAATTCTGCGTATCTGCAGGATGACTGGCGCCTGAACCGCAAGCTGACCCTGAACCTGGGTATTCGCTGGGAATTCTTCCAGCCGTATCAGGACGTAGGCGGCTTCCAGGCCTCCTTCAGCCCGACTGCCGGAACGCTTGCGTTTAACCCGGCGACGGGCATGGGCAGCGGCAAGGCTCAGTACCTGATTCCGTCCGAGTCGTGGAGCTATGCTCAGACGATCATGAACAACGCTTCCTACAGCCCGAACTATTCGACAGTTCTGGCATGGGATGGCATTACGCCGGTGCAGACCTCTGATCCGCACCTGTTGAAGGCGCAGCACACCAACTTTGCACCTCGCGTGGGCTTCTCGTACTCGCAGGATGCGAAGACTGTTGTTCGCGGCGGCTTCGGCATGTTCTACGGTGGTCTTGAGAGCGTTGGTTACTGGCCGAACCTCGGTGAGAACTATCCGTTCCAGTTCACTGGCACGTTCAATGCAGATCCGTGCGGCTCGACGTACTGCGGTACTGACGGCATCACGATTGCGAATGGCTACTCGGCGATTATCGCTGCGGGCTTTGCATCCAACACGACCAGCTTGACGATGCGCGGTGCTGAAGCTGCACCGAAGACGCCGTACACCGAAGGCTGGAACCTGTCTCTGGAGCGTTCGCTCTCGAATGACATGGTTATCACCGCCAGCTACGTTGGCAACACGGGCCGTCACCTGCTGACGAACGTGGACGCCAACTCGCCTCTGGCCGCTGCAGCACCGGGCCAGGGCTCGAACAATCAGCGTCCTTTCCCGCACTCGGGTGGATCCGCCAACGTCGTCAACCAGGGCATCAGCACGTATCACGCTCTGCAGTCGAAGATTGAAAAGCGGATGTCTCACGGCTTCAACGCCCTGGCGACGTACACCTGGTCTCACTCGATCGACGACGTGGATACTCCGCTGGGATCCAGCGGTGACTCCGGTTCGCCGAACTTCAACCTTATTCCGCTGAAGTTCGATTACTCGAACTCTCCGTGGGACACCCGTCATCGCCTCACCTTCAACGCACTGTATGAGCTGCCTTTTGGCAAGGGACGTCAGTTCCTGAACCAGAATGCAATTCTGGATGCGGTTGTGGGCGGCTGGTCGACCAACGTTCTGTTCACCGCGCAGTCCGGCAACTACTTCACCGTGTGGCCGAGCGGCATCAGCACTCCTGACAACATCGACTCTCGCGCCGTGAAGGTTGGGAATGCGTTCTCGACTGGTGGCACTGCACCGAACTCGAGCGTTACCTGCCCGACTTCCGTGAAGAATCACGAGCACTGGTTCAATCCTTGCGCCTTCAAGAATCCGTGGAACGCAGCAGGTTCCGGCGATCATCCTTTGACTGCCGGCAACTATGTGACCGATGTTCCGACGCTTCTTGGCTATATCGGTGGACGCCGCAATGCGATCACTGGTCCTGGATTTGAGCGCGTTAACATGTCGATCTTCAAGAGCTTTAAGGTATTCCGCGAAGACAAGCTGGACTTCCGTGCAGACATCTTCAACGTGCTGAATACCCCGGCGCTTGCCAACCCGAGCGACACGAACATCAACGCCAACGCTGGTCAGATCACGGGTGTCCGCAGCTTGCAGCGGTACTCTCCTGACTCGCGCTTCATCCAGCTTTCGCTGCGCTTCGCGTTCTAACCAGAATCCGAATGCAGTGATGGTGTAACAGAGAAGAGGAGGCCCGCGAAGGTGGGTCTCCTCTTCTTCTTTGTGTGGGAAGTGATTTAGGCTGGGCCATGATGCGAGTGAAACGAGCGGCGATGCGAACGGTGGTGGTGCTGGCAGCGATGATGCCGGCGATGCTGCTTGTGCAGGCGCAGAGTGCAGCGGTGAGCCCGGAGAAGATGTTTGAGCAGGCGATGGCTGCCGAGGACCGCGGCGATATGGCGGGGGCGGAGAAACTGCTGGTGGCGCTGGAGCAGAAGCAGCCGGGAAACTTCGCGGTGGAGGAGTCTCTGGGGCTGGTGTATGCGCAGCAGGGTGAGTTTGAGAAGTCGCTGAGGCCGCTGAAGAAGGCGGCAGCGCTGGTGCCGAGCAATGATGCGGCGCATGCGAATCTGGGGGCGGCACTGTACAGCCTGCATCAAAATCAGGAAGCTGCGGCGGAGCTGAAGAAGGCCGTGGCGCTCAATCCCGCAAATGCCGGCGCCCTGCGCAGCCTGGGCAGGGTCGAAATGGAATTGGGGCAGCCGGAAGCGGCGGCGAAGGCGCTGGGGCAGGCGCTGGGTTTAACGCCGGAGGATGGCGAATTGCGCATGGATTGCGCGGAGATGCTGATTGCGGCCAAGACGCCGATGACGGCAGTGGAACTGCTGCAGGGGTGGCCGCAGGCAGCCACGATGGCGCGGGCACAGGTTCTGCTGGGTGAAGCGGAGGAAGCGCTGGGGGATTTCAAGGCTGCGGGCGATGCACTGACCAAAGCGGTGGCACTGGAGCCGAGCGAAGAGAATGCGTGGCGGCTGGGCGCGGAGCTGCTGAAGCACTGGACGTTTGATGGCGCGGCACGGGTCTTTCACGACGCGGGGGAGAAGTATCCCGAGAGCCGGCGATTGCGGACAGGCGAGGCGGCGGCGCTGTTTGGTGCGGGGAAGTATGGGGATGCGGTGCCGATTTTTGCGAGCTTGCTGGAGGCGGAGCCGGAGAACGCCGGATTTGCGCAGATGCTGGGAATTTCGTGTACGGCGCTGGTGCAGCAGACGCGGCCAAGGTGCGAGGTCTTGCAGCGATATGCTGAGAGCCATCCGGGCGATGCGCGGGCGGCGGTGTATGCGGCGCAGGCGCTGGAAGGCAACGGAGTTGCGCAGAATGAGAAGGTAGAGAAGCTGCTGACGCAGGCGGTGAAGGCGGATCCGAAGCTGGCCGAGGCGCAACTGGAGATGGGCACGTACTTGCAGCGGGCGGAGCGGTTTGCGGAGGCGGCGGCGTATCTGCAGCGGGCGGTGGAGCTGAAGCCGGACTCGGCGGTGGCGCATTACCGGCTGGGGCTGGCGTATGCGCGGCTGGGCCGGAAGGAAGAGGGACGGGCCGAGATGGAGTTTGAAAAAAAGCTGGCGAAGCAGAAGCAGGAAGAGCTGGACAAGCGGCTGGAGCAGATTACGACGTTTGTGGTGGAGATCAAGTGATCAGTGGTGAGGAGTTGAGGAGGCAGAGTTGGAGTTGAATCGGAGACAGTTGTTGACGGCAGCGGCGGCGCTGGTGGTGGACCAGTGGGCGGCGGCGCGCGGGATCGAGAGTGCTGCGCCGGTGGGCCGGAAGATGATTGTGGTGACGTGCGGAGGGATTCGGCGGGAGGACACGTTTGCGGATTCGGGCATTGAGAATATTCCGCACCTGTACAAGGATTTGCTGCCGCAGAGTGTGCTGTTTGAGAACTTGCGGAATGAAGGAGTAACGAGCCACTACAACACGATTTCGAGCATATTGACGGGGAACTGGCAGCGGCTGGATGACTGGGGGAAGACGTCGCCGGCGAGTGTGACGATATTTGAGCAGTTGCGGCGTCAGATGCGGGTGAAGCGGGATCAGGTGTGGCTGATTTCGAGCAACAAGGCGCTTACGGCGAAGATTGCGTCGAGCTCGGTTGCGGAGTTTGGCCCGGAGTATGGGGCGAATGTGGTCTTCCCGAAGCAGTTGCTGATCAAGGCGGTGGTGCAGGCAGCGCAGAAGGGCGAGGCGGTACACTCGACCGACCGGGCAACAGTTGCGCCGGAGATTGAAGCGATTCTGAACGGCGACAACTATGACGGGCTGGGATGGAATGTGGGGGGTGACCCGTCGACCTTGGACAAGATTGCGCTGGGGACAATTCAGGATGCGATTACGGATTTGGTGAAGACAAATGCGCCGGTGACGGGGGATGAGTTTACCTACCTGGTGACGGTGGAAGTGATGAAGCGGTTTGCGCCGGCGATGATGGTGGTGACGTTTTCGGATATGGAAGTGGCGCACTTTGGGTCGTACTCGCTGCATTTGGGCGGGATTTCGACGGTGGATCGGTTGGTGTATGAGCTGTGGAACACGGTGCAGGGGATGCCGGGATACAAAGACCAGACGACGATGATGGTGATGCCGGAGTTTGGGCGAGACCTGGACGGGTCGACGACGAACGGGTTTTTCAATCACCGCCAGGGAAGCGAATCGACGCGGGGAACATGGATGATGTGCCTGGGCGACGCGATCAAGAAGCCGGGGCTGATTGAAGAGCCGGTGCTGCAGACGCAGATTCATCCCACGATTGGGAAGCTGTTTGGTATCAAGACGGATGTGAGCGGGAAGCCGCTGCCGGGGTTGTGGCTATGAGCATGATGGACGGGATGGGTACGAATGAGTTGGCGGAGTTCCGGAAGGCCGTCGCGCGGCTGCCGCTGACGATGCGGCCGAGCGTGAATGGACAACTGGCGGAGTGGGCGACGCTGTTTGGATATGAGCGGGGCCGGGTGCGCGAGTTCTTGAGCGGGGTGACGGCGATGACTGCGGCTGAGCTGGAGGCGCTGACGGAGCCGCTGCGAAAGCTGGAAGGGAAGATGGGGCTGGACCGGGCGGAGTTTCACCAGAACGCTGACTCGATGGAGAATGCGTCGCTGCTGGCCCGGAATGAGTTCTATGGTGAGTGGCGCGAGCAGGTGCGGCGGGTGTATGCGGCGATTGAAGCCAGGGCGCGTGAGGGGAAGGCCGCAGAGCCGGTGAAGCCGAGGGTGGTGCTGACGGTGCTGCCGGCGAGTTTGCCGTATGAGGCTGATAAGGTTTGGAAGCGGTGGAAGGAGCCGGGGATTGCGCTGCGGATTGAAGGAGATGCCGGGGAGGTTGCAACGCGAGTGGTGAGCGCGGTGAGCGCAAGCAAGACGGCGGCGAGCGATGGCAGCGACCTGTGGCTGATTGATACCGAGACGAAGCTGGCCGGGGCAAAGGGCGGCGAGGCTGCGGCGATGACGCTGAGCTGGGCAGAGCTGGATGGGCTGCGGGCGCATGTGCTGGAGCGCGTGAATACGGTGCCGCGCAGTATTGAGATGACGGACCAGATTCTGGCAACGATTCGGGCTGAGGACATGAGCGCGCTGGAGCCGGCGGGGTTGAAGGAAAGTCCGCAACTGCGCCGGTTTTTGATTGACCTGTATTTGAGCGGGAACGGGGCGCTGATTTTCTCGAATGCGTTTGTGCAGTGGGCGGCGAGCGAGGCGCTGCGGCGGGCGCGGCCGCAGGTGCTGGTGGCGCGGTTTGGGATGCGGCAGAGGCCGAAGCCTTTTACCGGGATTGCGATTTTTGAGAATCAGGAGCGAATCAGCAAGTTGCCGGCGGTGGACGACCCGAAGGGGAGCGCGGTGGATGCGGCGATGCTTGCGCGGTATGTGTACTTGAGCGCGCGGCGGTATCCGGAGGGGGAAGCGACCGCGTATGTGGTGGTGGCGGAGAGCGCGGGAAGTGCGCTGCTGCTGCTGCCGGAGGCGATGAAAAAGGAGTGGGCGGGGAAGACAAGCGCGACGCCGGGGGAGCTGGCGGAGTGGCTGGGCAGGGTGGCGCAGGGTTGACTTGGAATTAGTATACAAATCTGATATTTGCAATTGAGAGTTGTGGGATTTCCGTGCAATAATCTCGTTCAATCGGCTAATAAGTGCGGTAGAAATTGGCAGAAGACGGGTGTCTTTGTGCGGAAGTTGTTGCTATCTTGGGGATCACTCCGCAGGGAAGACGGAAGGATGCGGGAATGGCAGAGACTCGGCTTGCACCTCCAGAGGTAGTGGAGCCCTCAAAGCGGTTGGCCTCAATCGACGCGCTGCGTGGATTTGATATGTTCTGGCTGATGCAGGAGCAGGCGAGCCTGATCCTGGTAATAGCGGCGACGCTGCACTTGCCGGGGCAGGCGTTGCTGGCCAAGGAACTGGACCACACGCCTTGGATCGGGATAACGGCATGGGACCTGATTGCACCGCTGTTCCTGTTTATCGTGGGGCTGACGCTGCCGCTGGCGCTGAATCGGCGCAAGGAATATGGGCAATCGAACAAGGTGATTGTCGGGCACATCCTGAAGCGGACGGTGATTCTGATTCTGCTGGGGCTGGTGTTCAACGGAATCCTGAAGATGGATTTTGCGGATTACCGGTGGACGGGCGTGCTGCAGCGGATTGCGCTGAGTTATGTGTTTGCCGCGCTGATTACCCTGTTTTTCAAGCTGCGGGGGCAGATCTGGTGGACGGTGGGCCTGCTGATGGGCTACTGGGCGATTATGGCGCTGATTCCGGTGCCGGGCTACGGCGCGAATGTGCTGACGCAGCAGGGAAATCTGGAAGGGTACATCGACAGGCTGTTTCTGCCAGGCCAGTTCTGTTGCTATGTGTTTGGGGATAACGAGGGGTATCTGAGCACGTTTCCATCGATTGCGACGGTGATGCTGGGAGTGCTGTGCAGCCACCTGATCCACTCCAGGAAGAGCCAGATGTGGAAGGTGAAGGCGCTGGTGGCGGGCGGGCTGGGGTGCCTGCTGGTGGGCCAGGTGTGGGGTATCTGGTTCCCGATTATCACGCGGCTGTGGACGAGCAGCTACACGGTTTATTCCAACGGCTGGTGCATGCTGGTGTTTGCGCTGTTCTATTGGCTGATTGATGTGAAGGGATGGAAGCGGTGGGCGTTCTGGCTGACGGTGATTGGCATGAATCCGCTGCTGATTTACGTGGTGCAGGAGGTTTTTGACTTCAGCCAGGCGTCGAATATTTTGTTTGGCGGGATTGCGAATCACTCGGGATTTCTGAAGGTGCTGATACTGGCAGTGGGGACAGTGCTGGTGAAATGGCTGTTCCTGTACTTCCTGTACCGGCAGAAGATCTTCCTTAAGACGTAGAGTGGATGAGATTTGCAACAAAGGGCTGCCGAAGGGGAATTCGGCAGCCCTTTTGTTGTGTGGTGGGGAAAGTCTCAGGCGCGTTTGATGGCCTGGTGGTGGGCGATGGCGGGAAGCACGTTATGCCAGCCGTGGACGCGGGTGTGAGCGGTGTGGGTGCGGTTGTGGGGCGCATCGAAGAGCAGGCCGGTGCCACGCATGCCCTGGAAGTGGGCGGGTGTGTCGTCGAGGAGGTAGTCGACATCGAGGACGAATTTTTCGCCGCAGAAGATGATGCGCTCGACGGGGATTTGCGGAACGTAGTGGGCGATCCAGTCGATTTTGTCGCGGAAGGAGTCGGGGAACTCGAGTGCGGCACTGGCGATGTAGACGCGGTGCTGGTCGCAGAGCTGGCGCATGACATCAAGTGAGCCAGGCATGGGCGGCAGAGCTGCGAATGCGCCGGGCTGGTGGAGCATCTGGAGGACCCAGGGGCGGTGCTCGTCGGGGACGATGTCGGCGAGTTCGGTGCCGTGCATATCGTCGGCAACGACGTTGGTGCCAAAGTGGCGGTTGTAGTCGTAGAGCATTTTGCCCAGGGTGTCGACGAGCACCTCATCCATGTCGATGGCGATGCAGAGCTGGCCGTCCTGTTTGCTATTCCAGTGCAAATTCTTGGTCCTCGGGGTTGGGGTACGGGGAAGGGAGGCCGGGGCTGCGCTGGGCGAGCGAGCGGGCGGCGAGGGAGAGCTGCACGGCGGCGAGGCCGGCGGAGGCGGTGCATTCCCCGGGCTGGGTTCCTGCCTGGCAGCAGGCGGCGAAGGCGCGGAGCTGTTCGGCGTAGGGGTCGATGTCGGGGAAGGAAATCTCGGTGGTGTCCGGGGAGCCCGGAGAGGTGAGGGTGAGTCGGTTGTCGCGGAAGAGGAGACTGCCGTGCGCGAAGTGGGCGTGGAAGCCCATGGCGAAGGGGCGGCCGTCGCTGAACCATCCGCCGCGGATGTGAACTGTGGTGGAGGGGTAGGTGAGGGTGCAGTGGAGGGTGTTGGACGAGTCGATGGGAGAGGCGGTGAGGGTGGCGGGTGGGCCGCAGAGGGCGAGCGCCTGGTCAAAGTCGTGGATGAGGAGGTCGAGGATGGCACCGCCGCTCTCTGCGGGGTCAGTGAGCCAGGGGGCCCAGCTGGGGAGGCCGGAGACGCGGGTGAGGCTGAGCTGGTGCAGTGCGCCGTAGCGGTGGTCGCTGACGGCGTGAGCGAGGTGCACGTATGCGGGAAAGAAGCGGACGACGTGGGCGACCATGAAAGTGGCGCGGCTGCGGGAGGCGGCGGCGACGATGCTGCGGCAGTGCGTGAGATTGAGTGCGAGGGGCTTTTCGCAGAGGACGTGCTTGCCGGCTTCGAGGGCGGCGATGGCGATTTCGGGATGAAGCGCGGTGGGGAGGCAGATGTCGATGGCATCGACTTCCGGGTCGCGAAGGAGGGCGAGGTAGAAGGCTTCGCGGGTGGGGAAGGATCGGCCAGCGTAAGCGGGAGAGGTGCGGGTGACGGCGGAGAGGCCGGGCAGGGTGGCGAGGGCGGCGAGATGCTGCTGCCCCATCATGCCTGAGCCGAGGATTCCGATACGCATCGCGGTTGCTCCCAAGGGACGCCGGGGTGGCGGGTTAGAGGTTGAAGCCAGTATCGAGCTTGGCGGGCAGGCTGCGGAAGCCGCGGGTGAGGATGGCGAGGTAGATGAGGCCGCCGGCAAACCAGAGGGAGCCGACAATTTTGGCCATGTTGCTGAGATTCCACCAGATGACAAGGCAGAAGAGCAGGCCGGAGACAGGGAGAAGGAGGTCGGTGAGGAGGTTGCGGCGGTCGCGCGGGCCGCGGAAATAGAAGATGCTGACGACGCTGGCGTTGACCCCGATGAAGGCGAGGAATGCGCCAAAGTTGATGAGCTCGGCGGCTTTCTCGTAGTTGAGGACGAGGCAGCCGAGGAAGGCGAGGATGCCGACAAGGGCGAGGTTGAATGCGGGGACGGAGGTGCGGGGATGGACGTAGCCGAAGAGGCGGCGGGGAAGGACGCCGTCGCGGCCCATGCCGTAGAGGAGGCGGGAGATGCCGGCCTGGGCGGTGAGCGCGGAGCCGAGGTTGGTGACGATGAGGATGGCGGCCATGGCGCCGAAGAGCCAGCCACCGCCGACGACGCGAGTGACGTCCATGTAGGCGGTTTCGACATTGGCGAAGTCGTTGAAGGCGGGATGAACGCGCTGGGCGAGGTAGATTTGGAGGCCGCCGAAGATACCGGTGAAGACGCAGACGAAGACGGTGGCGAGGAGGATGTTGCGCTGGGGGTTCTCGACTTCTTCCGAAAGGGTGCTGACGCCGTCGAAGCCGCCGTAGGTGAGGGCGGCGAGGGCGGTTCCGGCGGCGAGGCTGGGCCAGTGGAAGGATTGGGGATTGTAGAAGGGCTGGATGGAGAAGAGGCCGCCCCATCCCTGGCGGAGGAAGAGCCAGCGGACGGCGAGGATCATGAAGGGGACGATGACGAAGAGGGTAGCCAGCATCATGGCGAGATTGGCGTTGGCGGTGGAGCGGACGCCGATGAGGTTGACGATGGTGATGAGCAGGATGATGGCGAGGCACCAGATCCAGTAGGGGACGCCGGGGAGAACGCGCTCAATGGTGAGGGCGGCATAGAGGACGCAGACGACGGGGACGAGCATGTAGTCGAGCAGCATGGCCCAGCCGGCGAGGAAGCCGAGGTAGCCGTTGAAGCCCTGGCGGACGAAGGTGTATGCGGAGCCGGCGGCGGGGAACCTGGCGGCCATGCGCCCGTAGCTGGTGGCGGTGAGGACCATGGCGACCATGGAGAGGAGGATGGCGGTGACGGCGTGGCCTGAGGAGATTTGCTGGACGAGACCGAAGAGGGGTACGGCCGCGATGGGCATGATGAGGATGATGCCGTAGAGGATGAGGTCCCAGAGGGAAAGGGCGCGGCGTAGCTGGGCTGGAGCGTTTGGCATGGTGAGTGGCCCCCCCGCAGGGCGCGCGAAAAGAAGGGTGATGTTTTGAATGTGGAGTGAGAGGGAAAGTCGCGTCAAGGGAAAAGTGAACAAAGAGTATCTTTTCTTGGCGGAAAGGGGGTTGTTCTGGCTTTGTAAGTATCATTAACGTCAATATTGTGTTGACGGTGGGTGTGGCCGGGAATATGATGACTCTCGTTTCGAGCAGGTGAAGAGACGGGAATGGATTGAGGCGCGGAGCGCCGGGATGAGCAGGAAAGGCGGGATAGCGGATGAGCAAACTGGCGATTTTGGGTGGACCGGCGACGCGGCAAAAGCCATTCCCGGCCTGGCCGATTTATGACGAGGGCGAGGAGCGGGCACTGCTGGAGGTGCTGCGGAGCGGCCAGTGGTGGAGCGGAAGTCTTTCGTATGGGGGCCCATCGGGCGGTGGCGCGGAGTCGAAGTCGCAGGAGTTTGAGCAGGCGTTTGCCGCGTTCCATGGTGTGCGGTTTGGGCTGGCGTGCGCGACCGGGACGGCGGCGTTGGAACTGGCGCTGAAGGCGGCGGGAGTGGGACCGGGGGATGAGGTGATTGTGCCGCCCTACACGTTTCTGGCGACGGCGAGCGCGCCGCTGCTGGTGGGCGCGATTCCTGTGTTCTGCGACATTGAGCCGGGGACGCTCAACCTCGATCCGGCGCGGCTGCTGGAGGCGATTACGCCGCGGACGAAGGCGATTATCCCGGTGCATTTTGCGGGAGTGGCTGCGGATATGGAGGGGATTCTGGCGATTGCGCGGCCGAGGGGGATTTTTGTCCTGGAGGATGCGGCGCACGGGCACGGCGGTGGAACCCGGGCCGGCAGGCTGGGGGCGCTGGGCGATGCGGGAACGTTCAGCTTCCAGGCATCGAAGAACATGACCAGCGGCGAGGGTGGCCTGGTGCTGACGGATAACGCCGAGGTTGCGGAACTGTGCAACTCGTATATCTGGGCCGGGCGGAAGGTAGGCAGACCCTGGTATGAGCACTACCGGCTGGGCTGGAATTACCGGATTACCGAGTTTCAGTCGGCGATCCTGCTGCAGCAGTTGAAGCGCTTGCCGGAGCAGACGGCGCGACGGATGCGAAGCGGCTACTGGCTGAACGAGCGGCTGGCGCAGGTGCCCGGTATTGAGCCGATGGCGGTGCCGGAGTGGGTGACCGAGCACGCGTTCCACCTGTACATCTTCCGGTTTGATGCGGAGGCGTTCGGGATGAGCCGGGAGCGGTTCCTGGAGGCGCTGCAGGCGGAGGGGATTCCATGCTCGGGCGGGTATTCGCAACCGCTGTACAGGAATCCGCTGTTTGTGGAGAACAACTTCTGGGGGAATGGGGCGCCGCTGACGCCGCCTGGGGAGAAGATTGACTACCTGCGGTTTGTGGAGCAGTGCCCGGTGTCCGAGCGGGCGTGCCGGGAGGCGGTGTGGATTGAGCACCGGGTGCTGCTGGCGGAGCCGGAAGAGATTGCCGACATTGCGCGGGCGATTGAGAAGATTTACTTCTGCCGGGGTGATTTGCGGGATTGAGGCGCAGAGGGGCGAAAGTGCGAAGAGTGTTCGCAGCAGGGGTGTTGGGATAGGGAATTGCGAGAGTTTTGAACTTTTTTGTTAAAAACATCTTGACTCTTCAGAAATTTGTCCACGATACTCAGACAACTTCGCATGGCCGGCGCAGATTTCGCTGGAGTCGCAAGATCCGGAAGGTTGGGGATGCCGGAATCAGGCTGTTTCCCCTGACGTCGACTGGATGAGGCATTTGGATTTTCCGCCGCGGAGTGGGGAAGTTCGACCGGAAGACAAACAGAGCCAAGAGACAGACAAGGAGCCATCATGCATCCCATGAAACCTGGAAAGTGCTTTCGATTTGGCTGTACGGCGCTGTGCGCGCTGGTAGCGGCCGGAGTGCTGTTGACGGCTGGAGCGCGCCTGGCGGTTGCGCAGGTGGACAGAGGCGGCGTGGTTGGCACGGTGTCGGACGCGAGCGGGGCCCGGGTGGCGGGCGCGAAGGTTACGACGACGAATCTGGCGACGAATATCTCCGAGTCGGCGGTGAGCGACACGCAGGGGAATTTCTCAATCAACTCCCTGCTGATTGGCAACTACAAGGTGAAGGCCGAGAAGGCGGGATTTGCCGCAATCGTGGAGCCGAATGTTCCGGTGTCGGTGGGCGGGATTGCGAAGATCAATTTTGTGCTGCAGCCGGGCTCGGAGACCGAGACGGTGGAGGTGAGCGCGGCTGCGGTGGAGTTGGAGACGCAGAGTTCGTCGCTGGGCACGATTGAGTCAGAAAAGCGGATTGCCGAGTTGCCGCTGAATGGGCGCAATTTTATTGCGCTGGCGTACCTGGGACCGGGCACGAACAGTGGCGAGTCTGGATCGAATGCGTCGGGCGGCGTGTTTGAAAACGAGCGCGGCAATGAAGCGATTTCAGTGAACGGGTTGCGCGTGTCGAACAACAACTTTCTGCTGAATGGCGTGGACAACAACGAGTTCGGATTGGGTGGTGTGATTGTGCTGCCGCCGCCGGATGCGATTGAGGAATTCCGCATTGAAACGAACTCCATGAGCGCGGAGTTTGGCCGTGGTGGCGCCGCGGTGAACGTGGTGGTGAAGTCGGGCGGGAATGATTTGCACGGCGGGTTGTATGAGTTTTTGCGCAACGACAAACTGGATGCGCTGGATTATTTTGCAAGCGGGCAGACGCAGTTTCAGCGGAATCAGTTTGGCGCATTTTTTGGCGGGCCGATCAAGAAGGACCGCACGTTTTTGTTTGGGGACTATGAGGGATCGCGGCAGCGGCAAGGAGTTCCGTTTGTGTCGACGGTGCCGACGGATGCGGAGCGCACGGGCGACCTGAGCGACCGGTTGACGGGGCAGAGTTTTTCGCCCTGCGGCGACGGGGGGCCGAGCTTCGATACGGGTGCGGTGTTTGATCCTTACAGCACGCATGACTACACCTGTCCGGATGGGCATGTGATTTCCCTGCGGGACCAGTTGAGCTACAACGGAATGCCGAACGTGGTTGATCCCGCGCGGATTGACTCGGTCGGATTGAATGTGGTGACGCTGTATCCGAAGGCCAATGTCGACGGACTGACGAACAACTACGCGGTGACGCAGAAGAACCTGAACGATCAGGATTCGTTTGACCTGCGGTTCGATCATCACTTTTCGACGAGCGACCAGGTGTTTGCATCGTATGGGTTTGGAGACATCAGGAGCACGCAGCCGGCGGGGCTGGGCAAACTGGGTGGAGCGGACTGCTGCGACAGCATCAGCAAGAGCCGGGCGCAGCACCTGGGGCTGGGCGAGACGCATGTGTTCAGCGCGAATACGTTGAATGATGCGCATGGCGGTGCGTTCCGCTACTCGGTGAACGCGGTGCCGTTCAACTACGGCACGGATGTGTCGAAGCAGCTTGGAATTCCCAACGCGAATCGGGGCGATGCGAACTCAAGCGGACTGGCGAATCTGGATATTGCCGGGTTTACGCCTATGGGCGATTCCGAGTGGCTGCCGGAGCATGTCTACGAGAATATTTTCCAGGTTGCGGATACGCTGACCTTGGTGCGCGGGGCTCACACGATCAAGGTTGGCGCGGACTTCCGACGGCAGCAGAGGAACTTTTTCCAGTTGGCAGTACCGCGCGGAAACATGGTGTTCAGCGGCGGATATACGCAGGATTTGTCGACGGGCAATGGCGGCGTGGGACTGGGCGATTTGCTGCTCGGTGTGGCGCAGCATATTGAGCAGGACACGCTGACGGGGCTGTATCCGACGCGCTACTGGGATGTGGCGGGATTTGCGCAGGATGACTACCGAATCCGGGGAAATATCACGCTGAATCTTGGTCTTCGTTACGACTTGATTTCGCCTTCGAACGGACAGGTTGCGAACTTTGATTTGGCCAAGGGCGTGATGGTGGCGTCGTACGGGCCGGGCGCCGTTTCGCACGGCGGTGTTGCATTTGACAAGGCGAATTTTGGACCGCGTGTGGGGCTGGCGTGGACGCTTCCGCATGACACGGTGATTCACTCGGCGTTTGGCATTTTCTACTCGCCGGAAGCCAATACGTTTGATGACCTGGGACTGAATCCGCCGGCGTTGACAGACCTGGCGCACAGCTATGACACGAGCAGCATCCCGGTGGCGCAGCAGTTGATTTCGACGGGATTTTTTGCGACCTTCCCGGCGCAGTCGCTGGACCATCCGCAGGGTTCCGTAAAGACGACGGGACCGAAGCGGATCATTCCGCGGATTCTGGAATGGAACCTGAGCGTGCAGCATGAGTTTGGGAAGAACTGGATGGCGCAGGTTGGGTATGTGGGGACACACGCGTACCACTTGTGGAACCACGAGGCGGATGATCTGAACCAGCCGGAGCAGCCGCTGGATACGAACTTCTCGGATGCGACGGGCAATATGGGGCGGCCGTACTTTGCGCAGCAGCCCGATTTGGCTTCGATTTATCCCCTGGACTATGCGCAGTTGAGCATTCTGTATCACTCGCTGCAGGCATCGCTGAACAGGAAGTTCAGCAACGGATTCAACGTGCTGTTTGCGTACACGTATGCGAAGGATTTGGGCAACGCGGATGGCAACGTTGGCGGATTGATTCAGGACGCCCACCATCCGGAGCGGGAGCATGGGGCGGTGACGCCGGATCTGCGGCACAGGTTTACCGCGAGCTACCTGTATGAACTGCCGGTGGGACGCGGGCGGCATTTCCTGAACGGGCTGAATCGTGGGGCGGATGCGTTCCTTGGCGGATGGGATGTGGCGGGCGTTACGG
Organism: uncultured Acidobacteriaceae bacterium; assembly: GCA_903904755.1. GTDB lineage: Bacteria > Acidobacteriota > Terriglobia > Terriglobales > Acidobacteriaceae > Acidicapsa. The sequence goes on along the minus strand of CAIVDV010000013.1, from coordinate 16,313 downwards.
CGGCACAGAGCGGCATGGCGTTCACGGCGATTTCGTCGAATGATTTGAGCAATACGGGATCGGCGAGCTACCGGTATGACCAGGTGGCGAATCCGAAGAACTTTGGGTATGACCAGACGACGCAGCAGGCGATGGGATGCAGCGGCAAGCAGGACCTGAACTGCTGGTACAACCAGGCGGCGTTTGTTGCGCCGGTACTGGCGGATGGGCAGCAGAGCGCACATGTGTTCGGCAACTCGAAGATTGGAAATCTGCGTGGGCCGGACCTGGTGAATTTTGACTTTGTGTTGCAGAAGCATTTTGAGCTGTCGAAGCATGGACAGTTTGAGTTGCGCGCGGAGTTGTTCAACTTGTTCAACCATCCGATTTTCGGGTTGCCGGCAAATCAGGTGGATGTACCGGGAGGGGCAAGCATTACCAGCACGGGATCGAGCAACCGCGAGATGGAGCTGGCGCTGAAGTACAGCTTCTAAAGAAACCTGGCAGGTGCGTGAGGTGGCGATGTTGAAGAAGCTGATTGCGGTAGCGATGTTTGCGGTGTGTGCGTGCGCGGCGATGGCGCAGGCGGTGCGGCTGGAGCAGATGCACGACAAGGTTGTGCTGGTGTTTACGCCGCATCCGGATGATGAGGTGTTTGGCGCGGGCGGAACGATTGCGCTGCTGAACAAGCACCACAACAAGGTGTACATCGCCATTTACACGAATGATGACAAGGGCTCGTATGACCCGGAGATGACGCGGGAGCGGCTGGCGGTGATTCGGCGCGCTGAGGAGGAGAAATCCGAGGCGATATTGGGGACGCCAAAGGAGAATCTTATCTGGATGGGCTACGACGACGGGATGCTGGAGTATGCACCGCAGCCGCACCTGGTGGAGCAGACGACGGAGATTATCCGGCGGATACGACCGGATGTGCTGCTGAGTGTGGACCCGGGCGAGTGGTATACGCGATGGCACAAGACGGACCACCGGATGGCGGCGATGAACACGGTGGATGCGGTGCGGGCGGCGGAGTTTGCGCTGTATTTTCCGAATCAGCGATTGCAACTGGGGTTGCAGCCGTACAAGGTCCCGGAGATGTACTTCTTTTATCCTGCGGAGAACGAAGCGAACTACTTTGTGCCGATTGATGAGGTGATGGAGCAGAAGAAGAACTCTGCGACGGCGCAGGTGAGCCAGTTTGACCCCGCGGAGCAGAAATATCGGCCGGACTGGGATGCGAAGGACCTGAAGGCGACCGAAGAGGATTTGCAGAAGATGCAGCCGAAGAAGGATGGCCATCCGGTGGAGGCGTTCCGGTATGCAACGGAGTTCAACGAAGAGTAAGCTGGCAGGCGGGGCTGCGGAGAATGCAGGAAGCGGGCGATGATGCGAGGCCTTGAGCGAGTCTGGTGTGTGGGTGTTTGCCTGTTGTTGGGGACGGGTGCAGGGCTGGCGGAGAGCCATGCAGCGCTGATGCCTGTGCCGCGCAGTGTGGAGTACGGCGCGGGGCGGCTGGCGCTGGCGGGCGTGCAGGTGAAGGCTGAGCCGCTGGAAGATGCGGCGGACCGATTCAATGTGGAGACGCTGACAGGCTGCCTGGCGCGGCATGGCGGAGGCACGGGTACGGGTGCAGCGGCGATTGTGCTGCGGCGGACGGGCGCGAGCGAGCCGTGGAGTGTGCCGGGGGAGCGCGTGGGAGAGGATTCGCGCGAGGCCTACACGATTGCGATTGATGACAAAGGCGCGGAGGTGAAGGCGCGGTCGTCAGCGGGTGTTTATTACGGTGTGCAAACGCTGTGCCAGATGATACAGGGCGCGGGTTGGCTGCCGGAGGCAAAGGTGCGGGACTGGCCGTCGCTGGCGTACCGCGGGACAATGGTGGACATCAGCGAAGGGCAGATGCTGCGGGTGGGGGAGATCAAGAAAGAGCTGGACGTGATGGCCCGGCTGAAGATGAACCAGTACTACCTGTACAACGAGCTGACGATTGCGCTGGATGGGCTGCCGCCAGCGGCGCCAGGCGCGCGGATGAGCAAGGCGGATGTGCGGGAGTTGGTGCGCTATGCACGGGAGCGACACATAGAGGTGATTCCGTGCCTGGAGCTGTACGGGCATCTGCACGATTTGTTCCGGCGGGAGGAGTACTCGGAGTTGGCGGATTTTCCGCATGGTGTGGAGTTTGATCCTGGGAACCCGAAGGTGCACGCGCTGCTGGAGGATTGGGCGGCGCAGTATATGGATTTGTTCCCGAGCCCGTTTGTGCATATCGGGTTTGATGAGACGTGGCAGTTGCAGCAGGCCGCGAAAAAGGGCGCGGGGTCGCCGACAGCGTATTTTGTGGAGCAACTGCAGCGGGTGAATGATCTTTTCCAGCGCCATGGCAAGACGGTGATGGCGTGGGCGGACATCATGGTGAAGTACCCGGATATTATCCGGGAGCTGCCAAAGGGGTTGCTGGCGTCTGCGTGGTACTACGACCCCAGGCCTGACCCGGAGTACAAGAAGTGGATTGACCCGCTGGCGGAGCACAAGCAGCCATTTCTGGTGGCCTCTGGTGTGAACGGGTGGAGCGAGATTGCGCCGGACTACAAGCTGACGTTTGACAACATTGATACGCTGCTGGCAGCGGGGCGGAAGCGGGGGACGCTGGGACTGATCAATACGATTTGGTCAGACGATGTGCAGATGCTGAAGCGCCCGGTGCTACCGGGAATTGCGTATGGCGCGGCAGCGGCTTGGCAGGAAAAGCCGGTGGACCGGGAGCGCTTTTTTGCAGAGTACGCGGAGCAGGAGTGGCCGGGAGCGGGCGGGGCGCACGTGGCGGCGGCGCTGACAAAGATGGCCGCGGGCGAGAGCGCGCTACAGCAGGTACTGGGGCAGGAAACGATGCTGGCGCTGTGGCAGGATCCGTTTACGGCCAAGGCGCTGGAGGCGGCGCGGAGCCACGGGAAGGAGTTGCGCGAGGCGCGGCTGGATGCAGAGGCGGCGGAGCGGGAACTGCTGGCCGGCGAGGCGGCCGGAGTGGCAGAAGGCGATCTGCAGGCTTACCTGGTGGAGTGCCGGCTGATGGATTATGCGGGGATGAAGTTCCAGTATGCGGTGGAGATTCGGGCGGCGTGGGACGGGCTGGGAGCCAAGCCGGATGAGAGCAAGCTGGGGAATGATTTTGACAACCTCGTGGTGTCGCAGCAGCACGGGAAGATTCCTGACCTGATGGAGGGAATTACGGAGCTGAAGCCGCAGTATGAAGAGGCGTGGCTACGGGAGTTTACGAGCTACCGGATGCGGGCAGGGCTGGGACGCTGGGATGCGGAGTACGAGTACTGGCGGCGGTTGCAGGCGAAGCTGTTTGCCGTACTGGATGGGTATGATGCGGCGGTGGGATTGCCGGAGTTTGAGCGGATTCTGCCGAAGGATTGATGGTGCTATAATCCGGCAGGCGGGCAGCCCCAGTGAGCCGGAGAGCGCGAAAACAGCGCAGTTGCGGCGCGGGGGCGGTGGTGCTGTGAGTGCCGTTGCAGGCGGGACGGCGCCGGATGATTCCGCTGGACCGGGTTGCCGAAACGATGACAAAGTTCCCCAACAAGAGTCTGCAGGACAAGCATCTCATCGAGGTACTGATTCGCAATCAGGGCCCGATTTCCCGCGTGGATATTTACAAGCTCACGAAGATCCGGCGGAGCACGATTTCGCTGCTGACGCGGCAGTTGCTGCTGGAAAAGCGGGTAGTCGAGGTTGGGCTGTCGAATAACTCGCTGGGCCGGAAGCAGATTCTGCTGAGCCACAATCCGAAGTTTGGGTATGTGGTTGGGGTGGAGTTTGACGACGAGACGCTGACGGCCGGGGTGATGGACATTGAGCCGAAGCTGCTGCACACGTTTACGGAAAAGACGGATTTGAGCGGCGGCCAGGCGGGGCTGCTGGTGCAACTGGAGCGGGCCGTACAGCGGGTGGTGGCGGAGGCCGGGGTGCCGTGGAACCAGATACTGGGGGTTGGAATCGCCGACCCTGGGCTGGTCGATACACGGGCTGGGATTACGGCGTCGTGCTCGACGATTGCGTTCTGGAACCAGGTGCCGGTGAAGCAGCGGCTGGAAGAGGCGCTGGGTATTTACACACTGGTTGAGAGCAAGACGCGAACCAAGACGCTGGCCGAGCAGATGCTGGGCGGCGGTGAGCGCCAGCCGAACATGATCTATCTGGATTACGGGTCGGGTATTGGCGCGGGTGTGCTGGTAGACGGTCGGTTGTTATACGGGCAGAACTGCGGCGTTGGGGAAGTGGGGCATACGCATGTGCAGAAGGCCGGGCCGGCGTGCAAGTGCGGCAGTTACGGGTGCCTGGAGGCAATGGCGGGCGCGGACGCGGTGGAGGGCCGGGTGAGGCGGGCGCTGGAGAATGGCGTGGCGTCGCCTGCGCTGACCGGGTCGGGACCGGATGCGATTACGGTGTGGCGGGTGTTTGAGGCTGCGGCCGACGGCGACAAACTGTGCTGGAACATCATGGGCGAGGTGGCGGAGGACCTGGGGATTGCGATTGCGAACCTGGTAAACCTCTTCAATCCGGCGCTGGTGGTGCTGGACCAGCGGCTGCACCGGGCCGGCGATGAGTTTCTGAGCCTTATCAGCCAGGTGATTCGGCGGCAGGCGCTGGCGAGCTCGGCAGCAACGGTTTCTCTGCGCTATGCGCAACTGGGACCGGAGGCGGGGTTGCTGGGGCTGGGGCTGCGGATTCTGGACGAGTATTTTGCGCAGAAGACGCAACTGCGCGTACCGGAGGCGGCGGTGAAGAAGCCGACGCGGGCAGCAGCGAAGGGCAAGTCCAAGGCGGGGCAGGCGGGCTAACCCTGAGTTATTGGGCCGGGTTGGGCCCGATGAGCAAATTATCAAATTGCAGGTGATCCCATTCGGAGCCAAGCGCGACCATGCCGTGGGTGTGGGTGGAGTCGTGTACTGAGGCAAGGGGGGTGCCGTTGAGGGAGGCCTGGATGAGGTCGCCCTGGAAGCGGAGGGCGAGGGTGTGCCAGTCCTTTGGGTCGATGGACACAGTGCCGGAGGCGAGGGTGACGAGGGGCTTGTTGAACTGGGCGGAGAGGAGTTCCCACGCGCCGGTGGGCTTGAGGCGGAGGACGTAGCCGCTGGGCCAGCGGGCGTGGCCGTCCTGGAAGACGTCTGCGGAGTCGATGCGGCCGATGAGGGCGGCTGGGGCGGCGGTGAGGAAATGGATGTCGGCGGAGAGGGAGTAGTTGGTCCAGTCGGCGTTGCCGGCTTCCGTGAACGGGTCAGGCAGGGGGCCCCAGGGGATGGGGGCGTGGTCGATGACCTGCTCAAGGCAGCGGCCGGGGCGGCCGATGCAGGGTTGGACCTCGAATGCGCCGTCCTGGTCGGCGAGGTATTTGGGGGTGTGGGTGACGGGGGTTGAGTCAAAGTTGTCGGCGTAGGGAAAGGGGAAGGGAGCGGCGGGCGGGGGCTGGGCGAGTCCACGGCCCTGGCCCGTGGTGGTGGTCAGGGAGTAGAGCGAGTCGGGCTCAAAGGTGTAGGAGAAGTTGCCGTTGACGGGGGAGAGGTCCGCAACGTGCTCAAAGGTGCGGGTGGCGTTGGTTTGCCAAATGTGGATGGTGGTGGTGGCAAGCCCGCCGGTGAGCGCGAAGCTGGCGGCCTGGGAGGCGGTGGCGCCGATGGTTTCGAGGACGAGGGACCAGTTGGATTTGTCAGTGGAGCGGAGGGCAACGTAGCTGCCCTTGGTGGGGAGGGTGCCTGAGGAGGCGTCGAGGTATTGCCAGCCGGGCTGGGCGAACTGGGTGGTGTGGGCCGTGGCCCATATGGTGCCCTGGACGTCGTAGTGGCCCGACCAGGGAGTGTTGGCGTACATCAGGCCGGAGTTGGGAGCGGCGAGGTTGTCGTAGTAGGAGGTGATGGGGCTCCAGATTTCGGTGGCGGTGAGTGCTCCCTGAAGGTAGTTCTGGTTGTAGAGGTGGGCGAGGATGCGTCCGCCGACGGGCCAGTCGCGGCTGAGGAAGGGGCCGCTGCCGCTGTTGGGCTGATCTTCACTGGACCAGAGGGGCTTGCCGGTTTTGCGGGCGGCGTCGGTGGTGGTGATTTTGCCGTCGACGAGCGGGTAGTGGGCACCGATGGCGTCAACAGCCTGAGCGATGGCGGGGTCCTTCAGCATGGCATCGGCAATGGACCACTGGCCGGGACCCTGGCCGGCGTACTCGTCGCAGCAGACGATTTTGGTGGTGAGGTGCTCGGCCTGAAGGCGGCGGTGCAGTTCAAGCAGGTAGGGGGCGTCGTACTCCTTCTCATTCCACAGGCCGGTGTAGGCGATGTCGAGGTTGTAGTCGCGCTTGGCGGTTTTGATGAAGTCGGCAACGTACTCGGCCATTTTCGGCGCGTAGAGGGTGTTGTTGCCGACCCAGTAGGGGCCGCCCCAGGGCAGGATTTCGAGGAGGATGTGGGGGTTGCGCTTGTGGGCTTCGACCATGAGCCACCACTCGTAGCCGCGGGTAGCGGAGTGGTCAGATGGGGTGCGCATGTGGCTGGGCTCGGAGCCGTCGGTCGAGTTGACGTCGCCGCCGATCTCAACCTTGAGCCGCTGCAGGGCCGCGCCGTAGCCGGGTTTGAAGAGGTAGTCGAGGATCTGGGAGCGCTGGGGCTCGGGGTAGTCGATGAGGAGGCGCGAGGACGCACCGGCGCTGGCGGCACCGAGGCCATCAAAGACGCGACCGGAGCTGTGACCGTCGAGCGTGATGTGGACGGGCTGGGCGGATGCGGTGAGGGCGAGGGCGAGAGCGGCGAGTGTGAGGAGAGCGCGCATGGTTACTTTCCGTGGGTGTGGGTTGGGTTGAGGCTGGATTCCATATCTTCCAGGGAGATGCCGCGGGTTTCCGGCAGGCGAAGGAAAAGGAAGAGGAAGCCGGCGGCGCAGATGGCGGCGTAGGTGAGGAAGGTTCCGCCGGCACCGAGGGCCGCGTTGAGGATGGGGAAGGTGTAGGTGAGCAGGAAGCAGGCTGTCCACAGAGCGGTGACGGCAATGGACATGGCGCTGGAGCGGATGCGGGTGGGGAAGACTTCGGCAATGACGACCCAGGTGACGGGGGCAAGCGACATGGCATAGCACGCGATAGCAGCGAGCACCAGCAGCAGCATGGGCAGGCCGGTGCGGTGCAGGTGGTAGAGGATTCCAAGAGCAGTGTAGATGAGGGCGAGACCGGAGACGCCGGTCAGCAGCAGAACGCGGCGGCCGTACCGGTCGATTGTGGCCAGGGCAACCAGGGTGAAGACGAGGTTGACTGCGCCGGTGATGACGATGTTGAAGAGGATGTCAGAGACCTGATAGCCGGCGGCGGCGAAGACTTCCTGCGCGTAGTTGAAGATGACGTTGATGCCGCACCACTGCTGGAGGATGGCGAGCAGGACGCCGAGGAGCAGGACTCGGGCGATGCCGGGCGCGGAGAGCTCAGCCCAGACTGAGCGCTGGGGATGCTGTTGGTCTGCTGTGGTGAAGTCGTGGAGGACCTGGCTGGCATAATCGGAGCCGCCAAGGCGCTGGAGGACAGCGAGGGCCTGCTGGTGGCGTCCCTGCTGGGCGAGCCAGCGTGGGCTCTCCGGAACAAGGAAGGTGGCAGCGAGAAAGAGCAGCGAGGGGACGGCGGTGACGGCGAACATCCAGCGCCAGGCGGACTGGCCGTTCCAGGATGCGAGTATTTGGGCGGCTGTGCTGCCGGCAAGGACCGGGCGGGCGATGAGCCAGTTCACGATTTGAGCCAGGAGAATCCCGAAGACAATGGCGAGCTGGTTGAGGGAGACAAGGCGGCCGCGAAGGTGGGCGGGGGAGATTTCCGCGATGTACATGGGAGAGATGCCAGAGGCGAGGCCGATGGCGTAGCCGCCGAGGATGCGCCAGGCGACGAAGAGGGGGAAGGTCGCAGCGAGGCCGGTTCCGAGCGAGGAGGCGGCGAAGACGACAGCCGCGAGGGTAAGCAGCCGGCGGCGGCCGAAGCGCTGGGAGAGGGTGCCGGAGGAGAGTGCGCCGATGAGGCAACCGATGAGAGCGCAGCTCATGGCCCATCCGCGCAGGGAGGGGGAGTCGAGGTGGAAGAAGAGCTCGTAGAAGGGTTTTGCGCCGCCGATGACGACCCAGTCGTAGCCGAAGAGGAGTCCGCCGAGGGCGCCGGCAGCGGCGGTGAGCCAGACGATGATTGGGCGGAACTGGCCGGGTTGGGCGGAGTTGGAATCGATGGTTGCGGGAATCATGTAAAGGTTTACCTTCGATGGTTTACCATGCGGCAGTGTGAACAGAGACCCGGAAAGAATGCGCTGAGTTTCGGCATCCTGAGACGCGGTGTTCCGGCCAGGAAAGTGCTCTGGGTGGCAACGGTACAGGAAGGGGGAATCCTGATGCAAGCGAGAGTGGAAGAAGCGGGCAATGGCGGGGCTTTGCGGGGTATTGTGCTGCCGGAGGCACCGGTGGAGCTAACAGGTGCGGTGAAGGCGTGGCGCGAGGATGTGGAGATACTGACCTACGAGCCGGCGCGGCCCGACCGGAACCCGATGTTCCTGGAGAAGCGGGTGTACCAGGGGAGCAACGGCGGCGTGTACCCGCTGCCGTTTATTGACCGGATTGCGACGGAGCCGGTGGGAAAGCGGTGGCGGGCAATCCACATTGAGAACGAGTATCTGCGGTTGATGATTCTGCCGGAGATTGGCGGACGGATTCACATTGGGTACGACAAGACGACGGGGTATGACTTTTTCTATCGGCAGAACGTAATCAAGCCGGCGCTGGTGGGGCTCGCCGGGCCGTGGATTTCCGGCGGGGTAGAGTTCAACTGGCCGCAGCATCACCGGCCAGCGACGTTTATGCCGGTGGAGACGGAGATTGAGACCGGGCCGGATGGGTCGGTGACAGTGTGGTGCAGCGACCACGATCCGATGCTGCGGATGAAGGGGATGCACGGGGTTTGCCTGCGACCGGGGCGGGCGGTGCTGGAGCTGAAGGTGCGGCTGTTCAACCGGACACCGTGGACGCAGACGTTTCTGTGGTGGGCGAACGTGGCGGCGCGGGTGCATGAGCAGTACCAGTCGTTCTTCCCGACGGATGTGCGGTTTGTGGCCGACCATGCGCGGCGGGCGATGACGAGCTTTCCGTTGAGCGGGGGGAGCTACTACGGGGTGGATTACGGAGAGCGGGCGCGAAGCGGAGTGCCGGGGGAGGAGCAGCCGCAGGCGTTTGTGCCGGAGGGTGGATATGCGCCGAATGATCTGAGCTGGTACGCGAATATTCCGGTGCCGACGAGCTATATGGTGACGGGGACGCGGGAGGATTTTTTTGGCGGATATGACCACCGCGCCGGGGCGGGAGTGGTACATGTGGCGAACCACCATATTGCGCCCGGGAAGAAGCAGTGGACGTGGGGAAATCATGAGTTTGGGTATGCGTGGGACCGCAGCCTGACGGATGCGGATGGGCCGTATATCGAGCTGATGGCGGGGGTGTACACGGATAATCAGCCTGACTTCTCGTACCTGGCGCCGTGGGAGACGAAGAGCTTTACGCAGAGCTGGTATCCGATACGGGGGATCGGACCGGCGCAGGCGGCGACGCTGGAGGCGGCGCTGAGCCTGGAGGTGCAGGAGGGTGCGGCGCGGATTGGGGTTTGCGTGACGGCAGCGGTTGCCGAGGCGACGGTTCGGCTGATGTGCGGAGAGACGGAGTTGTACCGCGCCGTGCGCGGGATTGCGGTGGCGGAGCCGCTGGTGGTCCGGATTGCGCTGCCGGCAGGGAGCGATGTGGGCGCACTGCGGGTGGCCGTCGAGGCCGAGGGGCGAACGCTGGTGGCGTACGACCCCGCAAACATGGTGCCGGCCAAGGAGCCGACGGTGGCGACCGAGCCTGCCGCACCGGAAGAGATGGCGACGGTGGAGGAGCTGTACCTGACGGGGGTGCATCTGGAGCAGTACCGGCACGCGACACGGCGGCCGGAGGTGTATTGGCAGGAGGCGCTGCGGCGGGATGCAGGGGAGAGCCGCGTGCACAATGCGCTGGGGCTGTGGCGGCTCCGAAGGGGCGAACTGGAGCTGGCGGCCGATCATTTTGAGGCGGCGATTCGACGGCTGACGGGGTTGAACGGGAATCCGCGAGATGGGGAGGCGTTTTACAACCTGGGGCTGACGCGGCGGTATCAGGGGCGCGATGGCGAGGCGTATGAGGCCTTTTACAAGGCGACGTGGAATGCGGCGTGGCGGGGGCCGGGGTATTTTGCCCTGGGAGAGATGGATGCGGCGAAGAAGGAGTGGGTCAAAGCCCGGGAACATCTGGAGCGGAGCCTGAGCGCCGAGGCGGAGAACTTGGGCGCGCGGAACCTGCTGGCCCGGGTGCTGGAGAAGGCGGGTTTGCCGGAGGCAGCGCTGGAGGTGTGGGAGGGGATACGGGCGACGGATGCGATGGAGATTGGGGCGCGGTGGCGGATGGGGATTGCGCCAGCGGATGGGCAGCAGAGGCTGGACTTGGCCTTTGACCTGGAGCGGGCGGGGCTGCTGGAAGAGGCGGCCGAGGTGCTGGCGACGGCGGATGTGGAGGCAGGGGACGGAAGCGTGCCGATGATTCTGCTGGCCCTTGGGGAGGTGCAGCGGAGGCTGGGCCGGGCCGAGGCTGAGGCGACGGATGCGAGGGTGGGCAGGGCGGGGCTGGAATATTGCTTTCCGAGCCGGGTGGAGGAGTTGCTGCTGCTGGAGCGGGCGGTGGCGAGGGATGCCGGGAACGGGGTGGCGTGGTATCTGCTGGGGAACCAGTTATACAGCCTGCGCCGGCATGAGGCGGCGATTGAAGCGTGGGAGGCGGCGGCACGGTTGCTGCCGGAACTGGCGACAGTATGGCGGAATTTGGGAATTGCGTACCTCAATGTGCGGGGGGATGAGGGGAAGGCGCTGGCGGCGTTTGACCGGGCGGTGGAAGCCGATGCCGGGGATGCTCGGCTGGTGTATGAACGGGACCAGTTGTGGAAGCGGGTGGGTGTGAAGCCGGAGGCGCGTCTGGTGGAGCTCGAGCGACACCTGGTGCTGATTGGGCTCAGGGATGATTTGACGGTGGAGCTGGCGACGCTGCTGAACCAGACGGGGCAGGTGGAGAGGGCACTGGAGGTACTGCTGGGGAGGAAATTTCAGCCGTGGGAGGGCGGGGAAGGATTGGTGCTGGCGCAATATGTTCGGGCGCGGCTGACGCTGGGGCGGAGAGCGCTGCGGCGCGGGGATGGCGCATGGGCTGAGCGGGAGTTTCTGGCGGCGCTGGAGTTGCCGCAGAGCCTGGGTGAGGCCTGGCACCTGCATGCGAACCGGAATGAGATCTTCTACTGGCTGGGTGAGGCCTGCGAAAGCCGGGGCGATGCGGAGGCTGCTGCGACGTGGTGGCGAAGGGCGACGCGGACGATGGGGGACTTCCAGCAGATGGCGGTGCAGAGTGTGTCTGAGATGACGTACTGGAGCGGGCAGGCCTGGCGGAGGCTGGGAGACGATGCGGCGGCGGAGGGGGTGTTTCGGCGGATTTCGGCGTATGCGGCGGAGTTGGAGAAGGCGGAGGCGAAGGTGGATTACTTTGCCACGTCGCTGCCGACGATGCTGCTGTTTGAGGAGGATTTGGGGAAGCGGAAGACGGTGCAGGCGGAGTTTTTGCGGGCGCAGGCGCTGGTGGGGCTTGGGGAAGTGGCGGCTGCCGAGGCGACGCTGGGGAAGGTCCTGGCGATGGAGGCGAACCACGCGGGCGCGGCAGATTTGCTGGAGCAAGTGGGGTAGAAGGCGGGGCAGTTTGGGCTTGCCCCGCCGGGTGGTTTGGGCTACTGGGCCTTTGGTGTGTCAAGGTTGGGCGCGCCGGGGGTGGGCGGTGCCGAGGAGTGGAAGTCAGCGCAGTTGCTGGCGGAATCGGAGCCGTCGGGGAATCGTCCAGAACTTGCGGAGGTTGCGGGTGAGGGCGAGGAGGGATGCGAGCCGTCTGCACTGTCTGGGATTGGTGCGAAACAACCTGCCTTTTTAATCCCGGAGTCGGCCTGGTAGCCGACGGCCGCCCAGGGATCCACAAGTCCACCGTAATTGAGGCTATCGACGACGAGGCCTGAGGTGTCCCGCAGGACGAGGCTGCCTTCCTTCACGGTGATGATGCGGCCGAAGAGTGGGGCTTGGGTTGCGAGTTCCGGACCGCCGAACCACTGGCTGGGTGCGATGGTGCCCCGGTAACCGGCGGTGGTGACGGCGGCATCGCGGACGGGGGTGTGGATGGGATGGGCAGCGGCGAGGCCAGTGTCAACGGTGATGCCGGTGCCGAGGGCCTGGATGGGCTCATTGCTGGAGTGGGGGAAGGCGGTGGCGGGCTGGAAGGTGATGCCGGTTCCGCGATCGGCGAAGGGCAGGTTGGCGGCGTGTGCGAACTTGAGCGGTGCCGCGAGGGTGATGCCGGTGCCGGGTGCGACAACCCACTCGTCGCGGATGTGGGATTGAGTGAGCGACGGGGTGATTGTGATGGAGCGCGAATCCGGGGTGATGGCGGTGATGCGGACGACCTGGCGGGTTGCGGGGGTGCCCACAGTGACCTGGTTGCCAACCGTGAGGCCTTCTGTGCGGCGAAGCTTGATTTGGGTTGCGCCGACAGGGGCGTCGGCGGTGAGGTTGGTCTGGATGGCGCTGGTGCCCACGCTGGAGGCGGTGACGGTCTCAATGCCGTGGCCGAGGCTGTCAATGTCGAGGCGGATGTGGTCGCCGGCGGAGATGTTGTCAGCCGCGGTGACCTGGAGGGTGGTGGCCCCGGCAGGGGCGTCGGCGGCGAGATATGCCTGGGTCCCGGGCTTGCCGATGGCGGTCACCGTGGCGATTTCGTACTGTTCGTGGTCGCGGGCGACGGAAGGGTAGGTTGAGCCGTAGCCGAGGGCAATCTTCTGGCCGACGACGAAGCCTGCTGTGCTGTCTACGGGGACGTTGGTAGAGCCGACGGGGATGGTGATGACCGGGCCATCGGGCAGGGGCTGCCAAAGGGTGGTGGGGATGGTGGCTGCGATGCCGACGGCGGCTACTTTGCGGGTTTCAGAGCCGATGGTGATGGTGTCGCCGATGGAGATGCCGGTGGTGCTGCGGACGTGGAGGGTGGTGTCGCCAGCGCGGGCCGGGACAGCCAGGCCGGAGTTGGCGAGGCCGAGGAGGTAGAAGCCATGGGAGGGAATGCTGGTGCCGGCCGGAAGCTGAATGGCGGAGAAGATGGCCTGCTGGGCGGGGTGGGGAGTGAGGGTCCAGTTGGAGACGTCGACCGGGGTGGGGCCGGCGTTGTAGAGCTCGATAAAGGAGTCAGTCGAGTTTCCGGGGGAGGCGGAGGAGAGGCGGAATTCGTTGATTTTGATGGGGCTTGCGTTGCGAAGCTTTTCGGCTGCGGATTCGGATTGGGGGGTGCCGGTGGCGGAGTCGGTCCAGCGGGCAGAGGCGACGAGGTCTCCGTTGAAGGAGGCTGGGCCTGAGGTGACGCGGAAGGTTGCGCTGACAGTTGCGCCGGGGGCGATGGGTTCAGAAAAGGTTTTGGCGGTGGTGGATGTGCCAGGCAGGGAGATGGTCCACTTGCGGTTGGGGGCGGCGAGGGAGAGGGTGAGCCCTGTTGCAGGACTGGTGGATGTGTTGGTGAAAGTGAGAGTGGTTTCCTGCGAGGAGCCGGGGGCGAAGGTCTGGATGCCGGGAGGTGCGGCGACGGCGGAGGCGGGGGCGATGGTGAGGTGCGCCGGGGCGTAGCCGGCGGCGACGATGTTGGCCTGCACGAGCTGATCGGTCTCGTTGGATGGGAACGTGCCGGCGGCGGTTACCGCGCCCTCGTAGAAGGTGCCCTGGGAGCTGTTGCTGTTGTCACCGCCGTTGCCGAGCAGGATTGCTCCCTGTTTTCGCATGGGGTCGTAGGTGGCGTTGACGCGGTGGCCGTCGGCCATCACCTGGAGTGGACCGTGTTGCGAGTCTCCGCCCATGGATTCCCAACGGTGGGGTTGTCCTTTGGCCATGGCGGTGACGAAGCGCCAGGGGATGTCAGGGAGGGTGGCGCAGAGGTTGTGTTCGGGGTCAGTGCAGCCGACGAGGTTGTTCTCCTGGTCGGTCATGATCCAGGGGCCGGGGAGGTTGCCGTGAATCCACCAGGGGGCATCGCCGAAGTAGGCGGTCTCCATGGTTCCGTTGTCGTCGTCGCGGCTGTCGATTTCAGCATTGCCATAGTCGAAGCAGCAGCCTGCATTGAAGTGGTGGCCGTTGATGACCCAGTACTGTCCTTCGGATTGGTCGTCTACGGCGGTGCCTTTGGCGTCGTCCTGACGCAGGCCCATGCCGGGCTCGATGAAGACACCGTAGACTTTGTGACCCATGAGGGTGACGGGCGCCATATCGGCGACGGGGAGATTGTTGAATCCGCCGAGGGCTGGGCCGTTGAAGCCACCGCGGGGAGCCTGCGAGAGATCGTTGTGCTTGCCGGACTGGTCGTAGATTTTGCTGATCCAGCACCAGGTGTTGGCGCAGAAGGCGTCCTGGGCCGGGGCGTTCGCGTATCCGTAGGGCTGGACGATGCCGATGTCGAGGGTTTTGCCGTCGGACTGCCGGAGAATTTGGTAGAGCGGGCCGTTGTATTCGGCGTAGAGGGCGCGGGTGGTGCTGTGGGCTGCGACGCAGGGGTCGCCGGCAGCGGCGTAGATGTCGCAGGGACCCTGGGGGCGATGCGCGGCTGTGCTGGCCGGCGTTTGGGCCGAGGCGACGGATGGGTGGCCAAGAAGGAAGAGCGGCAGCGCCAGGATGGGGGTGAGGGCGAGTTTCAGATTCATGTTGGTCTCCTGTGCGTTGCCGCGTCTTTCGGAATTATTTGCAGGGTGCGCTGGTGCAGAGATTCTTGCTGAAGAAAGGCATCACGTGATTCTGGAATCGATCGGCCACGGCACTGGTGTGGGTGCCGGAGTAGATTTCGAAAGTATTGACGATGCCGTACTTGTCGAAGACATCGTGCAGCCTGGCAGCGTCGATGCGCAAGCCGTCCTGATCGCCCACGTCCATCGAGATGGCGCGATATTGCTTGAGATTGTCGATGTACTGGTCGACGAAGACGAGCGGGGCATTGGCGGTGTACTTTGCCTGAATTTCGGGGACGGGATTGCCATCTTTGGTGGGCAAATCAAAGTAGAGCGGCGGGTTCTTGGGATTTGGGGCCCAGGCGGCGGCGGTGGCGAGTTGGGCGGCACCGAAGCCGGGGAAGAGGACTGCGGCGTCAGCGGGGGACTTGGCTTCTGCGGCTTTCTTTTCCGTGGCGATGGCCATCTCTTTCATCTTGTCTGGCGGGCCAAAGCCGCCGGCGCCCATGGGCGAAAGGCAGCAGGGGCTCATGATATAGAGGCTGCCGAAGACATCCGGGTGCTTCATGCCGATACGGGAGGCACCGTATCCGCCCATGGAGTGGCCGACGAGGCCGCGTGCTTCGCGGGCGGGGATGGTGCGGTAGTGGGCATCGATATAGGCGACAACGTCGTGGGAGACGAATCGCTCGAAGTCGCCGGTGGTGACGGAACTGGAGTACATGGAGCCGTTGTAGATGGTTTTGGAGTCGGGGAGGACAACAATCATCTCGGCTGCGCCCTCGGCGAACGCGCCCTCGATGGTCTGCGGGACGTGAATTTCGTGGGTCCATTGCTCGGCTCCGATGGAGTAGCCGTGCAGGGCATAGACGACGGGATAGCGGCGGTGGGGATTGGCCTTGTAGCTGGGCGGCAGGAAGACGATGACGTCGCGGTCAACGGCTTCGCCTTCGAGGTTGCCCTCCATGGCGGGGCTATGCACCTTGATGTGCTCGACCGTGACCGGCTTTGCGCCGGGGATGACGGCAGGGACGATGGTTTGAACCTGAGCGGTGAGGCTGGCGGGGAGCCCGAGGGAAAGGGCGAATGCTGTGGAGGCAAGGAGCCGGAGTCTGGTCATGGGAGTCCTCTTGGAATGGATTGGCGGGAGGTTGCGAATTGGGTACTGAAATTGCGTAAACGTTCTCTCGGGATAGGACTATACCCGGAGAGGAAGGCGGTGGGCAAGGGGAATAAAGCGATTTATTGTTGCGGATTGGTCAGGGGCGATCTGGGGCGGGCGGTGCCGTCTCTCCTGTTGTGGGGAAGGGAGCGCTGGAGTGAGGCATGCGGGTCTCTCCAGAGCCGGAATATAGGATTGCCGGGGATCCGGAGCAGGTGGGATGGTTTCAGAAATAGCGCAGGATTGCGGAGAAAACGAAAAAGCAGCGAGAAATCGCTGCCGGGGAGAATTGGAACGAGTCTAGAGAATTTGGTGGACCTGATCGGG
>CAIVDV010000012.1 GCA_903904755.1 uncultured Acidobacteriaceae bacterium | reverse complement strand
CGCTCCGGCGCCCCTCCTCCCCCGAAATGCCCGACTCAACCCTCTACTGGCTCCCTTTTACTCCGCCACAGTGGTTCCCTTTTACGCCGCCCTTGACACCTTTATGCTCTCGGTACCGACACCACGGATCTGGTCAACGCCTGCATCCTCCCCTACATCCCCAGGGCCCAATAGCAGCCCCTCGGCCACCCATACGCAAAAACGCGGTTGAGAGTCACCCCTCAACCGCGTCATTCCTGCATTGCCGTTATCTGGCGCATCAGATCCGCATCGGCATCAGCACATACCGGTACTTGTACTCGGCATCCGGATCTTCCGGCCGCATCTGCCCGGCGCTCTGGCTGTCCTTGAACTCCAGCCGAACCTCGCCTTCGTTCCCCAGCGCTTTCAGGAACTCCAGAATGTAGTCAGAGTTGAAGCCCACCGTGATCGTGTCAAAGGTGTACGGCGTCTCCAGAATGTCCTCAGATTCGCCCGTCTCTGCAGACTGCGCGCTGATCTTCAGCTCGTTCTGCTCCAGCTTCATCCGCACCGCGTGGCTGCGCTCATCGGCAAACTGCGACACACGGCCAACCGCCTGCGCCAGCTCTGCGCTGCGCACCACTACAAACTTCGAGTTATCCCGCGGCATCACCGCTTCGTAGTTCGGGAACTGCCCGGTCAGCTTCAGCGAGCTCAGCGTCCGGTGACCCACCTTGAAGAACAGCCGCAGATCATCGTCGGCAAACTCCACGTGCGTCGCATCCGTCGCGTTCAGCAGGCTCTGCAGCTCGGCCAGTGCCTTGCGCGGAATCAGCACCCGCTTCTCGCCCGTAATGCCTTCCAGTTGCTCTTCCGGCTTCTCCACAAACGACAACCGGTGCCCATCCGTGGCCACCATCGCCAGGCTCTCCGCCTTCAGCACCAGCAGCGCGCCGTTCAGCGTATATCGCGACTCTTCGCTCGAAATCGAGAAAATCGTACGCGCAATCAGCGTCTTCAGCACCGCAGTCGGAATCTTCGTCGCCGCAATCGACGGCAGCTCAGGCACCTGCGGATAATTCGCGCGTCCCAGGCCCACCATCTTCGTGTTTGACCGGCCCGAGCGAATCTGCACCCAGTGGTTCTCCAGCAGCTTGATTGAGATCTCGCCATCCGGCAGCAGCTTCACATAGTCAAACAGCTTCCGCGCCGGAATCGTGCACGCACCCGGCTTCTTTACCCGCGCCGGGCAGCTCGTCCGGATCGCCTGGTCCAGGTCGGTCGCCGTAATGTGCAGCGTCTCTTCGTCGGCTTCAATCAAAAAGTTCGACAGGATGGGAATCGTCGTTTTGCGCTCGACCACGCTCTGGGTCGCGTTCAACTCTCGAAGCAATTCTTGGCGGCTTACAGTGATTTCCATGGCTGTCCCCTGTGCAGTTGTGGTTTCCAGCTCGACTCCCAGCGACGACATGCTTCGTACCTCTCATCCAACCACATATCTTCGCGTTTGATGCAACTCTACACCAACCAGAGCCACCGCGAAAACACACGTTTTCACTAACTTGATTGTATGCAAGGCCATGCCTTGAAACAGGTGGAAAACTAGCCCGAAACCCCGGTAAAACCACTCCCGGCCCCGCCTTATTTCACGCTGGTCAGGCTCCACTGCTGCTCAATCGCATCCGCTATCAGACGATGGCCCCGCGCGTTGTAATGCGTGTGGTCCCGCAGCGTACACGCGTCAATATCCGCCGCCTGGTTCAACGTCGAAGCAAACAGGAACGGAACCTGCTTTTCAGCGGCCCACTTCCTTACCGCCTCCAGTCCAGGCGCGCCAGTCTTCGGGTCCTGAATCTGCGCCACCATCGGGATATACACCACCACGAGCCTTGCGTGTGCATTCGCCAGGTACACCATCAGGTCGTCCATCTGCTTCAAATTCTCATTCACGATGCGCTGGTTATTCGTCACCACCACACCTGGATCCACATCCGGCATTGCCGCGCGCGCACTCCCCAGTCCCAGCCGCCAAAGCGTTTTGCGCATCTCCGGCGCGAGCACCCTATCCTCCAGCTCTGAGAGCCCCTTGGGAAAGTGGTACGCCTTGCTCGGAATCACCCCGCTGGCTGGGAGCGTGGAGAAGGGCTGCGACGGATCTCCGCTGTTCAAGCACAACACCACAACGTCTGCCTGCCGCGTCGTATGTTCCTTCACCCACGCAATCTCATTGCCCACAGCCCATCCGCTGGCTGATGCGTTCATCACTTCCACGGGCTGGTGTATCAACGCCGGCAACTCCCGGTGCACAAGCTCCGTGAAGATATGCGGCTGATCCACCTGGGTGCTTCCGTAGGTAATCGAATCCCCCAGAAAGAGAATTCTCAACGTCCCCGGGGCATGCGCCGCCGCCGGCTCATCTGACCGTGCGCCCTGGCTGTCTGTATCCACATGGGCAATCGCATCATCGCTCAGCGGCCGCCGCCGCACTACATGCTGTTCCGGCACCATCTCGTATCCCGTGGCGCTATTCACTGCCACCAGGGCAGGCGATCCAAATCCCAGATGCTCCAGCACAGCTTCCGTTATCCCAAATGCCACGCAACCGGCCAGGCACAGGTAAAGCCAACCTCTCCCTTTAAGCAACTGGAACTCCTCCCGCCACGGTTCATCGCCCCGATTCTCTTCCGGTACTGTTGTCAGTCTACCCCGAGGCTGGCTCCCGCGCTGCCTCTTCCCGTAAACCCCACGCCTTCCACTAAACTGGAATCCAACCATGCCCACGGCCTACATCGCACTCGGTTCCAACCTCCCCAGCCATGCCGGCTCTCCCGCGCAAACCCTCACTGCGGCCATCGCTGCACTCGCCCCGCTCGGCACCCTCATGGCCACCTCCTCCTTCCACCAGACTGACCCCGTCGGCTACCTCAACCAGCCCCTTTTCACCAACGCCGTCGTCGCCCTCTCCACAACCCTCAGTCCCCACCCCCTGCTCGACTCCCTACTCGCCATCGAGCTCTCCTTTGGCCGTGACCGCTCCCACGGCATCCCCAACGGCCCCCGCACCCTCGACCTCGACCTCCTCGCCCTCGGCGACATCACCCTCACCTCTGCCACCCTCCAACTTCCCCACCCCCGCCTCGCCCAGCGCCTCTTCGTTCTCCAGCCCCTTGCAGAAATCGCTCCCACCCTCCTCCTGCCGGGCCAGTCTCAAACCGTGGCACAATTGCTGCAGGACATCCTTCCCCGTGCCTGAAAATCCACCCATCGCGACGCCTGGCCGCACCCTGCTCTCCCTCTGCGCCCTCGCCCTCACCGGCGCAGCCTCTCTCGCCCAGGCCCCCGCCTCAGCCCCGCTGCCCAAGCCAACTGAGCAGGTCACCGTCACCGCCTACCGCACCCCCATCGGCGACCTCGCCAGCCCCGCCAACACCCGCCTCCTCACCCCCCAGCAACTCCAGGAATCTCCCAGCCCCACCCTCGACGGCAAACTCCGCCAGGTCGCCGGCGTTGAAACCTTCCGCCGCTCCAGTTCCCTCGTCGCCAATCCCTCCTCCCAGGGACTAAGCCTGCGCGGTCTCGGCTCCACCTCCGCCAGCCGCACCCTGCTCACCTCCGACGACATCCCTCTCAACGACCCCTTCGGCGGTTGGATCCACTGGGAAGAAACCCCCGTTCTCGCCCTCCGCTCCGTCGAGCTCGTTCGCGGCGGCGCCAGTGACCTCTACGGCTCCAGCGCCATCGGCGGCGTGGTCAACCTCCTCACCCAGCACCCCACCCGCTCCGCACTCGATTTCCAATCCAGCTACGGCGGCCTCGCCACCTGGCAGCAATCCCTCCTCGCCCAGCGCACCCATGGCCACTGGGGGGCCCTAGCCGCCGCCACCGGCCTCGGGACCGACGGCTTCACCCAGCTCGCCGCCGCCCAGCGCGGCTCCGTGGACAGCCCCTCCAACGTCCACGCCCAGTCCGCCCTCGCCCTCCTCGACCACCAGTCCGGCGCTCTCCGCCTCTTCCTCCGCACCAGCCTCCTCAACGAAGACCGCAACAACGGCACCCCCATCCAGACCAACGCCACCCGACTCTGGCGTTACGCAGCCGGGGCCGATTGCACCTCCACCTCCGGCGCAACCCTCACCTTCCGCGCCTACGGCTCCACCGAGCACTACCGCCAAACCTTCTCCACCATCGCCGCCAGCCGCAACTTCGAGTCCCTCAACCGCTTCGCCCGCACCCCGGCCCAGGAGCTCGGCGCAGTCCTCCACCTCACCCAGCCCATCGGCCCCCGCTTCCTCCTCCTCGCCGGCGCAGATACCCACGACGTCCGCGCCCACGACGACGAAGCCACCGTCTCCAAAGGCGCCGTCACCTCCCGCCCCAACATCACCGACCGCCAGCGCCAAACCGGTCTCTACGCCCAGGCCATCCGCCTCGATAAGGCCTGGACCCTCTCCGCCTCCGCACGCATCGACTGGTTCCAGAACTTCGACGCCCTTCAGTTCGCCCCCACCATCGCCACGCTTCCCAAGCTTTCGGAACACCCCTTCGACCCTCGCCTCGGCATCGCCCGCCGCTTTGGCCCCCACTTCGCCCTCTCCGCCAACGCCTTCCGCGCCTATCGCGCCCCCACCCCCAACGAGCTCTACCGCTCCACCCAGGTCGGCAGCCTCCTCACCCTCCCCAACAACGCACTCCGCAGCGAACGCGCCACCGGCTGGGAGGCCGGAGCAGCTCTCGAATACCCCCGCGCCACCCTTCGGGCCGGCTGGTTCTTCACCCAGGTCAACCGCCCCATCACCGCCCTCACCATCAATCCCACCTCTTCCCCCATCAAGCTTCAGCGGGAAAACCTCGGCCAGCTTGAAAGCAGCGGCCTCTCCCTCGACGCCCAGTTCCAGCCCATCCCCGCCATCACCCTCACCGCCGGCTACCAGTTCGCCAACGCCACCGTCACCCGCGATGCCCAGCAGACCGCCCTCGTCGGCAAATGGATTCCCCAGGTCGCCCACCAGATGGCCACCCTCCAGCTTCGCGGCTCCCAGGCCCGCTTCGGGACTCTCAGCCTCCAGGGCAAGTTCAGCGGCCGCCAGTTCGACGACGACGCCAACACCTACCTCCTACACGGCTACTTCCGCCTCGACGCCTACGCCACCCGCGCCCTCTCTCGCCGCCTGCAGCTCTACGCCTCCGGCGAAAACCTCCTAAACCGCTCCATCGAGGTCGGCCGCACCCCCTCCCTCACCCTCGGCACCCCCGCCGTTGCCACCGTGGGAATCAACCTCCGCCTTTTCACCCTTCCCAAATAACATCGCCTCTCCCGGCTCTCAAGCGGCCTTCCTCCCGCCCCGCTCGTCTAAAATCCAAGCGAGGGCTCCTCTTGAAACGCATTCTTCCCGCCATCTTCCTCCTGCTCACCGCTCTCGTTGCCCGCGCCCAGGGCAACTACGAAATCCAGGTCTACGGCTCAGAAACTCAGGCTCCCGGCACCACCATGCTCGAGTTCCACTCCAACTTCACCGCCCAGGGCCACCCCACCGTCCCCGGCGGCGTCATCGCCACCCACCACGCCGAGCACGAAACCATCGAAATCACCCAGGGCATCAACGATTGGGCCGAGGTTGGCTTCTACGTCTTCACCAGCGAGCAATCCGGCCTCTCCAACCCCTGGGTCGGCGACCACATCCGCCCTCGCGTCCGCGTCCCTCAGCGCTGGCACTGGCCCATCGGCGCCAGCCTCTCCACTGAAGTTGGTTACCAGCGCGCCCTCTTCTCCCCTGACACCTGGACCTGGGAGATCCGCCCCATCCTCGACAAGCAACTCGGCCGCTGGTACTTCGCCGTCAACCCCGCCCTCGAGCGCACCTTCCACGGCCCCGACGTCAAACTCGGACTCGACTTCGCCCCCGCCGTCAAAATCTCCTACGACTTCACCAAAAAGGTCACCGGCGGCGTCGAGTACTACGCCGACTACGGCTCCCTAACCAGCCCCGCCCCCCTCCACGACCAGCAGCAGCAAATCTTCTCCGCCATCGACTTCAACCTCTCCCCCGCCTGGGAAGTCAACTTCGGCGTCGGCATCGGCCCCACCGCCGCCACCGACCGCTGGATCGTCAAAGCCATCATCGGCCACCGCTTCGACTGGCACAAACCCCACGCCTGAAACCATCCCTGGCCCCCTCCCCCTATCCACAAACCCAATCCATCCGCTAACCTGTCATCCATGCAACACTTGGGCAAATCTGCCTTGCTGGCCCCACTTTTCGCTTTGGCTCTCGCCGTCCTGCCCGCCCGTGCCGCAGACCCCCATCGCCACCACAACCACCCCACCCCACTCCCCGCCCCCCAGGAAACCGGCTTCCTCAACCGCGCCATTACCCTCAACGGCGTCACCTACAAGTTCCAGGTCTACCTGCCTGAGGACTACCGCCACCCCGACGAACTCCCCGACCACCGCCATTTCCCCGTCATCCTCTTCCTCCATGGCCGCGGCGAGCGCGGTTCTGAAGGCATGTGGCAAACCCAGGTCGGCCTCCCCGCCCAGCTCCGTGACCACCCCGAGCGCTGGCCATTCGTCGTCGTCATGCCCCAGTGCCCTCTTCGCCACTTCTGGACCGACCCAGATATGCTCCAGCTCGCCCTCGCTACCCTCAACCAGGAAGAGCGCGAGTTCCAAACCGACCCCGACCGCACCTACCTCACCGGCCTCTCCCTCGGCGGATACGGCTCCTGGGAGCTCCTCAAGGCCAACCCCCACCGCTTTGCCGCCGTCGCCATCGCCTCCTCCGGCATCTTCTGGAGCTACGCCCCCGACCGATGGCGCGACGCCGCCACCCTCCCCGCAGACTACGCCCGCCACCTTGGCCGCACCCCCATCTGGCTCTTCCACGGCTCTGACGACACCACCGTCGTCGAACGCCAGTCCGAACTCATGTTCGACGCCCTCAAGGCCGCCGGCGGCCACGTCCGCCTCTGGGTCTTCCAGGGCCTCAAGCACGACTCCTGGACCCGCGCCTACAACGAGCCCGAGCTCCCCCGCTGGCTCCTCTCCTTCCACCTCAACGCCCAGGACCAGCCCGTCCGCGAAGTCTCCCCACCAGCCTCAGTTCCCGGCTCCCATGCCTCCAACCGCCTCGTGGAAGCCCCCGTCGGCCCCTTCGCCGAGCGCCTCGTCATCCCCCTTGTGCCGGCTGAGGCCAAGCTCACCCCCGCCCAGCTTGACGCCCTCACCGGCGACTACCGCGACCCCGACAACAACGTCACCTACTCCGTCCAGCGCCAGGGCGAAGCCATCTACCTCCGCAACCAGCAGGGCGAAGCCCAGGAAATCCTCGCCGAATCCCCCACCCAGTTCTTCTACCCCTCCGGCGGCCTCGCCCGCGTCCTCTTTGACCGCGACTCCCAGGGACACATCACCGCCCTCACCCTCCGCGACGACCGCTTCGAAGAGCGCCTCGAACGAAAGCGCTAACCCCCTTGCATCCAATTACCCCCCAGTTTGCTAACGTCTCTAGTGGGAGTACCAAAACCATGAACGGATGTCCTCCAATGACTTTCGACGGGCTCACCCCCGATCGCTACGCCCAACTGCTCCTCAAAGCCGCCGCCCAGGGCCTTCCCATCACCGGCGATAGCGGTTCCACTACCTACCAGGGCATCGATGTCACCTGGGGGTACGACCCCGCCGCCCAAACCCTCACCATCGAGTGCACCAACAAGCCCTTCTTCGTCCCCTGCTCCATGATCGAGCAGAAAATCCGCGCCACCCTCGCCTAGCGCCCAAACGCAGAAAAGGAGGATGGAAACCTCCATCCTCCCCTCCCGATTCTTGTGCACACCCTCGCCCCCGAATCGACCCAACCTGGAGCTTTGGTCTACACACCACAGCTTCGCGCCGCGGCCAATCCAGCCTCCCCCGTTACCGCCGCATCTCCGACGAGTCCCCAAGGTACGCTGCGGCCACCGCCGGCGAAACCAGCACCAACACAAACACTACGCAAATCATCAAATCATGCATCAGGCTTATACTCCTGCCCGCGCCAATCCGGCTTCGGGTACTCATCTATCCTCCCCCCATTCTCCTTCCCGGCAAATCCCACATCCGGCTCACCTGCCAATCGCTCTGGTCATTCCCATGACCCAGAAGCGTCACTTCCTCCCATCCTCACCCCCCACTCGATACAATCCACCTGTGGCCCTTCGTTTCGAACTCCTCTCCACCCATCCCTCCGGCGCTCGTCGCGCCCGCCTTCACCTGCCCCACCGCACCGTAGATACCCCCATCTTCATGCCCGTCGGCACCCAGGGCACCGTCAAGGCCGTCCCCCAGTCCATCCTTGAGGACATCGGCGCGCAGCTCATCCTCGGCAACACCTACCACCTCTACCTGCGCCCCGGCCACCAGCTCATCCAGCGCCTCGGCGGGCTCCACCAGTTCATCTCCTGGCCCCGCGCCATGCTTACAGACTCCGGCGGATTCCAGGTCTTCTCCCTCAACAAGCTCCGCAAGCTCACCGACGAGGGCGTCCGCTTCCGCTCCCACCTCGACGGCAGCAGCCACCTCTTCACCCCAGAGCACTCCATGGACGTCCAGATCGCCCTCGGCGCAGACATCTGCATGGCCTTCGACGAGTGCACCGAGTACCCCGCCGACGAGGCCCGCGCCCGCGAAAGCCTCCGCGTTACCCTCCTCTGGGCACAGCGCTCCCTCAACCACTTCCGCCAGAACCAGCACCTTGTCCCCTGGTATGGCCACATCACTGACCCGTCAGGCCAGCCCGCCACCCAAAGCCTCTTCGGCATCGTCCAGGGAGGCATGTACCCCCACCTCCGCCGCGAATCTGCCGAGCGCCTCGTCGAAATGCACCAATCCGCTGAAAGCGCCGCCTCCAACGCCGACCTCAGCGCACCCCGAGGCTTCGACGGCTTCGCCATCGGCGGCCTCTCCGTCGGAGAACCCCGCGAGCTCACCCGCCAGGTCATCGCAGAAACCCTCCCTTACCTCCCCGCCGACAAGCCCCGCTACGTCATGGGCGTCGGCTACCCCGACGAAATCGTGGAGTACGCGCGCATGGGCGTCGATATGATGGACTGCGTCATCCCCACCCGCGCCGCCCGCCACGGACTCCTCTTCACCAACGGCGAAGTCACCGGCTTCCCCCGCATGAACATCAAAAACCGCCAGTTCGCCGAAGACCAACTCCCCCCAGACCCCTCCTGCACCTGCATGGTCTGCCAACGCTACACCCGCGCCTACCTCCGCCACCTCGCCCAAACCGCCGAACCCCTCGGCGGCACCCTCAACTCCATCCACAACCTCGCCTTCTATTTGAAGACGATGGCGAACCTGCGGGCAGAGCTGGAATCCCCAACGGAAAAGCAGGTGGGCTAATCCCACTTGTGCCACTCTCCCACCAGGCGTACCATCCTATCCATGGCTACCGTTCTCAAGGCCGACAACTTCGAGCTCGTCACCGAGTTCGCGCAGATGGACACCAAGCGCCGACTTTCCCTCGGCGCCGTCGGCTCAGATGCCCGCGCCTACAACATCTACCGCAACGCAGTCGGCCAGCTCATTCTGGATCCCGTCCGCACTATCCCCCTCTCGGAAACCTGGCTCTACGACAACCCCGACCGCCTAGCCAGCGTCAAGCAGGGCCTGCGCGACTCCGCTGAGCGTCGCACCGTCGACCGCGGATCCTTCGCCGCCTTTGCTCACGACGAGCTCCCCTAGCCCACTCATCCCCTCCCGACCATGCAGCGCAAACTCCGCTTTACCGCCACCGCCGACGACCAGCTTACCCTGCTGGAATCCACCCCTGCGGCTGCCGGCCTCCTCGCCCAGGTCCGCAAGGCCCTCGCGTGGCTCGAACTCAACCCCGCCCAACCGGGCCTCCACACGCACGAGTTCACCTCCCTCACCGGAGCCAACGGCGAGAAACTTTTTGAGGCCTACCCCCAAAACAAAACCCCCGGCGCCTGCCGCATCTTTTTCCACTACGGCCCGGACGAGATTCAAGGCAAGAAACGAGTCCCCGTCATCACCATCGTCGCCATCACCCCCCACCCCTGGGCCACCCCCCTCCTCGCTGACCTGGAAGCAAAAGCTGAGACCTCCACAATCTAGGCCACCCGCAACGATGCGCAAATCTCAAAGAACCACGCAGGCATTGAGTGCTCCAGCTCCCACTCAATACTCATTGGGCGACTGCCGTGATGCGAGAGGTATTTGAGCGGTCCCAGGAAAATGAATGGCTCACGCCCATTCTCCCGAACCAAGAGGAGAAACTTCGTACCGTCGCGCTGCTGATTGATATAGCGAAGACCAGTGGGAGATGTTTCACTCGTCGTGCTCTGAGACTGCCAGTGAAATCGCGTCGGGCTGATCGCGAAGTCTTCGTATCGCGTGGTCGGCGAGAAGTGTTTCTCTGCCTTGTCCAGTGTCACGAAGAAAATCTCGGTGTTCTGCTCTGCAAGTCGCAGAATTCCCTCTCGACTTTGCTTTGTTGATCCCAAAGTCTTCCACCCAACTGCGGTCAGAATCTCTTCTCGTTGATAAGCGCGGTGAAGGTAGAGCGGCTGATCCTCTTGATATGGATCCTCATCACCGTGTGTACGAATCCGGTCGATCAGACATTCGGTCAGTTCGAGAAAATCCTTTCGCAAACTTGGGCTGGCCTTGATCCGATTCAAAACCAGCCACTCATCCGCGTCGGTCGGTAACTTTGACTGCATGATGCGAAAAGTCAACATCAATGCCGTTCTCTTGGCCAGCAATGATGCCGCCGCGTTACTGGCTAGGAAGCCACCGATAATCGCTTGGTAAAATCTCAGCCGATTCACCGAGTCCAAATGAAGAATCATGTGGAACTGATCTGACAGTTCCGCTTCTTCTGCGCTCAACGGCACCCCAAGCAGACCCGCCTCTGCCAACAACGAGCACCAACTTGAGTCGCCACGATGATAAATATCCTCGAGCTCGTACTGCGATTCGTGCAGGAACTCAGCTAACGTTGGAACCTTGCCAATCGCACCCTTTACTCGAACCAGTTCCTGCACCACCCCGGATTTCGAATAGCGCAACTGTGTTCTGAGCCGCTCAAGAATTATCTTCCGTGATTCCTTGTCCAAGTGGAAATAGCAATTGCCGGGAAGGGAAGTGATTCCAGATTCAACCCGCTCAATCGTCTGCTTCCTGGTACCACCCAGCAACGCGCTCAACCGCAAATCAAATCGAAAATCCCTGCACTGATTGCCGATAAAGTCGAGCACCAGACAACTCATCTTTCCCTCGCTCAATCGAAGTCCACGACCCAACTGCTGCAGAAAGATGGTCGCGCTCTCAGTTGGTCGCAGAAACAGCACGCAATCAAGCTCGGGAATATCAACGCCCTCGTTAAACAGATCAACAGTGAACACAATGTTCACTTCCCCCTTGCGCAATCGGCCAATCACTCCTCGGCGTTTCTCGTCTCCGCTTCGACTCGACACCACTTCGGAGCGCATCCCCGGAATGCGGCTGAACACCGAGTGCATGAACTCTGCATGATCAATGCTCACGCAAAACGCGAGTGCACGAGCCTGCTCAAAATTGCCGTGTATTTCTATGAACTGACTGGCAATGAATTTAGCGCGCTCGTCACCGCGGTTGTAGTAGCGCGTCAGCTCGCTCGTTGAATAAGCGCCACGCGACCACGTGATGCTAGAGAGGTCTGTGCCATCATGAATGCCGTAGTAGTCAAATGGCGCCAAGTGCAGCAATTCGATGGCGTGCCAGAGTCGCATCTCGTCTGCGATGCGGTTGTCAAACCATGGCAAAATGCTCTCACCGTCCATGCGCTCGGGAGTCGCAGTCAGGCCAAGGAGAATCCTTGGACGAAGTACTTCAACAGCTTCCCGATAGCTCTCCGCCGTGACGTGATGCGCTTCGTCCACAACAACGAACTGCCAATGAAGATCTTCCACCTGCTGCCACAACGCACGACTTTGAAAACTCTGAATCGTTGAGAAGAGGTGATCGAAGCTGACGACTTGCTCGCCGCCAGCGAGGACTTCGCCAAAACTCTCATCGCGAAGAACATGGCGGAAGGCACTCCTCGCCTGTACAAGCAATTCTTCCCGATGCGCTAGGAATAGAAGCCGAGGTCGAATTCCGTCTGTCTTTATCTGCCGCTTGTAGTCGAATGCTGCCAGAAAGGTCTTGCCTGTTCCAGTGGGGGCCACCACCAGATTGCGCCAGTGATTTCGAACCGTCCGCTCGGCTTCTAGTTGGTCCAACGTAGACTGCTGGTAAGAGTGCGGTCGCAAGTCCAGCATCTGCATCGCCGAAGAACTCCCCGAGAAGCCGCCCTTTGCGGTCTCCAGCGCCGACTTTACTCTAAGCGCAAAGGCCTCGTCGTCGCGCGAAAAATCCTCAAATTCCGCATCTTCCCAAAGAGACTCGAAGGCCCCACGAAACTTCTCGATAATGTGCGGCGCTTCAACCTGGCTCAGCTTGACAGTCCACTCAATTCCATCCTCAAGCGCAGGTCCGGAGACATTCGCTGAGCCCACATACACCGAACTGAAACCGTTCCGCCGCTCGAAAAGCCAAGCCTTCGCATGAAGGCGTCGGCGCCTGCCGTTAAGAGAAATCTTCAACCGAACATTTGGTTGCGCAACCATGTCTTGCAAGGCAGAAAAGTCGCTTGCCCCAATATAGGTTGTCGTCAGTACTCGTACGATCTTGTTCTCTGCCGCAAGTTGCTGGAACGCGGGCTTCAAGTGCTGCCACCCGCGCCGTTTGATGAAGCTGATCAGCATCAGCACGCCGTCCGCGGTTCTCAGCTCCTTTTCAAGTTCCGCACCCAGGTTCGACTCGCCCTTGGCATTCATAATCAAACTACTTGTCGCGAGTGGGAACGTCGGAAAAACTGGCGGCACTGGAGGTTTGTGAACTGCCTTCAAAATCTGCGCAGGTTGCGGAACCATTTCTTGCAGTACTTCTGGGTCCTCCTGCGCGATTCGCTGCAGGAACTCATTGACGAGCTCAACCTGCCGCCGCTTTCGTTCTTCCTTGGGAAGTCCTTCGAGAGCTATCTTGATTTGCTTCGCAAGGTGGCGTGCGAGGTAGTTTGCTGACTCAGCTTCCTCAAGGGACTCAACCAATTTCAGTCGGCGGGGCCCAAGAGTCTCCAGTGATTCCTTCAGTCCCTCAGTTACAAGCTGGTCGTAAATCCCTTCAATCATGAAAAACGCGCTCCCTTTGAGATGGAGCGATGATACCTGGCTATGAACACATAACCTAAGACGAAACCAGGAATCGATGGCGAAGAGAAAATGCGGGACCCGCTCCCCCTCTCACCCCCTAATTCCTCAACTCCTCCGTCCGCGCCACCTCAAATCCAACCATCCGATTTTTTCGTAAAGTACCCGGCCCCCTTGCACTCAATTAACCCCCAAAAGCGCACAATGGAATCAGCATCCAATCACCACCGGAACTACCCATTAACCAACTCGCCAACCCTCCCCAACCCGCCGAAACGCGCCAAACCCCAAAAGTGGCACCCCCCTCCCCCCCCCTGTTCTTCGAGCTTTTCTCGCCCGAAGTCGCCGGGCGTCCGCCCCGTAAATTCAATAGCATCAACAAAACAAGAATGCGGGCACTTGGAGGCACCTCCAAACACCCGCAGAAATCCGCACTTTGTGCACACCGTAAACCGCTTGAAATGCGCACGATTTGTTAGCAAACCAGTAACAACCAGCCCCAAATCCCGCCGCTCATCACTGCCGCAAATCCACCACCGTCGCTCCCGCTCCGCCTTCCTGCTGGCTCGGCTCCTCCGTCTTCGCCACATGCGGATGATGCCGCAAATACTCCCTTAACGCACGCCGCAAAATCCCCATTCCCGTCCCGTGAATCACCCGCACACGCGTCAACCCCATCAGGAAAGCCTGGTCCAGATACTTCTCCAGCTCCTCGGTCGCCTCATCCACCGTGCGGCCAATCAGGTTGATCTCGCCCCGCATGTTCTCGCTGGCCGAGCTCGTCACCGTCACCCGTACGCCCTTCTGCCGGGCCACGGCATTCAGCGGAGTCTCGTTCTTCTCGGCAACCACCACCTCGGCAATGTCATCCCGCTTGATGCGCATCTTCAAGGGCCCCAGCGCCACCTCAAACAGGTCCCGCTCCACCTCGCGCACCACCGTCGCCACCTTGTTCATGCTCTTGATGCGCACCAGGTCGCCCACCGCCACCTGCTTCACCACATGCGGCTGCGCATTCGGGTCGCCCTGGTCTGCCCCGCTGCGGTGCGCCACCACAGTGGAGTTAAACTGCTCCTCAAACTCCCGCCGCAGCCGGTGGATTCGCCGCTCCGCTTCCTTGCTCAGCTTCAGTTGCGCCGTACGGTCGTCAATCGCCGCCACCGCCTGCCGCATCTGGAACTCGAAATCCTTCAGCAGCGACCCCAGCTTCTGCTCCAACTCCCGGGTCTGCTTCTTCTGCTCCAGGTCGCCTTCGCGCGCCAGCCGCGCCCGCTCCTTGTTCAGCGCATACTGCTCTTCCCGAGCCTTCTTCCGCTCCTCTTCCAGCTCCTTCAGTTGGCTGTGCAGGCTATCCAGAAACCGCGCAATATCCACCTGCTGCGTGCCCAGCCGCTGCCGCGCCGCGGCAATAATCGCCGGGTTCAGCCCCAGCCGTTCCGCTGTCTGTATGCCTGCGGAAGCCCCCGGAACCCCCAGCCGCAACTGGTAGTTCGGCGCCAGCGTCACCTCATCCACGCCCGCCGCCGCATTCAGCACCCCCGGCGTGTTCCCCGCATACACCTTCAGCGCCGTGTGGTGCGTGCTGATCAGGCTCCACGCCCCCACCTGGTGGAAGTAGCTGGCCACCGCCACCGCCAGCGCCGCCCCTTCATCCGGATCCGTCGCCGAACCCAGTTCATCCAGCAGCACCATCGCCCGCGGCCCCGCCAACCGGCTCAGCCGGTCCAGATTCGTCACATGCGCTGAAAACGTCGAAAGCGCCTCCTCAATCGACTGCGCGTCGCCAATATCGGCCAGAAACGCCTCAAACACCGGCTGCTGCGCCTCCACTGCCGGCACCGGAATCCCCGCCTGCGCCATCATCGCAAGCAGCGCCGCCGTCTTCAGCGTCACCGTCTTGCCGCCGGTATTGGGCCCGCTGATAATCAGTTGCCGCGCCTCGGCCGTCAGCTCCAGCGTAAAGGGCACAATGCGCCCCCCGCTCGCCTTCAGCCGCTTCTCCAGCAGCGGATGCCGCGCCCCCTCCAGCCGGAACACCTCTTCGCCAAACCCCGGCCGCACGCAATCGTACTGCTGCCCAAACCGCGCCCGAGCCTGCAGCGTATCCACCTGCGCCAGCACCCGCGCCCCGGCCACGATAGCCGCGGAGTACCCGCCAATCTGCCGCGTCAGCGCTACAAATATCCGGTGAATCTCCGCCTGCTCCTCTTCCAGCAGCCGTACCAGCTCGTTGTTCTGCTCAATCGTCTCCAGCGGCTCCACAAACACCGTCTGCCCGCTGGAGCTGGCCCCATGCACCACCCCGCTCACCCGGCGCTTCTGCTCCGTTTTTACCGGAATCACAAACCGGTCGCCGCGAATCGTAATCACGTCGTCCTGCGTAGCCCCATCCGCGCTCAGCTTTCGCAGCGCCGCACGCAGGCTCTCCTCAATCACCCGCTGCTGCCGCACCTGCTCCTGCCGAATCCTTCGCAACTCCGGGCTGGCATCATCGGCCAGCGTCCCATCCGGCAGCAGCTTCCTGTCAATCGACTCCGCCAGCGGCCGCAAATCCGTCGTCAGCTCCGCGCTCAGCTCCCGCAGCCCCTTCAGGGCATCCTCGGTACTCGCGCCCCTCGGTGGATTCCGCATCAGCCCCTGCCACGCGCCAATATCCCCGGCCAGCCGCGCCACCGCCCGCAGCTCGTCGGCCTCCAGTGCGGCACCTGGAATCTGCGCCTTCGCCGCCAACTGCGTCGGGTCCATCAGCCCGCCCAGCGGAACCGTTACCCCTTCGTCCACCAGCAGCCGCACCTCGGCCACCAACTGGTGCTGCCGCTCAATCCAACCCAGGTCCGTTGAAGGCGCCAGCTCCAGCAGCGCCTCCCGCCCCACCCGCGACGAAGCCCACCCCGCCAGCAAACCTGTCAAAGACTGCCACTCCAGCGCCTGCACATCCACATGCGCTGCCAAACTCGGAATCGGATCAAGCAAAGCCATAGCTCTACCAGCATAGCCGCCCTCCTCCCCCAATCGGGTCATCGCCCATCCCCTGCCCAGATTCTGAACTGTCTGGAAGTGGGATTTCCTAATTTCAGACACAGGCACATGATGGTTATGTAAGGGGTTGATGACGACCCCAACCAAGGAGCCCATCATGCACGATCTTCTTCTCGCTGTCGCCTTCATCGGAATGCTTCTCTCCCCCGCCATCGTTGCCGCCTTCTCCGGTACCTCTGAATCCAACCCCGAATAATTAGATTCGCGCAACACCCGTCGATCTCCGGGACCCTGGCGCCTTCGCCTCCCGGAGTGTCCGGTCCGGGCCTCCAACAGGCCCGCTTTTCCCTTCCCGTTCTACCCCCCATTCCAATCCCGGCTTGCACCCCAGATCGCCCCTTCGCGCGCCATTCTGCCGTTTCCTGCGTCAGTTGCGCTCCGTTCCGCCTGCAAGTCCCTGGCTCTTTCCACTCCCCCGATCGTGCTATCCCCCATCCCCTGTCCAGATTCAGGACAATCTGAAAGTGGAATTCCACTTCTTTCGCCTTGGGCACATGATGGTTATGTAAGGGGTTGCTGACGACCCCAACCAAGGAGAACCCCACCATGCATGACCTTCTTCTCGCCCTCGCCTTCGTCGCCATGCTCATCTCCCCCGCCATCGTCGCTGCCCACTCCGGCACCTCGGAACTCAACGCCGAATAAGGATCGCTCCGCCGCAACCGCAGTTGCAGCAGAGCACGGCGTGCTTTCCCGCCCAATGCTTCCAAACCGGTTCGGCCGACCGTCAAGTTCACTGGCCCGCCACATCGCCAGGCAACATCCAGTAATTCCCGGCATCGTTTCAAACGCAAAAAGGGCGCGCCCGCTAAGGACGCGCCCTTCGTGTTTCTGAAATCGCAGCGCTTACTTCTTCTTCTCGGCCGGCAATACGCTCGGGTCTGAGAGTCCCCGCAGATAAACCACCAGGTTCCACAGGTCTTCTGTCTTCGCCCGGGTGCCCTCTGCCGGCATGGTTCCCGCACCGTTCACAATCAGGTAGTAAATCTCCCCGTCCGTCCGCTTCTTCAAGGTATCCGGCTCGCGGAAATCCTTCATCTTCAAATTCATCGATGACGCCAGATCCGACTTTCCGCTGCCGTCCTCTCCGTGGCACAGCGCGCAATCCACCGCATACACCTTCTTGGCCCGCTCAATTCCATCGGCCGTCGGCTTTACCGGATTCGTCTTGCTCGCCTGATCTGCCGGCACTGCCGGCACTTGCCCCGGATACCCTGCGCCCAACGTCGCGCCTGCAAATACCACTGCTGCTATTGTTCCCAGAATCTTCCGCATTTCATGCCTCCCGCTTTGGGGGCGCTAAGCAATCGTTTACACGCCCTTAGCAATGCTTCCCCGTTTGTGGCTCAAATCCTACTCCCAGGACCTATCCGCGATTGTGAGCCGGGTCACGGTTCACAACTCGATGAAACCCCTGGAAAACCGTTGCAACTGCATACGTACTCTGGCGTATGGTGAAGTAGACTCCCCGACCACCCTACGGAGGTAGCCATGTTCTGTCAACACTGCGGAGAGCCTCTCAACGACAATCCCGCATTTTGTCCCCAATGTGGGAGCCCCCAACAGGCTCCAGCTACCCCCTTTCCCGCCCCCAACCCCTTCGAACTTCCCCTGCGCCGCATCAAGACCCTCGCCTGCGCCTGGCTCGTCTATGCCGCGCTCGAAGGATTCTTCAGCCTCGTCCGTCTCATCATCACCCGTACTTTTCCAGGCCTTCAATTCAACGAAGGCTTCGGCATTCCCCTCGGTCAGCATCTCACCGCCTTCCTGCTCAGCATCATCTGGGTCCTGGTTGGCATCCGCTTCGCTCTCGCGCTGCTGGCCGGCTACGGCCTCCTCAAGAGAGCCCCATGGGGACGTGTCGTTGCCATCATCGCCAGCGTCTTCATGCTGATCCATCCCATCCTCGGCACCATCATGGGCATCTGGACCCTCGTCGTTCTCCTCAACCGCGAAAACGCCGCAGCCTGCGACGCCCGGAGCTGACCCAAGCCCTCCGCGATTCTCCTCGCAAAACAACAGGGCCGGACTCACCTCGAGTCCGGCCCATTCTCCGTCATTTGCGGGTGCCCCAAGTCCCGGTTCCGGAACCTGGGAAGCTCCCCTTTTGAGCGCCCAAACTCCCGCCTACTGCACGCCCGCCTCGGTGAACTCATACTTCCCGGCCGGCAGCAGGTAACCCGTCTCGCCGTTCCGTACCGTAGCCTTCGCTGCGGTCAGTATCGGCTTGCCGCCCAGTGTCCACTTCGCAGCCACCTCCGCAGGCAGCGCCAGCCAGCCGCTGGAGTTCGCAGGAATCTCCACCGTCCACTTCGCCGTACCGCCCTCTACCGTCCACGCGCTTGCAATCTGCCCGTAGGGCGACTGGTACTTGAACTCCACATGCCCCAGTTGCCCACTGAACGCCGGATGCAGCCGAATCGTGTGGAAGCCCGGGTCGTCTGCCATCGTGTCAATGCCCGCCGCGTAACGGTAAATCCAGTCTGCCACCGCGCCATAGGCATAGTGGTTATAGCTGTTCATGCTCGGATCGCTCTTCATCTGGTCGCCATTCCAGCGCTCCCACATCGTCGTCGCCCCGTGGCCCACCAGGTATCCCCAGCTCGGATACTGCGTATTCAGCAGCAGCTTGTAAGCCAGATCCTTGTGCATCGTCTCGGTCAGCACAGCCAGCAAGTACGGCGTACCCAAAAAGCCCGTCCCCAGCAGCCCATGGTTGGCCTCAATCTTCGCCACCAGGTGGTCGGCTACCTTCGCCCGCAGCTCGTCGTTCACCAGCCGCATCCACAGCGTCAGCACATAGCCGGTCTGCGTGTCGCCGCCCTTCGCCTTCGCATCCGGGTTATTGATTCCCCCAAACACCGATGGCCCCAGGTCCGCACCTTCCACAAATCCATCCGCATGCACAAATGCCTTCTGGTAAGCGGCCTTGATCTTCTCAAACAGCGCCGCGTAGTGCGCCTCATCCGCTGTCTTGCCCAGCGCATGAGCCATCTGCCGCATCAGCGTCACGTCATACGCCCAGCTCGCCGTTGCCACCAGCTTGAACTGCGTCGGCCCTTCCGGCGACAGCCAGTCGCCAAACGGAATCCCGTTGTTCTTCTCCCACAGGAAATTCGGATTCGTCTTTTCAATCGCACCCAGGTACCGGCTCATCGCCTCCCAGTTCTGCTCCACCACGCTCACATCTCCGGTCTGCATCCAGCTCGTCCACGGAATAATCACGCCCGCATCGCTCCAGCCGGCACCTGAGTCCGACGAGGTCGAGTTGATGCCCGGCGCAAAAATCCCGTACATCGCTCCGGCCACATCCGGGCTGCCCAGCTCGCCCACACCGCTGCCCAACTGCGTTCCCCGCACATCGCCCGCAAACTTCCGAGAGAACGCCGCCAGCTCCATATTGAAGCTCGCCGCCCGCCAGAACACCTGTGCATCCGCCGTCCAGCCCAGCCGCTCATCCCGCTGCGGGCAATCCGTCGGCACGCCTACAAAGTTCGACCGCT
This sequence comes from uncultured Acidobacteriaceae bacterium, assembly GCA_903904755.1. Lineage (GTDB taxonomy): Bacteria > Acidobacteriota > Terriglobia > Terriglobales > Acidobacteriaceae > Acidicapsa. The sequence continues at coordinate 11,033 of CAIVDV010000012.1, read as the reverse complement.
GCCCCCACAGAATGTTCTTCCAAAGCTGGTTCAGCATCGGGCTTCCCGTCGCCAGCTCGGCATTGAACGGAGCATTCGTATGGAAGACCTTGGCTGTCACCGCCTCCACCGGCAGCGCCTTTTCCAGACCCGTAATCTCCAGGTACCGGAAGCCGTGGAAGGTGAACTGCGGCTCAAATTCCTCGCTCACCGCACCCGCCAGTGTAAAGTGGTCTGTCGAAAGCGCCGTCCGCAGATTCTCCGTGTACAGCGTCCCATCCGCGTTCACAATCTCGCCGGTCTTCACCTGCACCGTCGCGCCCGCCGGCCCGCTCACCCGCAGATGCTCCACACCGCTGAAGTTCTGCCCAAAGTCATACACCCACACGCCCGGCCGCGGCTCTGTCACCGTCTTCGCCGTCAGCACCTGCTCCACCTGGATCGGCTGATAATCCTGCCCGTCAATCACGATCTTCGCCAGATCCGGCTGCCGCACCTCCACAGCCTTCCAGCCCTTGTCGTCAAAGCCCGCCAGCTTCCATCCCGCCTGCTCCAGCCGCGCGTCCTGGCTCTCGCCGTCGTAGATCTCCGCCTTCACAATCGCAGACTCCGCAGCCTTCCAGCTTGCATCGGTCGCCACCCACTCTTCGCTGCCGTCCGTGTATTTGATCCGCAACTGCGCCCGCAAACTCGGTGCCGTCGCGCCATAAATATTCGGCTGCTGATACCACTGCAGCGGCGTCGAGTACCATCCCGGCGCAACCAGTGCCGCAATCGAGTTCACGCCCTGCTTCACGCTCTCCGTCACGTCATAGGTCTGGTACTTCACCCGCTCCCGGTAGTCGGTCCAGCCTGGCGCCAGCACATCGTTGCCGGCCTTCTTCCCGTTCACAAACACCTGGTACGCGCCCAGCGCCGTCGCATACAGCCGCGCCGACTCCACCGTCTTGGTCACCGCAAACTCATGCCGCAGCGCCTTCACCGTCTGCGCCGGCCACGGCTTTCCCGGATCATCGGCAATCGTCGGCGCCACAAACTTCACTGCCGCCTGCCAGTTCGCGGCCTCGCTCTTGTCCATCCAGCTCGCCGCGCCAATGGACGCTTCCCATCCCGCGTCCGCCTTCGTCGCAAAGCTCACCACGCTGCCGTCTTCCAGCTTCGCCACCAGCGTCGCGCTCATCGTCGGCGCAGTGTGCCCGCCAAACCCATTTGGATTCACCACAAAATGCGTCGTCGCAATCGAAAGCAGATTTGCGCCCGCCTTCAACTGCGTCGTCACATCCGCCCGCACATACTTCTTCCATGGCAACTGCGCCCACGGCGGCAGCACCGCTCCGGTTAGCACCTGCTTGCCGTTCACCCACGCGCTCGCCACATCCTGTCCGGTCACGTACAGCGCGGCCTGCTTCACCTTGCCCGCCACCGTCACCGGCAGCCGATAGGCAATCCGCTGCTCCGAGGGGATCGGCCGCTCCCACAGCTTCATGGCATCCGGCGCGGTAATCCACTCGGCATTCGCCCGCCGCAGCTCAGCCTCTTCCCAGTTCTGCGTACCCACCCAGGCCGCGTGCCAGTTCGCCGCGCCCATCAGCCCGGTCTCCCACGTTGCAGCCTTGGCTGCGGGATACGCCTTTCCCTTCGCGTCCCACGCCGTAACCCGCCAGGCATACTTCGTCGCCGGCTTCAGCGCCGCGCCCTTGTACACCACCCCAATCGACTGCCCACTCAACACGCGCCCCGAATCCCACACATCCGCCTTGCCCTTCTCAAGGCCATCCGCGCTGGTGGCCACCTGAATCCGGTACGCTGTCTGCTTCGCACCCGGCCGCGCATCCTCAATCACCCAACTGAACCGCGGCGCTGCATCGTCCAATCCCATCGGAGCCGTCAGGTCGTCCACCCGCAGCTTTTCCGGTGCCTGCTCCTGGCCCATCGCCACTGCCGGCATCCACAACGCCACCATCACCGCCGGCACCATCGCCGCAAACATCCGCTGCAAACCAGTCAATCCAGACATGCTCAAATCCTTGGGAAAGATTTTTCCGTACGCCAATCCAATCGCTTCAGAGGGGCAAGCCATTGTAGCCACTCAAACCTGTCATTTTCAAATAAGAAATACTTGCCTATCTGAACACCACTGTGCTATCTCTTGTCTCCACTCCGCTTCTGCTCAATTCCCCGGAGGGAAATCCATGTCCTCGAAAAAACTCTCTGTCTTCACCAGCCTCGCCATTTTTCTCGCGTCCCCGCTCCTCTACGCACAGGCCCCCGCCCCCATCCAAATCCACTGGGACAAGCCCCTCCTCGTCTCCCGTTCCACCCCCACCCTGCAGATCGTGGTCAACCCCATGACCCGCGCCGGCTCGCCCATCCACGACAGCTCTTTCGCAGCCGTCAAGGACCTCGGCGCCGACTACGTCCGCTACGTGCCCTGGCTGCCCTACCCCAAACTCGTCGTTGCCGAGCTCGAGCCCCCCACCGGCAAGGCCACCTCATGGGATTTCTCCCTCATCGACCCCATGACCAAAGACTTCTTTGACTCCACAGCCGGCCACACCCGCATCCTCAACTTCAGCACCATCCCCAACTGGCTCTACAAAACCGACAAGCCCGTTACCTACCCCGCCGACCCTGAAAAGCCTGTTTGGGACTACACCCAGGGCACCCAGCTCGTTGACCCCACCGGCAAGCAGCTCGGCGACTACTTCGCCCGCCTCGTCAGTTGGTACTCCCAGGGAGGATTCACCGACGAGAACGGAGTTCGCCACAACTCCGGCTACCACTACGCCATCCCCATCTGGGAAGTCCTCAACGAGCCCGACTTCGAGCACTCAAACACCCCGGAGTCCTACACCCAGCGCTACGACTCCATCGTCTCGGCCATCCACAAAGTCAGCCCCGACACCAAATTCATGGGCCTTGCTCTCGCCCAGCCCAGCACCGCGCCGGAGTTCTTCCAGTACTTCCTGAACCCCAAAAACCACAAGCCCGGCATCCCGCTCGACTACATCTCGTATCACTTCTACGCCAGCCCGCAGGGCGAAGAAACCATCGATAACTGGCAGTACACCTACTTCAACCAGGCCGACGGCTTCCTCAACACCGTCCGCTACGCGGAGTCCATCCGCAAGCACCTCTCCCCCAGCACCAAAGTCGATCTCGACGAACTCGGCGTCATCCAGCCCGACGGCACCGGCGACCTCACTGGCCCCAACCCCTACAAGCCCTACCCCCCCACCTACTGGAACCTCGCCGGCTCCCTCTTCGCCTACCTCTTCATCGAGCTCGACAAGCAGGGGATCGACGTCATCGGCGAGTCCCAGCTCGTCGGCTACCCCACCCAGTTCCCCAGCGTCACCATGATCGACTGGACCAACGGCAAGCCGAACGCCCGCTTCTGGGTCCTCAAGCTGCTCAAAGACAACTTCGGCCCCGGCGACACACTCGCCACCACAGACACAGGCGCGCAGCTCGGCGCACCCCCCGGCAGCTTCGCCGCCCAGGCCTTCCAAACCTCCCGCGGCAAGCGCCTCCTCCTCGCCAACAAGCGCAACCGCACCATCACGGTTACCCTCCCCTCCGAGGCAGCTTCAGCCACCGCCCTCTCTGTCGATGAGCAGAGCGGCGAGGGCCCCGCTCGCCCCGTCCCGGTCACCTCCGGCAGCGTCACTCTGGCTCCTTTCGCCGTCACGGTGGTCAGTTGGTGACCGCCCCCGCCCCCATCGCCAACGCCGGCCTTGGCCAGCGCGTCGCCTTCATGCTCCACCTGCGCCCCGGCATGGGCCCGGCTTACGACCAGTCCCACCTCCAGGTCTGGCCCGAGATGCTCGCCCTCCTCAAGCGCGCCGGCATCGAGGAGTACTCCATCTTCCGCCGCGACGAGCTCCTCATCCTCACCATGCGCGTCGCCAACTTCGACGCCACCTGGGCCATCATCGAAGCCGACCCCATCAACACCCGCTGGCAGCAGGCCATGGAGCCTTACTTCCTCCCCAACACCGGCGTGCGCCCCGGCGAGCGCTTCCCCATGTTGCAGGAAGTCTTCTACCTGCCGTAGCCTTCCCGTGTCCCCAGGAGCCGTCTCATGTCCACTCCGCCCCTCAAAGTCGGCCTCTGCGGCCTCGGTCTCGCCGCCTACTGGCCCCAGTTCCCCGCCCTCAAGCCCCAGTTGGAATCCTGCCTCGCCACCGTAGCCGCACTCGTCTCCGGCCCCGACTCCAGTTCTGATACCCACCTGGTCAACCTCGGCCTGGTGGACTCCGTCCCCGCCGCCCGCGCCGCCGGCAGCCGCTGCCGCCGCGAAGAAGTCGATCTCCTCCTCCTCTACGTCACCACCTACGCCCTCTCTTCCACCGTTCTCCCCCTCGTCACCCGCGCCCAGTGCCCCGTCATCGTTCTCAACCTGCAGCCCACCGCCGCCATTGACTACGCCGCCTTCGCGCAACTCCCTGACCGCACCGCCATGACCGGCGCCTGGCTCGCCTACTGCTCCGCCTGCCCCACGCCGGAAATCGCAAACCTCTTCGCACGCGCCGGCATCCCCTTCCACCAGCTCACCGGCTACCTCGGCGAACCCCACGTCGCCCACGAACTCACCAACTGGCTCGCCGCCGCCCGCGCTGCCGCCACCCTGCGCAACAGCACTCTCGGCCTCATGGGCCACTACTACTCCGGCATGTTCGACATCCAAACCGACCTTACCCGCATTTCCACCGTCTTCGGCCTCGATGTGGAAATGCTGGAAATCGAAGAGCTCAACGCCCTCCGCAGCGCCCTCACTCCTGCCGCCATCGCCGACCGCGTCTCCCTTTTCTCAGAGCACTTCGACGTCCAGCCAGACTCCTCCCCCGCCGAGCTCTCCCGCGCTGCCGCAACCTCGCTCGCTCTCAACCAGCTCGCCGCCGCCCACTCCCTCGGCCTCATCGCCTACTACGCCCTCGGCACCGGTACCCCCGCGCACCAGGACATCCTCAGCTCCATCATCCTCGGCGCCTCGCTCCTCACCGCCTCCCACATCCCCGTCGCCGGCGAGTACGAAGTCAAAAACGCTGTTGCCATGAAGATCATGGACATCCTCGGCGCAGGAGGCTCCTTCACCGAGTTCTATGCGATTGATTTCGCCGCCGATCAGGTCCTCATGGGCCACGACGGCCCCGGCCACACCGCCATCGCCCAGGGCCGCACCAAGGTCCGCCCACTTGGTGTCTATCACGGCAAGGTCGGTAACGGCCTCTCCGTGGAAATGTCCGTCCAGCACGGCCCCGTCACCCTGCTAAGCGTCGTAGAAGACCCCGCCTCAGGCTTCAAGCTCCTGGTCGCGGAAGGCCGCAGCGAACCCGGCCCCATCCTCGAAATCGGCAACACCAACAGCCGTTACAGCTTCCCCCTCGGAGCCCGAGGCTTTGTGGAAGCCTGGAACGCCCAGGCCCCCGCCCACCACTGCGCCGTCGGCATCGGCCACCGCGCCGCAACCCTCAAAAAGCTCTCCAGCCTCCTCCGCATCCCCTTCACCCAGGTCTGCTGAGCTTCACCCCCAGGTCTTCGGCTCCCACCCCGGCTCATACGTCCGTCCCCACAGCCCCATCGCCTCGGCATCGCCCACAATCTTCCCGTCAGCAGGGTCCAGATGCAGCTCGCGGCCAACCTCCCACGCCACATTCGACAACTGCAGCATCGTCACCGCTACATTGCCCACCGCCACCGGCGCATGCAGCTTCTCTCCCGTCCGTATCCCCGCAATCAGGTTGGCAAAGTGCGCATCCGTCATTGAGTCCCGCCCAATCCTGTCCGCCGAGCTGGTCACTGTCCCCACCCGGAACTCGCTGGTCTTCGCGCCCTTCAGGTCGTAAATCTCATACCCGTCGCGGTCAATCAGCACGCTGCCTTCGGTGCCCACAATCACCGCGCCCCGGTCCCGCCCATAGAACTTCATCCCGCTGCAGCTCTTGCCTTCCCACTCAATGAGCCTGTCCTCATACTCAAAGCTGGTGTTCAGCGTGTCATAGAACTCCCAGTCATCCTTGAAGTGGTAACGCCCGCCGCTCGCCGTCACGGTCCTGGGATACTCCACCCCCAGCGCCCAGCGGCACACATCCACCTCGTGCGTTCCGTTGTTCAGCGTCTCCCCGGTTCCCCAGTGCCGGAACCAGTGCCAGTTGTACGGCTGCACATTGTCCTTGTACGCCCGCCGCGGAGCCGGCCCCTGCCACAGCTCCCAGTCCAGCGTCGCCGGCACCGGCACCACCTTCCCCACCCCAATCGACTTCCGCACATTCTGGTAGAAGGCCTTCCCGTAATACGCCCGCCCAATCAGCCCTCCCTGAATCTTCTCCACAATCTCAATCGTGTGCGGCGACGACCGCTGCTGCGACCCCATCTGCGCCAGCCGCCCGTACTTCCGCTGCGCGGCCACCAGCATCGCCCCCTCGGCTGGGTTGTGGCTCAGCGGCTTCTCCACATACACGTGCTTGCCTGCTGCCAGCGCCGCAATCGCCATCGGCGTATGCCAGTGCTCCGGCGTCGCAATCGTCACCGCATCCACTTCCTTCAGCGCCAATATCTCCCGGAAGTCCTTCACTCCCCGCGGCCGGTACCCCAGCTCCTTCTCCGCCTCATCCTGGAACTTCGCCAGAATGTTCGACTCCACATCGCACACATGGCTCACCCGCGCCGTCGCCTTGTTCGTCCCCAGGCTCGACAGGTGCGCATACCCCCGCCCGTTCAGCCCAATCACCGCAAAGTTCAGCCGGTCATTCGCCCCGGCAATCTGCCCATAGCTCTTCGCCGTCATCGCCATCCCGGCCATCGCCATCCCACCCACCAGTTCCCGCCGCGTCATCGCCATCGCCCACACTCCCTTTCATTGCCCAAATATCCATTCCGCAAAGCGAACCCAGTATCTACACCCAGCTCCCTTCCATGCAAACCCAACCCAACAAACACGTCTTTGTACCTGTATCGACCCACCGCAAAAGCTACCCCCTCGCAAAAGGCGCTAATATGACCAATAACCAACGCGCCCCACCCGCGCCTGGTACCCCAATCCACCAACCAGCCCGGAGGGTCAAAGATGTTCAATGTCGTCACCATCGCAAGAGAGTTCGGAGCCGGCGGGGCAGAAACCGGCCGCATACTCGCTGATCTCCTCGGCTGGCAGTGCATCGACAAAGAGATCATCGAACGCGCCGCGGAAGTGGGCCACCTGCCCGCCGACAGTGCCGAGGCCGCCGACGAGCGCTCCCAGCGCTGGTGGAACAAGGTCCTCCGTGGCTTCCAGGACACCGGCCAGGCAATGATTCCCCCCTCCAACATCGACTTCGACGCCGTCCAGAACTCCACCGTCCGCGTCATCCAGCAGGCCGCCAAAGTCGGCAACTGCGTCATCATCGGTCGCAGCTCCCAGTGCGTCCTCCGCCACCAGCCCAACGTGATGCATGTGCTGGTCTACGCCCCCCTCGCCGAGAAAATTGAACGCATGACCGGTCGCTTCCCCAAGGGAACCGACATGCACGCCATGCTCCGCCGCATCGACGCCGAACGCACCCACTACACCCAGACCTACTACAACAAGGACTGGTCCGATCGCCACCTCTACCACCTCTGCGTCAACAGCACCGTAGGTACCAGTACCTGCGCCAAAATCGTCGCCCAAACCATCCGCCCCTGCTAAGCTTCCACCACCTCTGCGCCTGCCGCGCCCGTTCCCGGAGAATCCATCCCATGTCCGCTCGTCCCGCCCGCCTCATCCTCGCCGCCCTCATCGCCCTCGCCGTCCTCCCGGCTTTCGCCCAGCCCGCGGCCCCGTCTCTCCCCGCCCTCCGCTGGCGGCTCATCGGCCCCTTCCGCGGCGGCCGCACCCGCGCCGCAGCCGGCGTCCCCTCCCAGCCCAACCTCTTCTACGTCGGCCAGGTCAACGGCGGCGTCTGGAAGTCCGACGACTACGGCCGCACCTGGAACCCCATCTTCGACGACCAGCCCACGCAGTCCATCGGCGCCATCGCCGTCGCCCCCTCCAATCCCAAAATCCTCTACGTCGCCTCCGGCGAAGGCCTCCGCCGCCCCGATCTCTCCGTCGGGGACGGCATCTACCGCTCCGCCGACTCTGGCCGCACCTGGACCCACCTCGGCCTCCGCGACGGCCAGCAGATTCCCGACCTCGCCATCGACCCCCGCGACCCCAACCACCTCTACGCCGCCGTCCTCGGCCATCCCTACGGCCCCAACCCCGAGCGCGGTCTCTACAAATCCCTCGACGGCGGCGCAACCTGGACCGCCATCCTTCACATCGACGACAACACCGGCGCATCCCAGGTCGTCCTCGACCCCCACAACCCCGACACCCTCTACTGCAGCCTTTGGGAATCCCGCCTCGGCCCCTGGGAAGACGGCAACGAGTACGAAGGCGACCACGGCGGCCTCTACAAATCCACCAACGGCGGTGCCACCTGGACCAAACTCACCACCGGCCTGCCCCCCGACCTCCGCCAGATCCAGCTCGCCATCGCCCCGTCTGACTCCAACCGCCTCTACGCCACCCTTTCCACCTCCCAGCAGGGCGCCTACGCTACCGGCGAAGGCCTCGGCCTCTATCGCTCTGACGATGCCGGTGCCACTTGGCGCAAAGCCACTGACGACCCCCGCCCCGGCATGAAAATCGGCGGTGGCGACCTCCCCATCCCCGCCGTGGACCCCAAAGACCCGGACACCGTCTACGTCGCCAGCATCGTTACCGTCCGATCCACCGACGGCGGTCTCACCTGGACCAGCCTTCGCGGCGCGCCCGGTGGCGACGACTACCAGAATCTCTGGATCAACCCATCCAATCCAGACATCATCCTCCTCGTCGCCGACCAGGGCGCCCTCGTCAGCGTCAACCGCGGCGCCACCTGGTCCAGTTGGTACAACCAGCCCACCGCCCAGCTCTACCACGTCGCCGTCACCAACACCTTCCCCTACCAGGTCTGCGCCGGCCAGCAGGAGTCAGGCTCCGTCTGCATCTCCTCCCGCGGCAACGACGGCGAAATCACCAACAGCAACTGGCACCCCGTCGGCGTCATTGAGTACGGTTACGCCGCCCCCGATCCCCTCCACCCCGAGTTCATCTACGGCGCCGGCCGCACTGAGGTCTCCCGCTACAACTTCGTCACCGGCCAAACCCAGAACCTCACCCCCGTCCCCCTCCGCACCCCCGGCGTCCACGGCGACCGCACTGAGCCCATCGCCTTCTCCCCCGTCGATCCCCACCGCCTCTACTACGCCGCCAACATCCTCTTTGAGTCCACCGACTACGGCAATAGTTGGCAGAAGATCTCCCCAGACCTCTCCCGCGAACACACCGGCCAGCTCGCCACCGTCCCCCCGCTCTCCGACAAGGACGCCGCCCGCCGCCGCGGAGCCATCTACTCCCTCGGCCTCTCCTTCCACAACACTGACACTTTCTGGGCCGGCACCGACGACGGCCTCCTCTGGATTACCCGCGACCACGGCAAAAACTGGAAAGACATCACCCCGCCCGGCCTCCAGCCCTGGAGCAAAATCTCCCAAATCTCCGTCTCCTCCTACGACGAGCAAACCGCCTACGTCTCCGTCAGCCGCCTCCGCGTAGACGATCCCCGCCCCTACATCTTCCGCACCCGCGATGGCGGCGCCTCCTGGCAGCCCATCTCCGCCGGCCTGCCCGATTCGCCCGTCAATACCGTCCGCGAAGACTCCGTCCGCAAGGGCCTCCTCTTCGCCGGCACCGAAACCGCCGTCTGGTTTTCCCTCGACGCCGGCGATCATTGGCAGCCCCTCCAGCTCAACCTGCCCCACACCTCCATGCGCGACCTCTGGGTCAAGGACAACGACCTCATCCTCGCCACCCACGGCCGCTCCTTCTGGATACTCGACGACATCAGCCCCCTCCGCCAGCTCGCCAAGGTCGCCTCCGCCACCCCCGTCCTCTTCACCCCCGGCGATGCCTGGCGCGTCCGCCGCAGCACGTATACGGATACGCCGCTCCCCGCCGATGAACCTGCCGCCGAGAATCCCCCCGACGGCGCAGCTCTCGACTACTACCTCCCCGCCAACACCCAGGGCCCCGTCTCGCTCGAAATCCTCGACGCCACCGGCCACCTCCTCCGCAAGTACTCCTCCGATGACAAGCCGGAGCTCACCCAGGACCAGCTTCACAAGCAGCTCATCCCCGTCGTCTGGGTCAAGCAGCCGGAAACCCTCCCCGCCACCTCCGGCTTCCACCGCTGGGTTTGGGACCTCCACGCCACAACCCCCACGGCCACCAACTACGACTACCCCATCTCCGCCGTCCCCCACCGCACCCCCCGCCTGCCCCTCGGCGCAGTCGTCCTCCCCGGCACCTACCTGGCCCGCCTCACCGTAGGCGGTACTATCCTCACCGAGAAGTTCACCGTCAAAATGGACCCCCGCGTCCCCGCCACCGCCGCTGACCTGAAAACCCTCAACACCCTGGAGTCCCACCTCTCCGACCTGGTGGACTCCACCGCCAAAGCTGACCTCGCCGCCCACTCGCTCCAGGAGCAGCTCACCCGCCTCGGCAAATCCGGACCGGCCGACCTCAAACCCCGCCTCGACGCCGCCTCCAGGCAGCTCGCCACCCTCCTCGATGGCGAGCACAAAGCCGACGGCACCGAATCCGAGCCCGGCCTCGATGACGTAGCCGGCTCAGCCCTTGGCCTCTACGGCCAGGTCTCCAACGTCGACGCAGCCCCCACCGCCTCGCAGCAGCAAGCCGCCTCCTCGACAGAGAAGGAATCCCGCGAAGCACTCGAACACTGGGAAAAGTGGTCCAAATCCGACCTCCCGTCCCTCAACGCCGCAATCAAGGCCGCAAACCTCCCCACCCTCAACGCCCAACTCGCCCCCAGCTCCATGCCCCAGCAAGGCGACGAAGACTAACCCGCATTTCTCACCACAGCTTGCCGACTGTGATCACCAGGCATTTTTTAGCGAGACCATCGAGGTGTAGTCATCATTTCCCATCGAGTGTCTGGTTCTGAGAGTTTGGTTTCCTCTTGTTGGTGTGCTGGAACTGATTT
>CAIVDV010000011.1 GCA_903904755.1 uncultured Acidobacteriaceae bacterium | reverse complement strand
TGGGTGTAAAAACTACTTCTAGACAAAGCAGTTATGACACACATTCGAAGGCCTTTCCAGCTTTTTTTGAATATTTCTATATCTCGATACTGACGCTATGGTGAGAAATGCGGGTTAGCCCGCGCCCGCCCCACCCTCCCCTCAAACAAAAAGCCCGGGCTCTCAGCCCAGGCTCTCTCCATTCCAATACTCTCTCTTGCCCCGCCTACGGCACCATTAGCGGACGCATCGCATGTTGATCGTCCGTCAGGAACAGCCCTGTCGGCCCCGTCGCTGTACCCGGCTGCGAGCGGAACAGGTACCGCACGCTGAACCCCGCCGTAATGTTGTTGTAGTTCCGCGAGTTGTTCGCCGTCGCAAACCCACCTACAAACCAGTGGTCGCTCAGCGCGTACGCCACCTGCCCGCGCAGGTCATAGTTCGGCCCCACGCTCGTCAGCGGAGCCAGATACAGCACCCCGGGCTCCTGCGGACTCAGTGGCGCCAGGCTAGACCGCTGCGTCTCAAACGCCTGCATGCCCGCGCTGCCCATCACCGTGTAATGCCACTTGTTCTGGTGGTTCCCTGTCCACGTAACCGGAACATTCGCCAGAAAGTACGCCTGAGGGCTGAAATATCCGCCCATGCCAAACGTGAACGCCTGCAGATTGGTCGCGTAGTGCATTGCAAAAAAGTTGATGCCCACGTTCAGATTCCCCTCTTCCGGAATCGCCTTCACCCGCCAGTACGCGCCCAGCGAACCATCGAAACGCGTATTGCTCTTCACCTTGTAGCCGGTCAGGTACTGCCCGCCACCCCCCACATAGTAGCCCGAAGCCAAATCACCCTTCGCCCACTGCACATTCCCCTGGTTCGTTACCACCCCGCCCCAGATGTTCCCTGGGAACGTCGCCGTCGCCGAACCCGGATCACGCAGTCCCGAATAGGAAAGCTGCGTATCCTTCACCGAATCCCGCAGGAACGAGAAGCTGAATGGCCCGTTACCCGGCTTCCAAATCGCCCGGCCGGTAATCGTGCTCACCAGGAATCCCGCCGGCGTATATCCAGCCGCAATCCCAAAGTTCGCCCACGTCAGTTGGACTTCCCCGCCAACTCCGGCTGCGTTCTGCTGCGCCGGCGGGTTCGCCGCTGCATCCGCTCCGGCCAGCGTGCCAATCGGCTCCGAAATAATCGAGACCGTCCCACCAACAGAAATCGTCCGAATCTGCGCCGTGCCATCCGCCTGCCCTGAATCCAGAAACACCGGCCGCGCAAGAATCGTGAACCGCGCGCTGCTGCCCAGCGGGAACGACGCTTCCATCGGCGCTTCCAGCGCAGTCAATGCCTCAAATCCCAAATCACCTGTCCGGTGGCTGATGTTGCCCGTACCACCCAGCCAGCCGCTGTATCCCGCCTCCAGCAACCGCAGTTGCTGTTCGGCTTCCTCACGCGGTCCCGGCTTCGGCGTCTCCCGCTTGATGCGCACCCACGGCCCGCGCAGCGGCGGCAAATTGCGCTCTTCCAGCTCCTGGTCGCTCAACCCCGAGCTGCTCGCGGCCTGTCCCGGCTGCGCTCCCGGCAATCCATCCGTCACTTGCTGCTCCGGCAGCGGTCCACCCGGCGCCGTTACCAGCGTGGGAGTAGACGGCCCTTGCGGCGGCACCTTGGCGGCGCGTACCCGGCGGCGCTGCTTCACCGGCGGCGGCGTTGTCTGCACCTGCTGCACAGGCTCCTGCACCGTCTGTACGGGCTGCTGAATCTGCGCCGGAGTCCGTGTCTGCGCGGAATACGCGCCCGCCACCGCATCCTGCGGCGACGGCGTGTACTGCGTCTGCGATAGCTGCGTCCGCTCCGCCTGCGCCACCGGGGCCGCACCCACAACCTGCGTCGAAGGCTTGGCGTTCCCCAGGGCATGCAGGCTGAATCCCTGGCTCAGTTGCCCGTCTGTCTGCTCACTCAGCAGTGCCTGCGCCCGTGCCGCAGTCAAATTCATTGGCTCAGACGACAACTTCAGCCCCTGCCCGCCCTCCGGCGCCGTCAGGCTGCTCTGCGGCCCCACTCCCTGCGTCCGCGTTGGCTGGGCGCCAGGCACCGCATCCGTCGTCGTAACCGGCTCCCCATAGGGCGGCAGGTTCATCCGGCCCTCAAAGCTCTGTCCGGCCTTCCTGCTGTGCGTCGTTGTTCCTGCCGCCGGCTTTGCGCCCGTCGTTCCCGGCCCATAGCCCGAACTGTTCGCCGGCTTGCGCGCTGTCCGCGCCTTCGCGCTCTGGTCAGCAGTCCCAACCGTCGGTGTCGTCGCCAGTGCGTCGGCAGGCAGTTGATTGTTCGTCGTCGTTGGAACCTGGTACACCGGCACCTGCGCCGGCCGCGCCACACTCGCTCCACCGCTCCCGCCCGGGTTGGGCAACACTACCGGCGCCGAGCCGTCGTAGGGATCATGTCCATACGAGGGCAGAGGCGGCAGCTTCCCCGTCTTCACAAACGGCTCATCTTCCGGATTCAGCAGATTCGTCAAATCCCGCGGCGTGTTCGCCTTCTCCGCCGTCTTCGCCGGGTCAGGATGCACCAGCTCATGCGCCAGCCTGTCCGCCGCATTCACCTCAGGCATCGCGCCCAGCGATGCCCGCCAGTAGTCCGCTGCTCGGCCATTGGCCCCGCGCGCCTGCTCAAACCGTGCCGCCAGTGTCAAAATCTGTGCGTCGTGCCCGTAGCGGTCAAGCGCCTGCCTCAGCCAAACCTCAGCCTGCACCTTGTCCCCGGCCGCCAGCGCCGCTCCAATCGCCCCCTGGAAATCCGCCGCGCTGCCGTCCTGCATCGGAATGGTCTTGAATATCGCCAGCGACTCCCGCGCATGACCCGCACGCAGATATCCGCCGGCCACAGCCCTGCGAACGTTCATGTTCTCAGGAAACGCCTTCGCCGCCGCATCCAGAATCTCCAGCGCGCGCGCATTGTTCCCGTTGTCAAATGCCGTTGCCGAGCGCCTCACCGCCCAGTTCGCCCAAATCCCCTGCACCGTCGAAACCTGCTCCGGCGTCAGGTCCTTCCGCGCTCCCAGCTGCATCAGCAGCGGATACAGCGCACGGTCGTTATTGCTGTTGTAAAGCAGGTACGCATACTGGATCACCGCATCCGGCGGAAGCTCCAGATTTTGTTGCTTGTAGTACTTCACCACCCGCGCAAACGTCGCAAGCGCGTTCACGTTGTCGCCGGAAGCTGCATAAATGCTCGCCTCCGACTGCTGGAATTTGACATCCGCCTCCAGCTTCGCACGCACCGCCGGCGGAATCATCTGAATCTCCTGCAACGCCTGCGCATTCCGGTTCGTCGTCTGCAGCGTCCCAATCAGTCCCCGCCACGCATCCAGGTTGTCTGGCTGTGCCGTCAGAATCTCCCGGTACAACCCATACGCCTGCTCCGTATTGCTCCGCTGCAGGTAGATTGTCGCCAGTTGAACCAGAAGGCTGACCGAGGGCTTTCCGCCCGACTTCTGCTGGATCCGCAGTGTCCGCTCCAGCAGCCCCTGCGCAATCTCGTACTGGTTCGCCTGCTGGTACATCGACCCCAGCATCGTCAGGAACCCAACATCCGATAGCGCTGCCTCATACACATCCGGCGGCATCCGCTCCACCTCGGCAATCGCTGCCTCGTCGTGTCCCAGCTCGTGCTGCGCGCTCACCAACCCCATCCACGCCGCCAGGTTGCTCGTATCCTCGTCCAGCACCTGAGTAAACAGGTTTGCAGCCTGGTCAAATCGCCGCGCCTGCATCAAAATCCCCGCATACTGCATCCGGGTGCCGTTCTTCAGCGTCGCCCCGTTCTCCGGGAAAGGCAGCGCCAGTGCCTGCGCCAGCACCTTCTGCGCATCCGCAGTCCGGCCCGCCGCCAGATACATCTGCGCCAGCCCCTGCAACACGCCCGGATCCTTGTTCATCTTCTCCCGCAGCCCCGCCGGCATACGGTTCAGCAGCGCCAGCGCCTGCGCATTCTGGTGCAGATTCATATACGCCAGGTATTCCCCGCGCAGCGCATCCTCGTTGCCTGGCTTCACCTTCAGCAGTTGCTGGTAAATATCCACAGCAGCCTGGTACTGCTCATTCTTCAGGTACAGTCCCGCCAGCCCGTTCAGCGCCTCCGGGCTCCTCGGATTCATCTTCAGCGCCTCATGGAAGTGTTCCGCCGCCTCATCCAGTTGGTTCGCATCAAAAGCCGCGGTCGCCTCGCCCATCGTGTACCAGAAGCGCGAAGTCGCCAGCGCATTCACCACCGGCTCTGCCTTGTATCCGTTCGCCTCCGCCTGAGTCAGGAAGCTTACCGCTCCGCCAAAATTGTTCTGCTGCATTCGCAGAAACCCCATGCCCGCCGCCGCGCGACCGTTCCCTGGGTCGGCATCCAGCAGCGCCTGGAACCTTGCCTGCGCCTCGTCCAGGCGGTGCGCATTCAGCGCCGCAAACGCCGCCTTCTCTTCCGGCGTCCGCGCAATGCCCGAGTTCATCTGCGCCAGCTTCGCCTCGTTCTCCTTCAACTTCGAAGAAATCTCCGTATCGCCCGGATGCTCAGTGACATACACCTTCAGCTCCGGCGCGGAATTCGGATTCGCAGCATCCCACAGCAGCGCCTGCCGCAGCGCAGCCGCCGCTTCCGGATCCTTCTGATGGTCCCGCAGAATCTTGATGCCTTCGCCGCGCGTCCGAGCGTCGTAGCTCAACATCCGGCCCAGCGCCACCGCATACCTCGGCTCGCTTGGATTCCGGCTCGCCATCGCCCGCATCCCGGCAATCGCTTCCGACTTCCCGTTCGCCGTCGCATACAGCGTGTCGTAGTAGGCCATCCCCATGTCGCCGTCCGGCGGCGTCTGCCCAAAATACTCCCGATACAGCTTCATTGCGGCATCCGGATTGCCCGCCTTCGCCAGCGCTCCAGCCTCGCCCAGTCGCTCATCGCGCGTCCGGTTGCTCATCATGGATTGAATCTTGCCGATATTGGGGTCAGTCGGATACGCCCGGCGCAACCGGTCCAGCGCCTCATCGGAAGCCTTCCCGTTCCCTGACAGCCGGTAGCAGCGGGCCACGCCTTCCATCGCAAGCTGGTTTCTCGGGTCTGAAAGCAGAATCTGCGACCACACCTGCGCAGCAATGTCCGGCCGCCCCCGCGACTCCAGAGCCTGCGCCTTCACTATCAGCGTCCGCTCCGCATCCGAGATATTCGCCGCGGCATTCCCCTGGGCAGCACCCGGCATAGCGACCAGGGCCGAAGCCAGTCCGCCAGCAAGGCAAATTACCCAGAATTTCACGCGTAACTTCATGGGTGAACCCATGTTACAAGCACTTCCCCGTTTGCACCAAACCTGAAGCTGTGTTGGACCCAACCAGTAGAAAATAAAACCAGATTCTCATCGTAATACGTTGGAGCCGACCCCAAAAGCCCTGTTTGGGCATCCACTGCAGATTGGACGCGCGACCACTGGCTCTGGAAATCAGCTTCCGCTCCCAGCGCCTTCAAATAGGGCAGCAATGCCGCTGAAAATCCCACCGGCCCCGCCTGAGGCTCCATCCGGCCCAGCCCGGAAACAATCTCCGGCGGCAACGGACGCTGCCTCAGTGCCGCCGCCATCCCATACAGCGCACGCAGCAGTTGTGCCCGCTGCGGGCACGCCGCATCCAGCATCCCCGCCCACATATACACCCGAATCGCGTCATAGCTGCCCTTTGCGCCACCCGGCTTCATCGCATTCAACTGGGAGGGCGCATACCCCATCTCCCGCGAATAACTCACCCAGTCCATCGCAAATCCCCCGGGCGATGTAGCCGCCACCAGCCCCGGAGTATTGAACGCGATTCCAATCCACGGCCCGCCCGGGTCCGCCTTCGCCAGCCGCTGCAGCACAAACACCGGCAGATAACTCGGATTCGTAATCCACCCGTTCGCGTACTGGAAGCCCACCGGTCCGGGCAGCAGCATCGCACCCTTGTCCCGGTCCGTTATCACCTCTTTGCGCGCAATCAGCCCCACCAGCCTCTGGCCCATGCTCGAGTATTGGGGCTGTTTCCACAGCCGCCCCGCCTCCAGCAGGTCATACGCAATCCAAAGATCCGAGTCCGCAGCCGAGTGCGCATCCCGCACACCCCAGTGACCATCCTTCGACACCCCCCAGCTCCAGGCCGGAAGATGATCGCCCAGGTCTCCCTGCGCCAGATTCGCCTCAGTCCACTGCAGCAGCTTGGCAAATCGCCCCGGATCGTTGTTCACCAGCGCAAAAAACAGCGCATAGCTCTGGCCTTCCGAAGTCGTCCTGTCCCCGCCCTGCGGGTCGATAACCCTGCCCTCCGGGCTGATGAACCGGTTCGCATACGAAACCCACATCCGCGAATGCTCAACCTCGGCCGTCCCTGCCGCCGGCAGCATCGCCACCACAATCAGCAGAAACAGCACTGGAACCCCGGTCTTCAATCGCTTGCACGCTTTGGCCCCGGCCCGGGTCATCTGTGATTGTCCATCTGCAGCCGGCGTCGGGCATGCTGGCGAAGCCAGATCCGCGTCCATACTGCAATCAGGAACGCCAGGCCCATCACAATCGCTGAGGCAAGCCACGGCACCTGCATGAACCACAGCGTCATCCGCGTCCACCAAGGCAGCACGCCTACGTGATAAATCCCGCTTCCAATCCGGAACGACTGGAACGACGGCCCGTGCATCACCGCAACCGAACCGGAAATGTCGCTCGCCTGCTGCACCTTCAGGAACGTCGAAAGAAAGCTGTCGTAGGTCGCCGCGTCCTTCACATTGATCACCACCACGCTGCGCTCGGGATCAAACGGCGACTCAATTCCTTCAATCACTGAATCCGGCGTACCAGAGGTCGTCAGGTCCCCAGACTCCGCATGTTCCCTCGGCTCCAGCTTCCACCACGCGTGATGGAACGGGGCAAACAACCCCTGCGTGTCGTGTACCTGTACCTGCCCGCCCCGCACGCTCACCGGCATGTGGTCGCCCAGTTTGTCAAACGCCGGCTGGTCGTCCCCGGTCCCAAGAACCAGGAAATCCATCCCCGCGCCAGAGTGCATCGCCTCTGCCCCGCCCACCGTCACCCGGAACACCGGCATGCCAGTCTGCCGTCCAAAGTGGCCCATCAACGTCAGGAAAAGCTCAATCTCCTGCGAAGACGGATTCGGCGGCAGCACCACCGTCGTCTGGCTCAAATCCGCAAACCGCGTAAACGGGAAACCCGCGTTCGCAAAAATCTCCAGGTTGGGCAGTGGCGCATAATGCGGATAATTCTTCAGGTCCAGGTAACTGTCCTTCAGCACCGCTCCCTGCATATTGATCGGCGTCGTATCCTGGCACCCGCTCTTCTTCATCAACTGGAACGTGAAGTCAAAGCTCAGCGAGTTTGAGAACGGTCTCAGATTCACCACCGGAACCGGCAACTCCGTCTCATTCTTCCTCGAAGTCTCCTGCCCCGGAATCAGCGGCAGCGAACCCAGAAACGCATTGTTCACGCTCACCTGAATGCTCGAAATCGGCCCAATTGGAATCGAATTGTACCGATACGCCAGCTTAAGAACCGCATTCGGCTTCTCAGCGTAGAAAATATCCGGCGGCACGCGGAAATACACGTTCATGGGCCCGCTGCCATCTCCCTGCAACTGCTCCGCTGAGGCATAATCCCACAGCGCAATCGTCTGGTCCGTACGCGCCCATCGCGGCGCAGCGTCCGCTTCCTGCGGTGCCGGTACCTTGATCCCGCTGATGCTCGCATTCGCGCCCTGCAAAAGGTCAGAGTGCAACCCAATCGCCTGCGCCGCAGCCACCAGTTGATCCCCATCCGCTCCGGAAACAATCAGAATCTTGCTGTAAACATCATTCGGGTTCGGGCGCATCGCCACCGTCGGCCCCGACGTATCCCCCATCGAAACCCCGCCCGGAATATTCCCCGCCCCTTCCGAAATCACAATCACATTCCCCGGCGGTATCACCCCAATCGAGGTCGGGAATCGAACCGGCCGGTTCTCGGACTGCATCCCGAAGTACGAGGTCACAATGCCCGCCGCCTGAATCGCCTTCGACGACGGCGTCGTCGGGAACACCACCGGAATCTTCGGCTGGTCAATCACTTCCGTATCCAGGAACGGAAGAGGAAGCTGCTTCAGGTCATCCTGCAGCGGCAGAATATCCCCGGAAATATCCAGATACGTCCCCTTCTGGATCCTCGCCCACAGGGTCGTATTCGCAGGATCTTCGCACACCAGCACGTAGTGGCCAATAAACTCGAACGTCAGCACGTTGCGCCGCACCAGCAACTCCGACGGAACCGAAAACTCCACTTCCTGCTCCGTCGCGCCCGTCGTAGGGTTCTGGTTCGGCGGCACCGGAATCGTCGCAAATGCCGTCCCGTTCAGCAGCAGCCGGATATGGCTGATCTGCTGAAGCAGGCTCGGCGACATCGTGTAATACACGTGAATCTTCGCCGTCTTCACCACATGCGTCTGCTGAAGGCTGAAAAACACATTCGTCTGGCTGTCGATGCCGCGCATCTCTATCTGCGGTGCGCCCGCATCCTCAATCGTGAAAACATCCCGGAACTGTCCCAACGGCGGTGCCGGCTGGCGCGCCAGTATCGCCCGCGCCTCCGAACCCATCAGCCCCTGCCCTGCTCCAGGCCCCGTCCCCTGCAACGGCATCTGCGACTGCCCCTGCATCGTCACCGCAGCCAGCGCAAGCGCCGCCAGAAACAACCCATGGGCCGCCCTCGCCGCTGCCACTGCCGTCTTCGCACCCGGCTTCGACGCCGGTGCCTTCGGCTTGCTCTTGCCTGTGTGGCGCTTCAAAAACAGGCTCTCAAACGTCATCTTCAGCCCTTGCATGGAAATCACGAAAATGCGCCGCAAACTGCGCATGGGTTTATCAATCTCGCGGCTCTCGCCCCAGCCCAGCCAGGTATCCGCCCGCGAGTAAAGCGCCATCGTAAGCACTTCCTGCTCATGAATCGATAATTCATTGAAGCGCATACGAACCTTCCCCTTCTCTGCGCCAACAATCGTAATCGGCAGCATCGCCTCCGGATACATGTGGAACACCAGCGTCCCCAAATCCCCGGCCATGATGCCTGCGGTGTCTTCGTACTGGATCACCGTCCCACCGCTCGACAAGTCCATCGTAACTCCTTCGAGCAGCTTCCCGTCCGAGGTCTGTATCGTCACCGGCGTCTCAATCTTGATGCGCACATGGCCCCGCAACTGGCGCATCTCCCGCGAAACCGCCACGCAAACACCCAGCACCACAATATTGAAGAAGCACCAAATCGCGTTCATGATCACCGTGCCCGGCCGGTCCTTGTCCCAGATGAAGAACCGCGGAATCGCGATGAAAAGTCCCATGAAATTGAAGAACAGCAGTGAAAGAAAAGGCTGCGCAATCTTCACATCAAAAAAGCTGTTCTTCACAATGCCGCCCTTGGCCGTCACATTGAACTTGCCCAGCTTCGGGTTGATCAGCGCCAGCATCGTCGGCAGCAGAATGTAAGGCGAGAGCACCGTCTCGTAAATCTCATTCCAGAAGGAGTGCCCGTGCTCACCCTGGATGCGTGAGTTCGTAATGTTCGACAGGAACAAGTGTGGCAGCGCATACGCCAGAATCGCCGCCCAGTAGCCCGGCACGTTGGTATGCGACAGCAGCAGGTAAATCAGCGGCGCCGTCAGAAAGATAAGCCGCGGCAACGCGTACATGAAGTGCATCATCGCGTTGAAATAACAAAGTCGCTGCGCAAAATCCAGCTTCGGCGCAAACAGCGGATTGTCCGTCCGCAGAATCTGGATCATTCCCCGCGCCCAGCGAATACGCTGGCCCACATGCGCCGACAAACGCTCCGTCGCCAAACCCGCCGCCTGCGGAATATTGATGTACGCCGTGTTCCAGCCATTCGACTGCATCCGCAGAGAAGTGTGCGCATCCTCGGTCACCGTCTCCACCGCGATGCCGCCAATCTCGTCCAGCGCCACCCGCCGCAGCACCGCGCATGATCCGCAGAAAAACGTCGCATTCCAGAAGTCGTTCCCGTCCTGCACAATCCCGTAAAACAGCTCGCCCTCGTTCGGAATAATCCGGAACTGCCCCAGATTCCGCTCAAACGGATCCGGCGAATAAAAATGGTGCGGCGTCTGCAGCATCGCAAGATTGTCATCCCGCAGAAACCACCCGATCGTCATCTGCAGAAAGCTGCGCGTCGGTACGTGGTCGCAATCGAAAATCGCCACATACGGCGACTCCAGCGACTTCAATGCCGTATTGATGTTGCCCGCCTTCGCGTGAAAATTGTCCGGCCTGATTCTGTAACCAACCCCGGCCTCAAACGCAAACTGCTCAAACTCCTTGCGCCGTCCGTCATCCAGAATGTAGATGTGCAGCTTTTCCGTCGGCCAGTCGATATTCAACGCGCCAAGTGCCGTATACTTCACCACTTCCAGCGGCTCATTGTACGTGGGAATCAGCACATCAACATGCGGCCACTCCTCCGGGCTCTCCGGCAAAGGCATCGGTGCCCGGCGCAACGGCCAAATCGTCTGGAAGAAACCCAGAAACAGGATGATGAACGCGTAGCTCTCGGCAAACACCAGCAGCATGATGAAAAACGCGTCCAGCGCGCCCCAGTGCGTCGCCGGATCCTGAAAAAACTGAACCGTCTGCGAAATGCGCCAGTAACCGTAACGGAACGTTGCAAAAAGCGACATGATCATCAGCGTCAGCGTCACCAGGTACGAGTCCGAAGACTTCCCCAGCGAACTCGCCATCACCAGCGTCAGCAACCCGCATACCGCCTGCTGCGGCCACGTCAGCGGCAGCACTCCAAAAAACCAGAAGCTAACGGCAACTGCTACCAGAAAAACAAACCGGAGAAGCCGCGCGGCAAAACTCTCACCAGCGCCGATGATGTGCCAGGTGCGAGCCAGCATTAGCGTTCACTCCAGCGTATGCCTCTCGGTACAGGATTGGCTGGCGCCGCTAAGCTCCGAACCCAGCCGGCAAGATTGGCATAGTCCTCTGTGACAGGGCCATTGGGGGCATAGTCAATCACGGTCATTCCCTCGGCTAATGCTTCACTGACTGCCGGACTGCGGCGAATCACAATTGGCAACAAACGGTCGCCCAATTGCTCGCGCAGCATTTCCCGGACATCCAGATGCAGCGGCTGTGTAGTATCGAACTGATTCAGAACATAATACGGCATTGCCTGATGCCCGGTCACGCTGCTCTGGTTGCGGAAGAATGACTCAATCGCACCCACCGATACCACCGAATTCATATCCGGAATCACAGGCACCAGCACCGCCGCATTCAACCGGAGAATCCGCCGCGTCGTCGCTCCCGACGCGGTTGGCAAATCCACCAGAATCCGGCTCGCTCCCTGCGCATCCCGCACAATCTCCCGCGTCAGCGAATCCTCTCCGTTTCCTTCAACCTTTTGCGTCTCTGGGTCCAGCGCAAGCAGTTGCACCGGCGCGTCGATGGAAGACCCCGGCGGGTTGAAGGTGCGCAGCACCCCCGGCCGCTGATCGCGAGCTCCAAAGTAGAATGGCAAAAGTCCAAAAGCCGCCGTATCCACCAGCACGACTCGCTCCCCGCGTGAGGAAAGCGCCCGCCCCAGCGATGCAACCAGGCTCGTCTTGCCCACGCCGCCGGCCAGCGAAAACACACTCAGTACAGGAGTCTTGGCCACCGATTGCGCCTGCGCCGGCTCTGTCGCCTGAACCCGCGAGTCAAACAGGCTCTTCATCGCAAACCAGTGATTCCCGCCGCGCTCCCTCTTGTCGCTCCCTGTCTCCTCGCCAACTGCTGCCTGGGCATGTGCCATCGGCGGCTGCGGCATCTGCGCCGCAACCGGCGGCTGCTCCGCTACCCGCGCAGTTGCCGCGGGATTCCCCTGCGCCCAAAGCGACACCGGCGGCTGAACGGGCCCCCTGGCATCGGCGTAACCGCTCCCGAAGTTCCCCGTATACACCGGTTGCGCCTGCGGCTGAGCCGCTGGCCTGGCCTCCGGTACCTGGGCATAGCCGTACCCCTGGCCAAAATTCGGCGCCGGAACCGGATTGCCATACTGCGCCGGGCTGGCATACGATGCCGGCGCTCCAGTCGAAACCGGCCGCCCTGCAATCGGCAGCGGCGTCCACACTGGCGCCTGCGGTACCGGCTCGCTCGCCGGCTGGGGGGCCCGCGCGGCCACTGGCGGCTCCACCGGCGGCGCAGCCGCCGTCTCCCTGCGAACCGCAGGCTCGCGCAGATACGCCGCCGGGTCCGGGGTCAGCCACGCCGGGCGCACAAAACTCTCGTTCGTCTCAGGCTGCATCCACGGCGCCTGAAACACCGGCTCCGGTGCCATCGGCGACGGCATCGCCACCGGCTCGCTCACTGCGGGAGCCGGAACCGACGCGACCATCCGAACCGACCCGGGCTCGCGCGCATCAGGAGAACTCATTCTTCCCGTTACTGGCTCGCTGTAACTTGCCGCCGGGGCCTGCTGCTCTGCAAAAGGAGATACCGGCACCAGCGCCGCTGCTGCCTTCTGTGCCCGCTGCTGCGCTGCCTGTCGTGCCGCTTCCTGGGCAGCCAGCACCGCCTGCCGCTCCGCTTCTGCCTGGTGGGCAATCTCCGCCAGCCGCTCCGCTTCCGCACGCCGTGCGGCTTCGGCAGCCTCTGCTGCGCGGCGCAGCGCCGCCTGCGCCTCTTCCTGGGCGCGGCGTTCTTCTTCTTCCTTCTTGCGGCGGGCTTCTGCGGCCAGCGCTTCTTCCACGCGCCGCTTCGCCTCGTCACGCGCCTGCGCCCGAGACGCCGAAAAGTCCCGGTACTTGGCTCCGTGCAGATTGGCCCACGAAAACAGCGATGCTACGTCATCCGCCGTCTCGCTCGGCTCGCCCGTCGCTTTGGGATCGAATCCTCCCACGTCACAGTCTCCATTCCCGGCGAAACCCTGCCCTGTACATGGTGCACATCGCTCGCCCGTACACCCCGCCTGTCTTCCTGGCGTTCTCAGCCGGAAATGCGCGCAGGCTTGGGCGTATCCCTCATCCTAGATGCGGCCTGTTGACAAGACAATAACACTCGGCAGGTTACTTACATACCACTTTTATGCTACGCGGATACCAACTCTGTACCGTTTCATTCAACCACTGCACCAAGGCGCATCCGTACTCCATCTGCGCCAATCCCCTTCCCGCATCCCCGCACATTCCAGCAGCAATCCAGCGCCGCCCATCGGTCGCCTGCCAGGAAATCCAACCCGCCGCTGTGCTACCTTTGTAGATGGAGGACCACTGGGAGCTCGTAGCTCAGTTGGTAGAGCAACGCACTTTTAATGCGTGGGTCCTGGGTTCGATCCCCAGCGAGCTCACCACTCCCTTCCGGCCTCCAACCCATCCCAATCCAGCAGCTAACCCAGCCGGATTACTCCGCACAGGCGCGCAGTCGCGCTGCCGCCTGCTCCGGAGTAATATCCCGCTGCGGCATCCCCAGCATCTCAAAGCCAACCATGAACTTCCGCACCGTCGCCGATCGCAGCAGCGGCGGATAAAAGTGCGCATGGAAATGCCACTCCGGATATTCACCGCCATCCACCGGCGCCTGATGAAAGCCCATCGTGTACGGGAAGCTCACGTCAAACAGGTTGTCAAACCGCGTCGTCACCCGCTTCAGGATATCGGCCAGCGCATCCCGCTCTTCCCCACTCAGCTCCGGCATCCGGCCCAGGTGCCGCTTGGCCACCACCATCGCCTCAAACGGCCACACCGCCCACCACGGCACCAACGCCATGAAATGCTCGTTCTCGCAGATAATCCGCTCGCCCGCCTTCGCTTCCACACCCGCGTAATCGCACAGCAGGCAACTCCCATGCTCGTCATGGTAGTGCCGCTGCGCCTCCGTCTCCACCGCAGGTTCATCCGGAATATGGCTCGTCGCCCAAATCTGGCAATGCGGGTGCGGATTGCTCGCCCCCATCATCGATCCCCGATTCTCAAACACCTGGATGTAATTGATCCCCGGATTCTGGGCCAGCTCTTCAATCTCGCCACTCCAGGCGTCAATCACCTTCCGGATATCCCCGCGCTCCATCTTCGCCAGCGTCAGGCTGTGGTCCGGATGGAAGCACAACACCTTGCACACACCCTGCACCGGCTCGGCCGCCAACAGCGGCGAAGGAGACTCATCCAACTTCTCCGGCGGCGTCGCCAGCACTGCCGCGTAATCGTTTACAAACGAAAACACGTTCTCATACACAGGATTCACTGCACCACCCGCCCGCGTGTTCCCGGGGCACAGGTAGCACTCAGCGTCGTAGCTCACTCGCTCCGGCGCTCCCGTCTTTGAGACCTCGCCCTGCCACGGGCGCTGCGTGCGGTGCGGAGAAACCATTACCCAGGAACGCCGTAGCGGGTTCCACCTGCGGTGCGGATACTGCCACTGATTGCTCATCTCGACTCCGAAAAAGTTCTCGCCGGCTCGCACCAGCTCCCATCCAGTCTATACACGCTCGCCCAAACCAGGCTCGGCCGACATCAACTCCCTGCCCCGGCCAGCCGCCAGACACTCTTACTCCACCGGCACCAGAATCTCCGTTATCAGCTCCGCCTCCGGCACATCCCGCGGGTTGTTGCAATAGTGCTCAATCGCCCACCCCGCCCGCACCGCCAGCCCCTGCGCATGCACCGCATCCCACACCTTCCCGGATGCCTGTGGCAGTTGCATGTACGAGCCCACCACCGTGAACTTCACATAACGCCCGCCGGCAAACAGCTCATACCGCATCCCCATCGGCACCACCGCAGGCTTTTCCGGCACACCCACGCCCGCCCGGTACACCGGCGGGTTCATCGCATACAGGCTGCAGAACACCCGCCCCGTATTCCCCGCATTCAGCTCCGGCAGCAACCGGTGGAACTCCATCCATGCCTGCTGCGCATTCGGCTGGAACGGCCCTTCCCGCTCCACAAACACATAGTGCGTCTCCGGCCACTCCACCGGCTCCGGCGTCTGAGTCAAATTCATCCCCTGCTCCTCTTCCCTCAAGCGGTCGGTTTGTCCGGCGGCGGCATCGTCGCCAGAAACTGTTCCACAAACGCCTGGCTGTACTCTTCCACCAGCGCCTTCACCCGGTTCGAGTCATCCGATTTCACAATCAACCCGGCATGATGATGCTTCGCCACCCGGTACACAATCTCCGGTGCCTCGAACGCCGAAGTATCCGGCATCGCCTCCCGCGCCAGGCACAGCACACTTCCGGCATACGATTCATGCACCTCCGGCAGCACATACGGCACGCCCCGCAACTCCGCCGCGTCTATCCGCGCCCACTCCCGCCACAGGTTAATCCCCGTCGACTTCTCAACCAGATCCGAAATAAACGCGCCGCCCACCCGCGCCGCAATCTCCAGGAAGTAGAAACGCCCGTCTTCCTTGGAGTGGATGAACTCCCCGTGCGTCACACCCCGAACCATCCCCAGCGCTGGAGCCAGCTTCGCATTCAGCTCCGTCAGCTCCTTCCAGTCGTTGGAACTGCGGTTCACCGTCCGCGTCGTGAACACACCGCCCTCATGCATCACCTGCATCGGCGGACGCCCATACTTGTGTACGGCTGAAAACACCACCTTGCCCTCGCTCACTATCGAGTCCACGTGGTAAATCTCGCCCGCCACATACTTCTCCAGCAAAAAGAAGCTCTGCCGGTCGCCCAGGTCATCCAGATGCCGCCACAAATCTTCCGGCTCGTGAATCTTCTTGATCCCCAGCGCTGACGCCTCTGACCGCGGCTTCAGCAACCACGGCCCCGGCACCCGGTCCATGTAGTCGCGCAGCTCGTCGTAGTTCAGCACCCGCGTAAACTCCGGCACCAGAAATCCGGCATCCTTCGCCGTCGTCCGCATCGCCAGCTTGTCCCGGTAGTTGGCCACCGTGCTCACGCCCATGCCCGGGATGCGCCCATGCTCCCGCAACTGGGCCACCACTTCCATGTCAAACTCATCCAGCGCCGTCAGCCGGTCAAAGCACCTGCCCCGGAACATGAACGCAACCGTGTTCAATATCTGCTGCTGGGTCAGGTTCCCCGGCATCGTCACCAGGTCTTCCAGAATCTCTCGCGGCCAGTCTCCGCTGTGCAGTTTGTCCACCGTCAACAGCGTCGGGCGGATGCCCTCCTCGGCAAGCTGCCGCAGATAATCCTGCCCCTTCTCATATGTGCTGATGCAAAGGAAACGCTCTTCAGCCATCAGTTCCTCTCTCTTACTCTAAGTCTGACCGTTTTACCATATCCGCCCTCAACTCTGGCATAGCACCCAATACACCACCCCGGCACTCCCACCCAACACCCGCCCCGGCACGATACACTCATTCCATTGGGAACAACCAACAGAGATGCTCAACGCCAACGCCATCAGCCGATTGCAAGCCCAGTTAACCACTGACTGGCACCGCGAGGCAATGGAATCCTGGCGTCCGCCCTCCGACGCCTTTCTCGCCCTCGTCGCCCGCCAGCACCTCGCAAACTTCGAGCTCTGGCACACCGAAGATGAAGCCCGCCGACCCGAAGCCGACGACGCCCAGCTCGCCCGCGTCAAGCGCCGCATCGACGAAACCAACCAGCGCCGCAACGACCTCGCCGAGCAGCTCGACCGCGCCGCCCTCGACTACATTCAGCCCCTCGGGCTTCCCGACCCCGCCGCTGAACTCAACTCCGAATCCCCCGGCCTCATCATCGACCGGCTCTCCATTCTCTCTCTCAAAATCTTCCACACTGCCGAAGAGGTCTACCGCAAGGATGCCCCTGCCGGCCACGCCGACCGCAACCGCGACCGCCTCCAGATCCTCTCCGAGCAGCGCGACGACCTCACCACCTGCCTCGACCATCTCTGGCAGCAAACCCTCTCCGGCCAGCGACGCTTCAAGCTCTACCGCCAGCTCAAGATGTACAACGATCCATCTCTCAATCCGGCCGTCTACGGGCAGAAATAACCCATCTCCAACCCCTCCCTGACGGCACCATTTTCCCCAGCCATTGACGCGGACCCGGGTTCTGCGTATAAAAGGCTCCTGAGAATAGATTCCCTGGAAGGACCCGGCCCAAAGCCATTTACCTCAGAATCTGGCCTGGACCGCTACTGACCGACAATGACGCAAGAGGCTCGTATTCCATCTTCCAGCCGTAAAAAGACGACCGCTGCCGCCACGCGGGAACAGGCACAGGCTGCTGCCCATACCGGGCCCTTTTACCAGCACTATCAGGCAGCTTTGCAGCTCATGCAGCAGTCCAAATTTGAAAAGGCCCTGGTCGCGCTCGAAAAGCTGTTGCCCACCGCTCCCTCCGACGCAGCCGAGCGGTGCCGCATGTATATACGCGCCTGCCAGCGTCAGCTCGCCAGCCGAACCCTCGTCTTTGACTCCCTCGAAGAGCAATACGACTACGCCGTCTCCCTGCTCAATACCGACTACTTCGAAGAAGCCCGCGAGCAGTTCCTCGCCATCCTCGGCGTCAGCCCCCAGGCCGCATACGCCTACTACGGGCTCGCCGTCCTCGACGCCATCACCGGCCAGGTGGAAGACTGCCTCGACCGCCTCTCGCAGGCCGTTGCCGCCGATGGCCGCTACCGCCTTCAGGCCCGCACCGACGCTGACTTCCAAAACATGAACGACGACCCGCGATTCACCGAACTGCTCTACCCTGAAATCCCTTAACCCCAAGCCACCCGAGGATGACACCGTGAGCAGTTCCAGCCCATTTGCCCCGCAGGCGCCCCTGCGCGTTGCAGCCATTGGCGGCGGAACCGGCCTGTCCACCCTCCTCCGCGGCCTCCGCAAGTACGTCGCCGTTCCCGGCCAAACCGCCGAAGCCCGCATCATCTCTGACCTCGCCGCCATCGTCACCGTCACCGACGACGGTGGCTCCTCAGGCCGCCTCCGCAAAGACTTCAAAATGCTTCCCCCCGGCGACCTCCGCAACTGCATGGTCGCCCTCAGCGAAGAAGAAGACCTCCTCGCCCAGCTCTTCCGCCACCGCTTCCGCTCCGGCGGCGAAATGGAAGGCCACAACTTCGGCAACCTCTTCGTCGCCGCCCTTACCGAAATCACCGGCGACTTTGGTCATGCCATTCAACTCGCATCCAAAATCCTCTCCACGCGAGGCCGCATCTACCCCGTCACCACCGCCAACGCCACCCTCGTTGCCCGCATGGACGACGGCTCCCTCGTCCGTGGCGAAACCAGCATCAGCGCCAGCAAACGCCGCATCTCGGAACTCATCCTTGACCCCGCCGACGCCAAGCCCACACCGGAAGCACTCGAAGCCATCTCTCGCGCCGACCTCATCACCATCGGCCCAGGCTCCCTCTACACCTCGCTGATCACAAATCTCCTCGTCGATGGCATCGCCCAGGCACTCCGCAATGCCCGCGGCACCCGCGTCTTCATCTGCAACCTCATGACCCAGGCCAACGAGAGCCTCGGCCTCTCCGCCTCCCAGCACATCCAGCGCATCTACGAGCACGCCGGCGGACGCATCTTCGACTACGCCATCATCAACACCGCCCCCGTCTCCCCCTCCATGCTCCTCCGCTACGCCGCTGAGGGCGCAGTCCCCATCGAGCCTGACATCGATCGCGTCGAGTCCATGGGCGTCCAGTGCCTCGTCGGAAACTTCCTCTCCGAAGGCGACGTCCTCCGCCACGACTCCAACGCCGTAACCGCCGCCCTGCTCGATATCGGCCGCCTCACCCGGCCAATGTAACCTGCCCTTACCTTCGTAATCCCTGCACAGACAACTTTTTCCTTCCCCTTCCCATTCCACACAGGCTAAAGTGGTTGCGCGCCGTAACCTTTCCGGCCGACTGAGGAGATTCCATGCGCAAAACCCCTTTGCTCGCAATTACCGCCTGTTGTATGACCGTTTGTGCTGTCTTTGCCTGGGCCCAGGGCCGCAAGGCCGGCCTCTGGGAAGTCACCACCACCATGACCTTCCAGCAGTCCCCCTTCCCCGGCGGAGCCATGCCCGGCATGGGCGGGCCCCACACCACCCAGGTCTGCGTCACCCAGGCACAAATCGATAAGTACAATGGCCTCCCGCCCCAGAACCAGCGCGGCGACTGCCACATGACCGACATGACAAAAACCGCTGACGGCTTCACCGCCTCCATCGCCTGCAGCGGCCCCATGGAATCCAAAGGCACCGTCGAATCCCACTACACCGCCGACGGCCACGGGCACACCAAGGTCCACATGACAGGAACCATGCACATGGGCCCCAACGCCGCCCCCATCGAAATGACCACGGAAAGTGACTCGTCCTACAAGGGCGCAGACTGCGGCTCCGTCAAACCCTTCGTCGAAAACGTCAAGTAGCTTTCAGCCCACATCCGGGTGCCCCCGGTCCCTCGCACTTGGGGACCGGGGATTCCACTTACGCCTCCACCCCGGCCCCCGCCGTCGTCCGCTTCAACTGCCCGCACGCCGCATAAATATCCCGCCCCCGCGGCCGCCGAATATACGTCTGCACCCCCGCCCCCAGCAGCACCGCCTGGAATCGCAGCACATCCTCGTTCTTCGGGCTCGCATACGCAATCCCCGGCCCCGGATTCCACGCAATCAGGTTCACCATCGCCGGCAGCTTCGACTTCCTGAGCAGCCGCACCACCTCCGCCGCGTGTTCCGGCTGGTCCGTCACCCCTTGCAGCAACACGTACTCAAACGTGATCTTCTCCCGGTTCTTGAACGCTATCGTCCCCACCGCATCCAGCACATCCCCAATCGACCACTTCCGGTTGATCGGCATCACGCTCTCCCGCACAGCATCATTCGGCGCATTCAGGCTGATCGCCAGCCGCGGCCGCACCGGCTCCTGCGCAAACCGCAAAATCCCCGGCACTATCCCCGACGTCGATACCGTCATTCGCGGCGCTGCAATCCCCACCTCGTTCATCAGCAGCCGCACCGCCGACATAAAGTTGTCGTAGTTCAGGAACGGCTCACCCATCCCCATAAACACCAGGTTCACCCGATTCTTGTTCAGCTCAACCTTGTGCCGCTCCAGCACCGCCACCACCTGTCCGGCAATCTCCCCCGCCGTCAGGTTCCGCTGCATCCCCAGCTTCGCCGTCAGGCAAAATTGGCAGTTCACCGCGCACCCAATCTGGCTCGAAACACAAATCGTCGCCCGCTTCCATCCGCCCAACTCCGCAGCGTCCCCATCATCCCCATCCGGGCTCTCATCGCCCTCCGGCATCCACACCGTCTCCACCGTCTGCGCGCCCACCTGAATCAGGTACCGCTCCGTCCCATCCACACTCTTGAAGCTCTCGGCAATTTGCGGCCGGCCCACCGCCCAGCCTTCTTCCGTCAACCTCTGCCGCAACTCCACCGGCAAGGTCGTAATCTCGTCCAGCGCCGACACCCGCTCACGATACATCGCCTGCGCCAGTTGCTTCGCCCGGTAGCCCTTCTGCCCCAGCCCCGCCATCACCGCCGTCAGCCCCGCCACATCCAGCCCAAACAGCGCCTTCCCCGGCATCGCCACCGGTCCCGGCTGGTCCAGCACCACCAGCCCATCGACTTGAGAAACTCTACGGCTCACCCTTCCAGAATACCAGTCCCTTCCCTTCCTCAAAATCCATCCCGCCCTCCCCCAACTCAGCCCTCCCGCCACCCCGCCCAACCCGATACAATCAGATTGCCGTAACCGCACCACCCAAGGGAGCCACCGCCTGACCACCGAACGCAATCTCCGCCGAACCGTCCTCCCCAACGGACTCACCGTCCTCACCGAGAAGATGGAGCACCTCCGCTCCGTCGCCATGGGTATCTGGGTCAAGTCCGGCTCCCGCTATGAAGACGCCCCCGTAAACGGCATCTCCCACTTCGTCGAACACATGCTCTTCAAGGGCACACGACACCGCACCGCCCAGCACATCGCCCGCGAAATGGACGCCATCGGCGGCAACCTCGACGCCTACACCGGCAAGGAAACCATCTGCTTCTCCGTCAAGGCCCTCTCCAACCACGCCCCCATCGCTCTCGACGTCCTCAGTGACCTCGTCCTCAACCCCACCTTCGCCCACACCGACATCGAGCGCGAACGCGGCGTCATCCTTGAAGAAATCAAAATGGACGAAGACAACCCCGACGTCCTCGTCCACGAAATCTTCACCCAGAACTTCTGGAAGGACCAGCCCCTCGGCAAGCCCATCCTCGGCACTACCGACACCGTCTCCGCCCTCGACCAGTCCACCCTCTTCGGCTACCACGGCGAGCGCTTCCGCGGTGGCAACATGGTCTTCGCCGCCGCCGGCCTCCTTGAACACGACGCCTTCGTCGAATCCGTCGCCCAAAAGTTCTCCACCGTCGCACCCGGCCCCGCCGGCTTCCAATTCCAGCCTGCCACCTCCAGTGCCCCCATCCTCCTCCGCAACAAGCGCTCGCTGGAACAGGTCCAGATCTGCCTCGGCGTCCCCTCACCCCCCATCACCGACGAGAACCGCTACGCCACCCTCATCCTCAACACCGTCCTCGGCGGTGGCATGAGCTCTCGCCTCTTCCAAACCATCCGCGAAGAGCGCGGCATGGCCTACTCCATCTACTCCGACCTCAGCCCCTACTCCGACACCGGCTCCCTCTGCGTCTACGCCGGCACCTCCGCCGACAAGGCCCTCGAAATGATCTCCCTCGTCATGGCCGAGTTCACCCGCCTCAAAGACTCCCTCCTCACCCCCGAGGAACTCCACCGCGCCAAGGAGCAGGTCAAGGGAAACATCCTCCTCGGCCTCGAATCCTCCTCCTCCCGCATGTCCAACCTCGCCCGCCAGGAGATGTACTTCCAGCACTTCTTCTCCGTCGAAGAAGTCCTCGACCGCCTCGACGCCGTCACCGCCGATCAGGTCCAGCAACAGGCCCGCACCCTCTTCCACTCCGACCGCATCGCCGTCACCCTCCTCGGCCGCCTCGACAAACTCAAACTCACCCGCAAACACCTCGTCTGCTAACCCCCACCTCAGCAACACCGCGTCATCCTGAGCATTTTTGACGAAGGGGTCATCCTGAGCAAGGTTGAGGAAGGGGTCACCCTGGGCAAGGTTGACGAAGGGGTCACCCTGAGCAAGGTTGAGGAAGGGGTCATTCTGAGCAAGGTTGACGAAGGGGTCACCCTGGGCAAGGTTGAGGAAGGGGTCATCCTGAGCAAGCGAAGCGCGTCGAAGGACCTGTTTGTCCCCCATGGACCAGCCCCCTTCAACCCAACCACAAAATCATCCCCAATCAATTGCAGCTCAAATCCTCACACCGGCCCATCCCACCCCCACTTACCCAGCCGCAAACCCGCCGGCACATCCTCCGCCGACCGCGGATATGCCACCATAGCCCCATGCGCCCACCGAAAATACCCCGCCAGCGTCTCCCGCAACCGCGGCTCCAGCCCCACATCCTCCAGCGCCTGCTCAAAGCACGCCTGCGCCCGCTCATCCATCTCCGGATGAACCCCATTCCCTGAGTGCATCCGAACCACCGCCGACTCGTCCCCAATCCCCTCGGTGTACGCCGCCGGCCCACCCAGCGCCTCCGCCCAGTACGCCGCCAGCCGCTCCGTATGCTCTGGGTGAAACCCGTGCGAAAACGCATGGCTCACCACCTCGTCCGCCAGGCACCGCGCATGCCAAGCCTTCGCCAGCCGCACAAAAGCCTCTCTCCCACCCGCCGCCTCGTAAATCGTCTCTCTCATCGCTCCCCCCTGACCCCTGATCCCTGACCCCTGATCCCTGACCCCTGACCCCTGCCGTCCCCAGCGCCTTCCCCACCGCCCGCTCCACTTCCCCAACCGCGCCATCCCCATACCCAACCGACTGGTACACAATCACCCCGCCCCGGTCCACCACATACGTCCGCGGAATCCCACCCTCCGCAAACTGCCTGTACACCGCCCGCTCCGGATCCCACGCCAGCGGAAACGTGTACTGTGGATGCGCCTTCTCAAACTTAAGTACCGTCTCCCGGTCCTGCTCCCGCGCAATCGCGATAAACGCAAAATCCGGCGACCCCTTGTACTTCTGCCAAACCTTCTTCTCCAACTCCGGCATCTCCACCTGGCACGGCCCGCACCACGTCGCCCAAAAATTCACCACCACCACCTTTCCCTTCTCGGCAGCCAGTGAAAACTCTCCCGCAGCCCCATCCACCCTCACCGCCGGCATCTGGTCTCCAACCTTCGTCCGCGTGTCATACTCGTCACCACCGCCCAGGCTCACCGCAGGAACTGAAAACGCCAGAACAGCTATCAAAAAGAACGCAACAAAAGCACGTAGTCTCATACTCTCCATTCCAGCCCATAAACCCCACTCGCAGAAGCAAAACCTCCCACCCACACCCCCTACTTCACCGAAGGGCTGTCGTCCGCCTGCAAATCACCAAGCGCATATTGAATCCCCGCTCTCAGATGCTCCAGCATCGGCGTCATCGCATACACCCGGTCGCTGTGCCCATGCGCTTCGTAGAACACCCGCCCCTTCCCCTCGCGGCGAATATAGCTCAGCGCATAATCCCCATCCGTCCGCGGCTTCACTTCCTTTTGCTTGTCTTCCGCGCTCATCCGGTCGTAGTCAATGCTCGTCAGCACATGCACATTCCTGCGCGAAAATGACTCCTGCTCAAACGTATACGTCTCGTCATGGATCTCGAATTCCCTCCCCCCAAACATCGCCGTCAGCGGGCTCTTCGCATCATCAATCTTCACCGTAATCAACTGCGGATCCACCCAGTGAAACTTGAAGTACCCGCCAATCAGCGTGTTGAACTCCGGCCACTGCTGCACCGCCTTCCCATCCAGCCCCAGGCGCTTCATATCCAGCGGCGGCAGCAGCTCATTGAAATGCTCCAGGAAGTCAGCACGCGTCACCTGCCCCGTCTTCCCCGCATCCAGCTTCTCCTGCCAGCTCTCGGCCAGCGCCGCCCACTCCTCGCGGCTCACCGTTCCCTGGTGCCCCTTCTCGGCCGCCACCACCAGCCGCGAAGCCAGCACCAACGCCCCAAAGTTCATCCCTGGCCCGCCCCTCGCCGCAGCCGACTCACTCGCCGCGCAATCCGTGTGGTAGGAGTCACTGGCCGCATGAATCCCCGCCACGCCCTTCCCACCCCTCACAAAACTCAGGAGCGCCGCCCGCCGCGCCGCTGTCACCGCCGCATCCGGGTCGTCCAGAAAACACGCCGTTGTGCTGTCCAGGAAGATCGCGTCGTACTTCTTCAGGTTCTCCACATTGATATCCGCCGCGTCGTAGCTCACCGTCGTCGTCCACAATCCGCCCTGGCTTCCCAGCGCCTCCACCGCCTTCGCAGCCAGCGGAATCGAAGCATGCACAAAGCCGCCCGCGCCCGTATGCGCCAGCACCAGCACGCTTCGCGCATGCATCGGCCTCGCGCCCGCAGTCTTCGGCAACGCCGCCATCATTGCGTCCACAGCAGCTTTTGAAACCGCAACCGGCGTCGAGTTCCCGGCCGGATTGAAGGTATTCGCCTCCCCCGGCTTCACCGCAGGCGGCACCGGCAGCAGCGCACTCACCCCGGCCAAAATCTGCGCCTGCGTCAGCGCCCCGCTGTGGCTCGTATCCCACGCCCCAAACCACGCGCGAAAGCCCGACTCAAGCTCCTGCCGAGTCAGCATTCCATCCCTGTCCGTATCCAGCGCACCAAACACCGCCCCAGCAGTCGGATCGCTCCCCGGCCCCTGCGCCGGCAAACTCCGCATTCCAACCGTGAACACCACCGCCAATCCAACCGCGGCAAACCCCATCGCAAGCAAACCATTTCTTCTCATATTCGTCCCCGCAACGAGTCTATCCCTGGGCCACCATTCAAGTCCCACAAAAACCTTAGACCTTCTCATTCCTTCGGTGCCGTGTGCCCCATCCATTCGGCGCTCTTTGCCAAATGGGTGGGACCAACCAATCCCCGCGTCCTCCCTCTCCCGTCCTTAACCAACTCCGGGTGTCACCGGCCCCTCGCACTTGGGGACCGGTGAGTAACCACTCCCCCGCCCTAACCCCGCGTTCGAGCCCAGGCCGAACCGCGCGCCGCAGGCGCAGCGTATCTTAGCCCAGCCCTTCAGGGCTGGGACCTCGCCCCCCTATACCACCCCCGGAGTCCCGTAGGGACGGTGCACTCGCCCACGCTTCAGCAAATCAACGCCTCTATACCCTACCCCGGTCTAGTTCCATGGGCCCTCCCCCAACCGAACCCACACTCCAATCGAGCACCACCTCAATCCTGTCCCCAGTCCCTACGTCCCTGACTCGTCAAGCCCAAGAACTTCCAAAAATCCGCCAACCCCAACAGAACCAACCACATACGAGCCGGAAAATCCCTCCCCCCGCCGCATACCATTTCCCCCAAAAAGCGCACAATGGAAGCAACCCTCCGGAGAACAAATCCCATGGAACATAACATCCAAAAAGTCGTCGAAGCCGCTCAGGCATCGCTCGCAGACGCCGAGCGCATCGGCCACCGCGAAACCGAACCCATCAACAAGATGGCGGAAAAATGGGACGACTTGCCGGCATCTACCCTGCCCCCAACTTCGCGGTCGAAGTCTGCTGCAAAGCCTTCCTCGACGCAACCCGGCAATCCCGCGAAGAAAAGCGCAGCCAGGCCGACATCGCCCGCATTGGCAACCTGGCATCCCGCCTCGCCTTCCCCGCCCAAGAACGGCACACAATGCGCGCAAAAACCCGCGAAAAACACACAAAATGCACCACACCGACAACGTGCAATTCCAAACCCATCAGCACTTTAACCGCGATTTTCCGCAAAAAACACCCCCACCCCCCCTTTTGCCCCTCAAACCCGCCGCCCGCAACCTTTATGTTGCCCTTGCTTTTGTCTTTCACCTGGCCGGCAACCGAGCGCAACTCAACCCCTGACCACAGTCCACTAACCACTGACCACTGACCACTGACCACTTTCCATGAGCGCTCACGCTCTCCCCTGCGTCCATCCATCCAGGGCTTTCCCTTTTGCCGCCACACGCGTTAGGATTCTCTTCGTACCGTCTGTCGCGCGATATCCTGTTTCCAAGTGCGCCACAGGCCAACCATGAGGCTTTCGATGACCATCCCCAATCAAGTCCCCGCCCAGCACCATCGCCGCAACGGCTTCACCCTGATGGAATTGCTCATCGTCATCAGCATCATGCTCATCCTCATGCTGCTGGCCATCCCCAACTTCAATCGCATGCGCATCACCGCCCACGAAACCTCTGCCATCAACTCCCTGCGCACCATCTACGATGCCCAGGTGCAGTACACCGGCAACTTCCCCGCCAATGGCTATGCCTGCTCCCTCTCCGCACTCGGCGGAGACACCAAGGCCGGTACCCCCACCCCCACCGCCGCCCAGCTCCTCCAGGGCAACCTCGCCTCCGGCATCAAGGATGGGTACAACTTCTCCATCACCAACTGCACCAAGGTCACCGTCAACAACATTGACCAGGTCAATGGCTACGAAATCATAGCCACCCCCCAGGCCGTCGGACGCACCGGCAACCGCGGCTTCTGCATTGACCAGAACAACGAAATCAAGTACGACCCCACCGGCGGCAGCAACTGCTCGCAGCCCCTCCAGTAAGGGCAGCATGACCCTGGGCCTTCGTTTGAAAAACAATAAGCAGGCAGGTGGCATTGTCCGCCTGCCTCTTTTGCTTTTGGTTGGGATGCTCTTCCTCTCCCCAGTGCTCGCCCCGGCCCAGTCCACCGCCCAGCCCACCCCGCAAGACCTCGCCCACCGCGTCGACCAGCACTACAACGCGCTCCGCAGCCTCTCCGCCAACTTCCGCGAAGACTTCGACGGCCTCGGCATGCACCGCTCAGAATCCGGTACCCTGCTCCTCGCCAAGCCCGGCCGGATGCGCTGGGACTACCACTCCACCCCCGGCAAGCTCTTCGTCCTCGACGGCAAATACGCCTGGTTCTACTCCCCCGGCGACACCCAGGTCCAGCGCATCGCAGCCTCAAAGCTCGATGACCTGCGTTCCCCCCTACGCTTCCTCCTCGGCCACACCCGCCTGGAAAGCGAACTCACCACCCTCACCCTCACCCCCGGCCCCCAACCAGCCACCCATCTCCTCAAAGGCATCCCCAAAGGCCAGGAAAAGCGCATCGCGAACATCTCCCTCTCCGTCACCGATGCCGGGCAAATCCTCGCCATTGAAATCAACGAACTCGACGGCGCACGCACCCGATTCCAACTCTCCGCCGAACTCCCCAACCCCATCCTCCCCGAAGGAACCTTCCGCTACACTCCCCCCCCCGGCATCCCCATCGTCGATTCCCTCCCCCCGGTTTAGAATCGTCCTATGCTTCGCCACGCACCCATCACGCCCATGCAGTTCTGTGATCTCGGATTCCGTATTGCCACCGGCGGTCTCACTCTTGTTGTTGGAATCGGCGGATCAATTCTCTGGGCTGCGTCATCCGTGGCACGCTGGCGTGCCCGCCGCTCTGCGGACCTTGACCGCGCTGACCGCTCCCGATCCCGTGCCCTCAAGGCACAGGTCGGCGACGACCCCGCCCTCCGGTCCAGCCGATTCTTCCTCCTCGCCGCGGCTCTCCTCTTTGTCCTCGGCTTCTTTTTCTATTTTGTCGCCTCGCCCTTCCAGGGCTACTTCCTCTCCATGCGCATCAGCGCAGAGCTCATGCTCGGCCTCATGCTCCTCGGCGCCATCGCGCTTGGGCGCTCTGCCATGCTCGCCTGGGAAAGCATGGGCCCCGGCAGCCTCATCCTCCGCATCGGCGTAACTCTTCTCTGCTCCATCCTCATCGGTGGAACCTACCTCATCGCAGACAATCTCAGTCAGATGAGCACCGACCAGTGCGGCGTCTTCCCCATGCGCCTTCGCTGACGTCCTGGGCGTATCAAAGGGGCCCCACCCTCAGCTACTCGTAGCGCAGCGCCTCAATCGGGTCCAGGTTCGCAGCCCGCACCGCGGGAATCATCCCGCTCACCAGCCCCGTCACCACCAGAATCCCCACCGCCACCAGCACCGACGCCGGCGAAATCCGAAGATAAATATCCGCATTCTCCGCATGTTCGGCAATCGCCGAGTAAAACGTAATCCGCCCTACCACCACCGACACAATCTCCGCCAGCACAATTCCTGAAACCCCACCCACCCCGGTAATCACCAGCGCCTCCGCCAAAAACTGCAACAAAATATGCCGTTTCCGCGCCCCCAGCGCCTTCTCAATCCCAATCTCCCGCGTCCGCTGCTGCACCGCCACCAGCATGATGTTCATCAGCCCAATCCCGGCAATCCCCAGCGTCAGCGCGCCCACCAGCGCCAGCAGCGCCTGCAGCGCAATCGACAAAATCTGGAACTGCTT
This sequence comes from uncultured Acidobacteriaceae bacterium, assembly GCA_903904755.1. Classification (GTDB taxonomy): domain Bacteria; phylum Acidobacteriota; class Terriglobia; order Terriglobales; family Acidobacteriaceae; genus Acidicapsa. The sequence goes on along the minus strand of CAIVDV010000011.1, from coordinate 3,162 downwards.
CAGCTGGGTCATGATGTTCGCGACAAAAATCGCGCGATGGTCACTCGGCCGAAAGTGATGCGCCGCCCCCAGCGCCTTCCGGAGGCTGTCTTCCACAACCATGTTGTCGCCCGAATAATTGAACCAGATTCCATCCAGATACTTCGTATCCTTGATGTCGCCCATCGTGCTGAACGGAATATAAATCTGCCGGTTGACGTCGTTGTCACCCTCCTGCATCTTCGTCGCCAGCACTCCCACCACCATGAAGTTGATCCCGTTCAGACGAATCGTCTCCCCAATCGGATACGCCCCGGAGAACAGCTTCGTCCGGCAATCCGGCCCAATCACCGCTACATGCGCCCGCTCCTGTTCTTCCGCTCCGTTGAAAAACCGCCCAGCATCTGTCGGCAGATGCATCACCTCTTCGGCATTCGGCAGCACCCCGCTCACTGACCATGTGTAGGTGTGCAAATCGTTCTGCACTGTCACGTCCTTGCCCACCGACGGAGTAATCCGCAGCAGCCCCGGTACCGAGTTGCTGATCGTGTCAATATCGTCCTGGGTAAACCGCACCAGCACGCCGGCCTTGTCGCCGCCCGCCTGCTCGCTCGTCCGACCGGAAAACACACCCATCGTCGTCGTGCCCCACTGCGCAAAAATCGCCTGCACCGCGCGGCTGAATCCCGCTCCGTACGCCAGCAGCAGCACCACCGTCGCAATGCCCCACGCCATCCCGATGATGGTGATCATCGTGCGCCGACGGTTGTAGACCATCGCACCCCAGGCTTGTTGGAAAATGTCGCGAAACATCCGTTTCCTCTCGACTACTCGCGCCGCAGCGCTTCCACAGGCTCCAGATTGGCCGCCACACTCGCCGGATACACCCCGGCAACAATCCCGCACAACGTCAGCGACCCAATCGCCAACCCCACTGACCACCACACCAGTCGCGGCGGATCAAATCCCGGCATCTTGCCCGTGAACAGCGCCTGCAGCAACGCCATAAACCCTGCTGACAACCCCACCCCTACCAGTCCGGAAATCGTCGTCAGCAGCAGCCCCTCCCAAAAGAACTGCGTCAAAATGCCCCGTTTGGTCGCCCCCAACGCCTTCCGCAGTCCAATCTCGCGCGTTCGCTCCGTCACGCTCACCAGCATGATGTTGATGATGCCCACCGCGCCCAGCGCCAGCGTCACCACCCCCACACCCCCCAGAAACACATCCATCGCATCAAAAATCTTTCCGATAAGCTGGCTCATGTGGATCGTGTCCCACTCCTCAAACGCATCCTTCATCGACGCGTCAAAGCCGTGGTTCCGCGCAATCGTCCGGTGTACCGCCGCCACGGCCGCTGTGCTGTCTCCATGCTTTGTCGGCTGATACTGCAGCGACCCAATCGCATCAATCGGGATATTCGACCCCTTCATCGCATACAGCTCGCCCATCGTCGTCAACGGGATGTACACCTTCTGGTCGTCAAAGTCCTGACCACCCCGAGCAATCGACTCCACCTGCCCCACCACCGTGAAACTCGTCCCGTTGATCGTGATTGCCTCGCCCAGCAGCGGGTGCCCCGGAAACAAAATCTGCGCGGCCTTCACCCCAAGCACAGCCACCCTGCGGTGACTTGCGACATCGGCATCGTCCAGGAACCGCCCATGCGCCACCGGCACAAACCGCACTGTCGAGTAGTTTGGCTCCACGCCCATCACCTGCATCGAAGTATTCGACCACGCGCTCACTTCGTACAAATCGTTCCGGCTCAGCACCGCCGTCACCGCACGCAACTCCGGCAGCTTACGCAGATCCTCTTCATCCCTCAATGTCAGCTTGTACGCCCGCATCGCCGTATGCTGGTTCGCCACCGCCGGCACCGTTGAGGCCCACATCATCACCACATCGTTGCCAACATTCGCCAGATTCCGCTGCTGCCCGCTCCTGAAGCCCTCACCCAGCCCCACCAGCACCAGCAGCGACCCCACCCCCCACGCAATCCCGAACATCGTCAGGAACGTGCGCAGCTTGTTCGCCAGCATGGCGCGAAAGACTTCCCCGAGGATGTCCTGAAAACTTTGCATAGTTTGGGCGGCTCTGCCTGAATTTCGACGCATCCGGTCGCTGTAACGGTTACGCAACCTGGGCCTGGTAAGTTCCACCCAAAATCACACCGGCCCGCCCACGCTTACAGCAGCAGCTTCTCCGCCTGGTCGGCTTCCACCTGAGGCTCATACCCCAGCCGCTCCCAGAAGGCCGCCACCGTCGCCTGCGTCTCCGCGCTCGTCTGGCTGGTCACGCGAATGGGAATTGCGCCCCCCGCCTCACCTTCCATCTTGTTCGCGTTCACCGCAATTGAAATGCACCGGTCCGGCCGGTACGTGCAGCTAGCCAGGTCCGCAATCGAAAGATGCGTCGTCGGCGTCGCCAGAATCGTCCGCGGCGGTGCCATCCTGTCCAGAAGACAGAAAATCTCCAGCTTCGACTCCAGCTCATCCGGCACGCAGTCAAACACCAGATCCGCCTCGCGCACCGCATCTTCCACCGAATTCACAAACCGCACCAGCGGCATCGTGTGCGCCGACAACTGCTCACGCAGCGACTCCTCCGCGTGCCGCAGATTCGCCGGCATCACATCTTCCAGTACCACCTGGAATCCCGCCCGCGCAGCCGCAAAGGCCAGCCGTCTGCCCAGCGGACCTGCACCGATGACGGCAACAGTTAAGCTTTGACTCACGAAAGACTTCCTTTAAGGGCCCAGCCCAGCCGGTCATCCCCGGCGGTCAAACCAGCTATTCACCCTTGTGCAGCGCGTTCAGCACATCCTGTGCGCTCGGCTTCGCCTGCTCCAGGTGCGCAGACACAATCGCCCGCTCCTCGTCATCCAGCGTGGCAACGCCCGTCAAGATGCGGCGCAGTGTTACCGATACATCATCAATGTAGTTCATCAAGCGAATAGCTTCGCCGGAAAGCGGCATGGTTGCAGTCCTTTCAGGTTCTTACAGCCTTCATTCTCTGCGCTGGGGCCTCAGCCTGTAAAGCAACCCCTAACAGCCCGTGGTGCAAGTAGCTGAATTCCAGAAGTTCCGGCATCGGGACTTGATGCGATGATCGTCGCCGTTTGAGTTGAGACCCGTGGGTGTGCGGGGTTCAAGCTTTCAGTGAGGCCGATTCCGGCCGGTAAGC
>CAIVDV010000010.1 GCA_903904755.1 uncultured Acidobacteriaceae bacterium | reverse complement strand
CATGTGAAAGGCCTCTGTCTGGGTGTAAAAACTACTTCTAGACAAAGCAGTTATGACACACATTCGAAGGCCTTTCCAGCTTTTTTTGAATATTTCTATATCTCGATACTGACGCTATGGTGAGAAATGCGGGTTAGGGAGCGATTCCCGGCGGCCCATTTTTGTGCAGTGGGCGGGGGATGAGCGTATACTTGCCCGTTCCTGTGATGGCTGATTTTACGCAAATTACGCCGAGCAACTTCCTGCAGAACGCGACGATGGTGACGATCGTGCTTGCGTTTGTGGGCTACATGATGACGTTTTTGAGCGCGCGGATGCTGGCGCGCCGGCGGGACAAGCTGAAGCTGGTGAATCGGCGGTTGAACCAGTTTTACGGGCCGCTGTACGTGGCCTCGAAGGCGGGCAATATTGCGTACAAGTCGTTGCTGGCCAAGCAGGGGAAGACGAAGTGCCACCCGATTCGGGATGAGGAGCTGGAGGAGTGGGTGCTGTGGATGCGCACCATCTTCATGCCGCTGAACGACGTGCGGGAGAGGATCATTATCGAGCGGGCGTACCTGGTGATTGAAGAGGAGATGCCGCAGTGTCTGCTGGAGTTTGTGACGCATGTGGTGGGGTACAAGGCGTTGCTGCGGAAGTGGGCGGATGGGAACTTCAAGGAGCGGCGTTCGATGATTGGCTGGCCGCCGGAGTTTGACGGGTATGTAGAGCGGTCGTATACGGCGCTGAAGGCGGAGCAGATGGGGTTGCTGCACTCGGCACCGTGGCGGCTGTGGCACCGGGTGAGGAAGGGGCCGAAGGGGCGGGAGAAGCGGGGCTGACGGGGGGGTGTTGCTCAGGCGTGGCGGAGGCGGAGTGTGCGGGTGAGCCAGGCGAGGGCGATGAGGACGATGGAGAGGGTGGCCCAGAGGGCGGGGTAGAGGGGACCGGCGAAGTTGAGGCCGGGTTCGCCCTGGAGGGGGCCGACGTACCACCAGAAAATGTAGATGCCTTCAAAGAGGCGGGGAGTGCGGCTGAGCGCGCCAAGGGCGAGGGCGAGGGCGGTGACGAAGGATGCCCCGGAGAGGATGGCGGCTGCGGCGGAAAGGTTGCCGGCGAGGGCGAGGCGGAGGAGGATTCCGGAGGCGAGGGTGATGGGCAGGGCGGCGCCGGCGACCCAGGCGGCGAGCAATGGGCGGAGGCTGGCCTGGGGAGCGGTAAAGATGAGGGAGCGGGTGGCGAAGAGGTCTTCGCGCGCGCCGAGGCGGGACCAGACGAGCATGGGCACCAGAAAGATGGCGGCGAGCAGGCCCTGGGCGGCAGAGAGCGGGGAGAGGAAGCCGGCGAGGGTGAGGCCGGCAGCGATGGCGTAGATGTACCACTTGCGGCGTGCAGCGACGAGGCGGAGTTCGCCGAAGATGAGGGTGACGAGGGCGGGGAGCGCGGACTGATTGGGGCGGGCGAGGGTGAGGCGGGCGGGCTCGATGGCAGGGGGAAGGGTGGCGGTGATGGCCATGGCGGGGAGGATTTCGGGGTTGAGGGTGGCGGGCTGGCAGGAGAACCGGAGCCGGCGGGAGAGGCCCGTGCGGGAGGGATCGAAGCGGTGAAACCAGAGGGCGGGGGTGAGGGCGATGAGGGCGGCGGCGGGGAAGAGCAGGAGTCGGCCGAGGATGGCGGAGGCGGTCCAGTGGATGCCGGTCCAGAGGAAGGGGTGGCGGAGGACGATCTTCGCGGGGTCGTCGACGATGATGCCGAAGCTGAATCCACCCTGGTAGGCAGGGTCGAGGGCTTTGAGGCTTTGAGTCATGCTGGCGGAGATGACGTGGATGCCGAGGGGATCGAATGCGCCGGATTGGGAGGCGGAGGCGAGGGAGAAGGTCCAGAGGAAGAAGTAGAGGAAGCTGGAGATGGTGCGGAGGATGGGGGTGGTCTCAAAGAAGACGGCGACGGCCGCGACGATGGCCACGGCGGGCAGAGCGATGAAGAGGAAGGGGGAGAGGAGCGGCCAGATCTGGACGGGGGCGGCGGCGCGGAAGAGTACGGTGGAGACCCCGACCAGGGCGAGGACGGCAACCATGGAGGCGAGGACGGCGAAGTTGCTGAGGGCTTTGGCGAGGGTGTAGGCGAAGCGGCTCATTGGGGTGGCGGCGAGGATGCTGCCGACGCGGGTTTGGGTGTCGCGCTGGACGGAGCTGGAGACGATATAGAAGCCGACGAGGGAGAGGAAGACGGAGATGGTCATCGCCATGACGGCGCCGACCCAGGCGGAGTTGGGGATGCCGGAGTAGTCGCCGAGGCGAAGCGAGACCTGGCCGGTGGCGGCGGCGAGGCCGAGATAGACGGCGAAGGCGAGAGTGATGAGGAAGCTGTAACGGCGGACGCGCTCAAGGAAGTCCGCGCGGATGAGATGGAAGAGGGCGTTCATGCGGCGGCTCCTGGAGCCAGGGGCGTGCGGGTGCGGGCCATGGCGAGAAGGTAGGCGTCTTCAAGGGCTGGCTCGGCGGGAAGGAAGGCGAAGCCGGCTGGCGCAGCGGGTGCGAGGAGGCGGACTTCCACGAGGTTGCCGCGGCGGATGGTGCCGCAGAGGGTGTGGCGCTGGCGGAGGTGGGGGAGGGCTTCAGGTGGGACGAGGGCGGACCAGACGTGGCCGGAGGCGGCGGCGACGAGGGCCTCGGGGGTCTGGTATTCAAGGAGTAGGCCGTTGGCGATGAGGGCGATGTGGGAGGCGGTGGCCTCAACGTCGGAGACGATGTGGGTGGAGAGGATGACGATGCGCTCGCCGGGGAGCTCGGTGAGGAGGTTGCGGAAGCGGACGCGCTCTTCGGGGTCGAGGCCGGCGGTGGGCTCGTCGACGATGAGGAGCTGGGGGTCGTTGAGGAGGGCCTGGGCGATGCCAACGCGCTGGCGCATGCCGCCGGAGAAGCCGCCGATGGCGCGTTTGGCGGCGGAGTGGAGGTTGAGGATGGAGAGGAGTTCGTCGATGCGGCGGCGGGAAGTGGCGCGGTCGAGGCCCTTGACGGCGGCGAGGTATTCGAGGAATTCGATGGCGGTGAGGTTGGGGTAGACGCCGAAATCCTGAGGGAGGTAGCCGAGGACGTGGCGTAGCGGGGTTGGGTCGCGGGCGATGTCGATGCCGTTCCAGAGGACGCGGCCTGAGGTGGGGCGGGTGAGGGTGGCGAGGATGTTCATGAGGGAGGATTTGCCGGCGCCGTTGGGTCCGAGGAGTCCGTGGACGCCGGGTTGGAGGGTGAGGGAAAAGTTGGAGAGAGCGACCTTGCCGCCGCGGTACTGCTTGCCGACCTGCTGGATTGCGAGGTTCACGAGGGTTGTCCTGCGGGGAAGTGTCCCGGGAGTGCTGATGGTGGTACGCAGGATGGGAGGGATTTGTGCCGTGAATTCGTGGGCCGGGTTTTTGGGCTGGATGTTGCGGGGGGGGGCGAGCGCGGATTGAGGGGTGGGGGCGGGGTGCAGTATGGTGTCGGTTAGCGGCTGTGGTTTGGATGGGACGGCTTGTCTACCAAATGGACCGGTGCAGAGACGAGGAAGAGATTGAGCATGAATCGAAGGGTGTTTTTGAAGACGGGGTTTGCCGCAGGCGCGGTGGTGACGTTGCCGCGGGTGGTGTTTCTGCCGGATGCGGTGCTGGCGGCGGGTGCGGCGGCGGAGGCGGCAGCGGAGGGCACGGGGGGCGGGCAGTTGGTGGCGCAGATGATCTGGTGTGCGGAGCCGAGGCGGATTCCGATTCTGCGGGAGGGGAATGCGGTTGGGATTGCGTCGTCGGGGCCGGGGAGCCCGGTGACGGAGGCGGCGGACGAGCACGCGGTTTTTGTGCGTGAGTTCGAGCTTGAGGCCGCGCCGGCTCATGCGTCGATGCAGATTTTTGCCTATACGCGGTACCGGCTGTATGTGAATGGGGTGTATGCGGGGCGGGGGCCGAGCCGGTTCCAGAACCAGCGGCCGGAGTATGACACCCGGGAGATTGGCGGGCAACTGAGGGCGGGCAGAAACACGATTGCGGTGCTGGTGCATTGTGATGCCCCGACGGGGCGGATTATGCGCCATGCGCCGGGGTTTGCCGCGGTGGTGACGGTGGGGGATGGCGCTGCGAGGATTGCAACTGATGCAAGCTGGCGGGCGCGTGCGGAGCCGGGTTTTGGTGCGCGGGAGGAGGCGTGGGCGTCGATCCAGGAGCATGTTGATGGACGCAGGGGATTGGACTTGAGCGCGGCGGGATTTGCGGTCGATGGATGGCCGGCGGCTGTGGCAGTTGGGGGGGCGGAGTTCTTCCCGGTGTGGCCGCGGACGACTCCGCTGCAGATGGAGAAGCGGCGCGAGTGGAGCGCGGGAGGGGGTTCCTTTCCCATAGCGCTGGAGGAAAAGAAGGACCTGGTGCTGGAGCTGCCGGAGATTGTGCAGGGGTACCACGAGCTGGAGTTTGATGCGGAGGAAGGGAGCGAGTTGGAAGCGGCGTACCTGCTGCCGGAGGGGGAATCGAGCGGTGCGTCCACGTATACGGCGCGCGCCGGGGTGCAGGGATGGACGGGGGGAGATACGTTTGCCTTCAAGCAGTTTTCTGTTCGGCTGAAGCGAGGGCGGGTGGTGGTGCGGCGGGCGGAGGCGGTGGAAGTGCGGTATCCGTTTGAGCGGGTGGCGAGCTTTGCGTGCGAGGACGAGGCGCTGAACCGGATATGGTGCATCTGCGCGCGGTCGCTGGAGTTGATGAGTGAGGATTCCTATGTGGACTGCGCGGACCGGGAGCGGGTGGAGTGGACGGATGACTCGCCGCCGGCGTTTGATTGCACGCGCACGATGATGCGCGGGCCGGACGATGGAGCGCAGACCTACTGGGGGGACAACCGGCTGCAGAAGGCACTGCTGCGGCGCATTGCGCTGACGCAGCAGGCGGACGGACAGATGAAGGCGCACAGCTGCTCGGAGCGGTGGGATATCCACGCGATTATGGAAGACCGTTCGTGCGACTGGGTGATTCAACTGCGGGAGTACTTTGAGAGTTCCATGGATACGGCGCTGGTGCGGGAGCTGTGGCCGGCGCTGACGCGGCTGCTGAGCTGGTTCCTGAGCAAGCGGACGGGGCGCGGGCTGGTGCTGGCAAGGGAGTGGGAGGTGTGGGACAATCCGCTGCGGTACCAGGTGTGCGAGGGGGCGGGGTTGAATGCGCTGTTGTACCGGGCGCTGTGCGATGCGGCGTGGCTGGGAGAGCAGATTGGCGCGGCGGGAAAGGCGGAAAGCTATGCGGCGAGCGCCGAAAAGCTGCGGAGGGACTTCAACCGGGAGCTGTGGAACACGCGGGAAGGGGCTTACGACAGTGCGCTGTTTGGGCCAGGCTCAAAAACGGCGGAGCAACAGAATGGAAAGATGTTTCCGGGGCCGATTGTGGATGGGAGATTCCATCCGGTGGTGCAGGCGGAGCTGATGGCACTGTATGCCGGGATTGTGCCGGCGGAGCGCGTGGATTCGGTGCGCCGGTTTGTGCTGGCGCATGCGCAGGACGTGACGGGTGTGATGTCCCACTACTTTCTGTTTGATGCGCTGTACGGGATGGAGAAGCCGGAGCGGGATGCCGAGGTACTGTCGCGGATACGGACGGGATGGAAGGCGCAGATGGAGTCTCCGTGGCAGACGACGTGGGAGGACTTGCAGGGGGGATCGAAGGCGCATATTTACGGGATTGTTCCGGGGTCGTTTTTGACGGCGTATGTGCTGGGAGCGCGGCGGGAGGGGCCGGTGGCTGCGCGGTCGATTGTAATTGAGCCACGGTGTGGCGGATTGCGATGGGCGAAGGGGGTTGCGGTGACGGAGTTTGGCCCGGTTGGGGTGGAGTGGAAGGCGCTGGAGGATGGGGCGTTGGAGCTGAAACTGGATTGTCCGGCGGGGTACGGGGCGGTGGTTCGCCTGTATGCAGGCGGGCGGAGTGGGCCGGTTACGCTGGATGGCGCGGTGTGTGCGGGACGGCGGGTTGGAGAGTTTGTGGAGATTGGGGTGACGCCGGGGAGCCATGTGGTGCGGGGGTAGGGGATTTGGGTGGGCGCGAGGCTGGGAGAGGTGGGAGAATCGCCCAGGGCCGCATATGATGAACCGTATGGAAGTGGATACAGTGCAGCATTTTCTTTCGGAGTCGAGCCGCATCGATTGCGAGGGACCAGTGCGTACGTGGCGCGAGGAGTAACGAGATGCGGAAGGGATTTACCCGAAGACCTGCGCCGGATGCCCCGACCGAGCACGCAACGAACTACATCACGCCGGGTGGGCTGGAGCGGCTGAAGGCAGAGCATCGCTTTCTGCTGACCAAGGACCGGCCTGCGGTGACGGAGGTGGTGTCCTGGGCTGCCAGCAATGGCGACCGCAGTGAAAATGCGGACTACCAGTACAGCAAGCGGCGACTGCGGCAGATTGATGGGCGGATACGGTTTCTCTCCAAGCGAATTGAGGCTGCGGAGGTGGTGGACCCGGAAGCTCCGCGATCCGAACTGGCGCGGTCGAGGGCATATTTTGGAGCAACGGTGCGGTACGCCGATGCCGCTGGAGTTGAGCGGGAGGTGAGCATTGTTGGGACGGATGAAGTGGATTTGAGCCGCAACCACATCAGTTGGGTGTCGCCGCTGGGACGGGCGTTGCTGAAGTCGGCTGAGGGGGACCAGGTGGTTCTGCGCGCGCCGGGGGGGACGGAAGAGCTGACGATTCTGGAAGTGCGCTACGAGCGGATTGATGTGGAGCGGTTTGTGGAGCCTGATGGGTCAGGGTTTGCGGGGCGAGACGCTTTGAAGAAGCCCTCGTAGACCGGGGGAGGGTGCGGGCGAGAGGAAGATCCCCTGAGGGGATGACGACCAAACAACAAAAGCAAAGGCGGGTTCGAGCTGCGCTCGAATGCGCCCCCGGTCCGCAATTGCGAGGGACCGGGGGCATCCGGGAACCGACACCCGGCGGAGTCTTTAGTAGCGGTAGGTTTCGGGTTTGAAGGGGCCTTCGACGGGTACGCCGAGGTAGTCGGCTTGCTTTTTGGAGAGGGTGGTGAGTTTGACGCCGATTTTTTCCAGATGCAGGCGGGCGACTTCTTCGTCCAGGTACTTGGGGAGGACATAGACGCCGATTTTGTAGGAGTCGCGCTTGGCCCAGAGGTCGATCTGGGCGAGGGTCTGGTTGGCGAAGCTGTTGGACATGACGAAGCTGGGGTGGCCGGTGGCGCAGCCGAGGTTGACGAGGCGGCCTTCCGCGAGGATGAAGATGGAGTGGGCGGCCTGGCCGGGGGCTTCAGAGAAGGTGTACTGGTCCACCTGGGGCTTGATGTTGAGGCGGGTGGCGGTGGGGTCGGAGTTGAGGCGGTCAATCTGGATCTCGTTGTCGAAGTGGCCGATGTTGCAGACGATGGCCTGATCCTTCATGCGCTTCATGTGCTCGAGGGTGATGATGTCGAGGTTGCCGGTGCAGGTGACGTAGATGTCGCCGCGGCCGAGGGTGTCTTCGACGGTGGTGACTTCAAAGCCTTCCATGGCGGCCTGGAGGGCGTTGATGGGGTCGACTTCGGTGACGATGACGCGAGCGCCCATGCCGCGGAGGGAGTGGGCGGAGCCTTTGCCGACATCGCCGTAGCCGCAGATGACGGCGACTTTGCCGGCGACCATGACGTCGGTGGCGCGCTTGATGCCGTCGGCGAGGGATTCGCGGCAGCCGTAGAGGTTGTCGAACTTGGACTTGGTGACGGAGTCGTTGACGTTGATGGCGGGGACGAGGAGGGTGCCCTGCTCCATCATCTTGTAGAGGCGGTGGACGCCGGTGGTGGTCTCTTCGGAGACTCCGCGCCAGGCGGAGGCGACCTTGTGCCAGTGCTGGGGATTTTCGGCATGGACGCGCTTGAGGAGATCCTTGATGACCTGCTCTTCGTGGTTGCCGGAGGGGGTGTTGACCCAGTTGTCGCCGTTTTCGAGCTCGAAGCCCTTGTGGATGAGGAGGGTGACGTCGCCGCCGTCATCGACGACGAGCTCGGGGCCGTGGCCGCCGGGGAAGCTGAGGGCGCGCCAGGTGCAGTCCCAATACTCTTCGAGGGATTCGCCCTTCCAGGCGAAGACGGGAACGCCGGAGGCGGCGATGGCTGCTGCGGCGTGGTCCTGGGTGGAGAAGATGTTGCAGGAGGCCCAGCGGACATCTGCGCCGAGGGAGACGAGGGTCTCAATGAGGACGGCGGTCTGGATGGTCATGTGGAGCGAGCCGGTGATGCGGACGCCCTTGAGGGGCAGGGAGGGGGCGTATTTGCGACGGATGGCCATGAGGCCGGGCATCTCGTGCTCGGCGATGTTGATTTCCTTGCGGCCGAAGTCGGCGAGGGAGATGTCGCGGACCTGGTAGTCGAGTGCAGCGGGTGCGAGGGTGGCCATAAAACCTCTGGGTGTTGATCTCTGCCCAAGGGGGCAGGCGGGGAAGGGAGTCCCAAAAGTAAGGATAGCATCGGGGGGAATTTGGGGGGTGGGGGCGGGGAAAGTTGTTGGTGTGGGGTGGAAAGGGTTGGGATGGGTGGTTATTCCCCGGTCTCCAATTGGGAGGGAACTCCACCCCACGAACGAAGACCTGTCCGTGGTGACCCCGAAGCCAGGGGCGCCCGCAATTGACGCATTTCAGGAAATACTGTGGACTCGCAGCATCAGTTCGGTGTGGCCTTTCTTTGATAGAAAGTCCACGCGACCTTCTGCTGGTGGGCCTACACCTTTTCCTAAAATGCTCTAGCCCCTTCGTAGATTGAGCTGCGCTGATTGTGGTTTGAGGACAGAGACAGCGGGTTAGCTGCGGCTGCGCCGCGATAGCAAGTCAGCAAGTTAGCAGGAGTGGTGGAGGTTTTGGATACCTATGCCATGACGGGAATGACGGGCAGTTCCGCGGCGAGGATGTTCATGGGAGTGAGGCCGCGCTGGCGGAGGGTGCGGAGGGCGAGGGCGTCGTGGCGCTTGGCAAGGCGCTGGCCGTTGTGGTCGGCGATGAGGGGGCAGTGGAACCAGGCGGGGATGCGCTGGCCGAGGGCGCGGAGGAGGAGAATTTGGCGGGCGGTGGATTTGAGCAGGTCGGCACCGCGGACAACTTCGGTGATGGCCATGGCGGCGTCGTCGACGGCGCAGGCGAGCTGGTAGCTGGGGGTGTTGTCTTTGCGCCAGACGAGGAAGTCGCCGAAGTCCTGGCCGGCGACGAAGCGCTGGGGGCCGAGGTTGCGATCTTCAAACTCGACGATGGTGCCCTCAGGGACGCGGAAGCGCCAGTTGACGTTGCCGAGGTCGACGGGGAGCTGATTGGGGCCGGGGAGCTGGGGGATGAAAGGGCCGAAGTTGCGGCAGGTGCCGGGGTAGATGGGCTCGTCGTCGGTGGCGTGGTGGGCTTCGTGGGGAGCGGTGGCGATGGCGGCGAGGTCTTTGCGGGAGCAGGTGCAGGGGTAGAGGAATCCGCGGCGCATGAGTTTGCGCCATGCGTTGTCGTAGAAGCTGTGGCGCTTGCTTTGGAGATAGGGGCCGTATGGGCCCTGGGAGCTGGGGACGAGCGAGGTCCAGGAGCCGGCGCGGTCGGGGCGGCCTGGCCCCTCCTGCCATCGGATGCCGAACCAGCGGAGGTCTTCGAGGGCGGCTTCGACGAATTCGGGTCGGCTGCGCTCGGAGTCGAGGTCGTCTACGCGCATGACGAGGATGCCGGAGGCCTGGCGGGCGCGCTGCCAGGCGGTAAAGAAGGTGCGTGCGTGGCCGACGTGGAGCAGACCCGTGGGCGAGGGCGCGAGGCGACCGCGATAGGGTTCTGACGGGGAATGGAAGAGGTCGAATGCCACCTGTAGAGGATACGCAGCGGGGGGAATGGGGGGCAATGCGCGGAGGGGGTGCGGGGTGCGGTGGGGAAACCGGGAAGTACCCCTGACCGCGGACGTGAATGCGGTCAGGGGAGTGAAAAAGCTAGTTTGCGTTGGGCTGGGCGGGGGAGTCGGGGGCATCCTCCTTGGGGGCGTGGGGTTTGTTGGCGGAGTCTTCGTCGGAGTCCTTGCCAGAGTCTGAGTCCTTGTCTGAGTCGGCGTCGGAGTCGTGGTGGCGGGTGTGGTCGTTGATTTGCTGGGCGAGCTGGTCGGGGTTGATGCTGAGGCCGACGACGTCGAGTTCCTTGCCGTCGAGGTCGAGGATCATCATGCCCATGCGGTTGCCTTCAGGACGGACGAAGATGAGGGTTTGTTCGCCGCCGGAGCGTGAGGTTTCGCGAATGATGCGCTGCCAGCCCTGGCCGATGCGCTGGGTGACGAGGGCGTTGAGCTCTTCGCCGTCGATGGGCTGGTTGAAGTTTTCGAAGTTGGCGACGCGGAGCTGGTGGACTCCGCCATGGGTGGCGTGGTTGGCGAGGCCGGAGATGATGCCGGCGAAGGGGATGTGGGTGGCGTGGGCATGGTAGCGGGACTCAATGCCGTGGACGATGGCGTCAAAGCCGGAGGCCAGGGTGTTGACCGGGCCGGTGGAGGCGAGGACGATGATGGGCGTCATGATGGCGACGAGGGCGAGGGGGAGGACGGCGATGGGCCAGATGGACCGGCGGGGGGAGTAGCCGGCAGGGCTGGGCTGGGGGTTGGGAAGAAGGGGGGCGGAGGTCACTTGGTCACCTTCTTTTCTGCCTTCTTGACGGCGTCCTTGGGAATGCCGAAGTTGCCGCCGAGCTGGCTGAGGTGCTCGATATCGATGGGCCCGAGGATGAGGACGAGGGAGAGTTCCTTGTCTTCGGCGTCGAGGACGAAGAGGCCCTGCATGGAGCCGTTGACGAGCTTGACGTAGACGTCAGTTCCGGTGGCGACGCCCTTGGTGCGTTCGCGGACCATGGGGGACCACTCGGAGCTTTCGAAGTACTTGCGGAGGCCGTCGATGTCTTCGGTGGTGTAGGAGTGCTCCTTGGCGAACTGGTACTCGCGGACGTAGACGCCCTGGAGGCCCTTGAGCATGTCGGAGACGGCGGCCTGGTCCTTGTCTTTGCTGTCCATGAACTTGGCGGCGAAGGCGAGCATGTTGCGGTCGAGGGTGACTTCGGTGGTGTGCTCGGCGCGGTCGGCGAGGGATTTTTCAATGGGGCTGGGGGTGGGCAGTTGATCCTGCGCCAGGGCGGCGATGGGGGCCGCGAGGGCGAGGGCGAGGAGGGCGGGGAGGATTCTGATGGGCTTCATGGTGTGATTCCTTTTGGGTTGGGGGAGTGGGCTAGTTGTCGGGGTGGTCGTTGACGCGGGTGCCGGCGTTCTGGAGGGCGTGGCTGGTGATGCGAAGAGCGGTGAGGACCTGCTGGCGAGCGGCCTCGCCCTTGCGGCGCTCTTCAGACTGGCGGTAGACGACGAGGCCGGCGAAGACGGCGGCGAGGACGAGGGAGGCGGCGAGGCGCTGGAGGACCCAGGTGCGGCCGTGCTGGCGGGCGCGGCGGGCACGGGACAGAGACTGGGACTGGGCCAGGACGCGGGTGCGGAGGCCGGCGGGGGCGGGCTGATGGCGGAGGGCGAGGCGGAGGCGGCGCTCGAGATCGGCTATTTTGGGATCGAGATTGGGGTTGGGACGGTTATTGTCCATGGGGGGTCTCCTTGGCAGGGGCGGCGAGCAGAAGGCGAAGGCTCTTGAGGCCGCGCTGCAGGTGGCTTTTTACGGTGGCCACCGGGGTGTTGAGTGTGCGGGCGATTTCTTCGGGGGTGAGGTCCTCCTGATAGCGGAGGAGGAGAGCGGCGCGATGGGTGGCGGGGAGGCCGGCGAGCAGGGATTCGAGCTCGGGGGAGAAGGTGTCGGCGGACTGGGTGGGGTCGGGGTGGATTTGTGCGTGGTGCTCTTCGAGCTCGACCCAGAGGCCGGCATTCCAGCCGGGCTGGCGGGTGTTGCGTCGGCGGAGTGCGTCGGAGGAGCGGTGCACGGTGACCTGGCGGAGCCAGAAACGGGCGTGGTCGGGAGAGAGGATGCGGTCGAGGTGGCGGTCGAGTTCGAGGAAGACATCCTGGGCGACTTCCTCGGCGAGGCCGGGGTCGCCGGTCATGCGGAGGGCGAGGGAGAAGACCATGGACTGGTGGGTGTTGACGAGTGCCTCGAAGTCAGGCTGCCAGGCGGGGATGGCTTCGGCGGTTGCGCCGGCGGGCCGGTTTGGCCAGGGGATGATCTGCCGGAATGGGAAGGCGAGTGCCATAGGTGTCTGCTCTGTATACCGCAGGGGAAGGTGCGGGAGGATGCAGAGGGTACGCAAAAAGTTGGGGAGATGTTCGATTGGGGGGAGTCAGTCGAGTTTTTCGGGGAAGAGGCCAGGTAGCCAGCGGTGGGCGAGGGTGGCTGGGAAGGCGAGGCGGAGGGGGGCGCGGGTGCTTTCTGAGATAAATACACCGCTATCGAGCAAGGGGGCAGTGATACGCCTGGCCTGGCGGTCAGTGGTGTTGAGCAAAGCGGGCAGATCGGCACGCGCGAGTTCTCCGCGGTAGAGGATTGCCTCAAGGAGGGTGGAGGCTCTGGCCGGGAGCTTGCCGAGCTGCGCCTCTTCCTGAGCCCAGCGGAGGATTCGGGCGCGGAGAGTTTCCGGCTGCATGAGTTCGCGCATGAAGCGGACCTGATCGATGCAGGTGGAGAGAAAGAATCGGGTGAATGCGGCGAGGGCCTCTTCGCTGAGATTGCCACGTCCGTCGAGGTCGTTGCGGCGGGTGCGGTCGCAGAGGGCGAGGAGGTGCTTGTACTCGTCGATGCGGCGAGCGAGGCCTCGGGCGACGGACCAGATGGCACCGGTATCGAGGGACTCGAGGAGCATGGCGTGCGAAATGAGGCGCGCGACGCGGCCATTGCCGTCAAGGAAAGGGTGAATCCAGACGAGGCGATGGTGGGCGGCGGCGGTGGCGAGGATGGATTCGCTTTTGCCAAGTCGGCTGTATGAATCGTTGTAACGGGCGAGGAAACGTGGAACTGCGCCGGGGGAGATGGCGATGTGCTGTCCGACCTGAACGTCACTGGGGCGAAGCTGGCCTGGCAGGACGCGTTCGCGGCGGCTGGTGGAGGGGTCCTCGACCCAGAGGAGTTCGTGGGGCAACTGGGAGCAGAAGCGGCGATGGACTTCGAGAATGGCATCACTGGTGCGGGGATTGGCGAGGCCGCCCTCGTCAATCCACTTCTGGACTCGGATGTGGGCGGCGGCTTCGAGCTGGAGGTCGCGCTTGCATGGGTCGACGTTGAAGTCGCTGTTGAGGGCTTTGTCGATGTCGATGGGGTGGGTGTTGTGGCCCTCGATGAGATTGGAGTAGTAGCAGTTCATGGAGCGAACGAGCCTGGCGAGGGTGGGGACGAGGTCGGCGGGCAGGCTGCTTTTGAGAGCTGAGGACTCCTGGGCGAGCGTGAGGGCGTCATCCAGCAGCGCAGCGCGATGGCGGGAATCTTCGCCGAGGCGCATGGGTTCCATCATGGAGATGGATTCGCCGCAGTCGGGGATAGGGGAGTGGGCGGTGTGGATGTCGGGTTTGATGTCCGGATGCATGGTGGGTTTATTTTGCGCTTAATTATCATATAAATCAATGGAAATGGAGAAGAAATGGGAAGGAATGTCCGGATGTATGTCCGGATTGATGTCCGGATGGGTGGGGTTAGAAGAGGTCGGGGACGGTGTGGAAGGAGATGCGGGTGGGGGCGGATTTGAGGGCGGTGAGCATGGAGGCGGGTGCGAGGGTGGAGAGGCCGTATTTGTGGTTGAGGGTATCCATGGTGTGTGCGAGGCGGTTGCGCTGGGTTCCGCCGTCTTCGGAGTCGAAGAGGGTGAGGGTGTGGAGGGCGTCGGGGACGAGGTCGCCGAGGACGACGGAGACGAAGAAGGGCTGCTGGTGTTTGGGGTCAGTGGGGCGGGTGGCCCAGAGCTTGGCGAGGGCGTGGATGAGGGTGGGGTTGTCCTGGCACTCGGTGATGCGGAGGTCGGCGGACCAGCCTTCGGAGCGGGTGGGGCCGAAGGTGGAGGAGCGGGGCATTTTGCCGTCCTGGACGAAGGCGAGGGAGACGGAGATGCGGGAGGCCCAGAGTCCTTCCTTGCGCATGCGCATGGCGGCTTTGTGGAGGAGTTTGTGGGCGACGGCCCAGGCGCCGTCGTGGGTGCGGAGTTCGGGGGCGAGGACGTGCTGGTGGGAGAGGGATTTGGAGTGCTCGGTTTCGGCCATTTCGAAGTCTTCCCCGCGAAGCCAGTGCCAGAGGCGCTCGCCCCAGACGGAGCCCCAGAGGGAGGCGGCTTCGTCGCGGTCGAGGGAGAGGAACTGGGCCATGGAGGTGAGGCCTTTGTCGTTGAGGCGTTTTTCAGTGCGTGCGCCGATGCCGGGGAGATCGCGGAGGGTGAGGGTCGAGAGGGCGTCGTGGAGGATGTCTGGGGGCAGGGCGACGAGGCCGTCGGGTTTTTCCATGTCGGAGGCGATTTTTGCGAGGTAGCGATTGGGGGCGAGGCCAACGGAGCAGCGGAGGCTGGAGCCGGCGAGGTCGCGGATGGCCTGCTTGACCTTGAGTCCGAGGGCCATGGCGGAGAGGAGGGGGCGCTCGCGGCCGATGAGGCGGCAGGCCATCTCGTCGATGGAGAGGACGGCGGAGACGGGGAGGACGGATTCGACGGCGGCGATGATGCGGTGGTGGTACTCGACGTAGAGCTGGTGGCGGGCCTCGACGAAGATGATTTCGGGGCAGAGGTTGCGGGCGTCGCGGACAGTGGTGCCGGTTTTGATGCCGAGGGCCTTGGCCTCATAGCTGGCGGCGAGGCAGACGGTGGTGTCGGTGACCATGGGGACGACGGCGACGGGGCGGTTGCGTAGCTCGGGGCGGTCCTCCTGCTCGACGGAGGCGAAGTAGGAGTTGAGGTCGACGAAGAGCCAGTTGACGGCGGGCCCGGGGGAAGCGGGAGGCGCTGGAGGTGCGGGGATGGTGGCGGTAGCCATGGTGGTTTCGACTGGGACTATTTTCGCTTTTTCTTCGCCAAATGACAAGTGCAATTTTGGGCTGTCGCGGCGATATTTTGTGGTGCTACACTGTTGGCGTTGAAGCTCCGGCTGGGCTTTTGCCGCGAAGCGCGCCAGGGGTGCGCAGGCGAAGATGAAAGAGCCTGGAAACCGGGGAGAGCTGGCAAAGATGCACACGATTTTTCATGCACTGTTCTCAATGGAAAGCGTACTGGCGCTGCTGATTACGGCTGGGGCGGCGGTACTACTGTTTTGCTGTGTGGGCTGCTCGGATTGCGGCTGCCGGGAGAAGGACGAGATTTTCCGGAAGAAGTCGGTTTAGGGCGGCGAGGGCAGCCGCAAGAGAATCCAGAGACAATGGGAAAAGGGAAACCCCGCGCCGGCAGAGATGCCATACGCGGGGATTGTTGTTTCTGGTCGGGTGGGGGTGCCTCAGGCTACCGAGGGGTCAGCGGTTTCAAAGTGCAACTGGCGGGCGGCGTGGAGCAGGCGGGGGTTGGTGGAGAGAAAGGTAATGGGGAGGCCGTGGAACATTTCGCGGGCGACGACGGCTGAGGCGAGCTGGATGGCTTCCTGAGCGCGGAGGTCGTGCTGCTCAAGGAGCTGGCGGGCGGCCTCAAGGACGGCGGGGTTGAGGGGTTGCTGGACGATGCGTGTGGCCTCCTGCCGGAGGCTGGCGCGGGCCAGTTCACTGTCTTCGGGGCGGATGTCGCCGGCGCGCTCGCGCTTGATGAGGGCCGCGGTGACCTCAATGGGGGTGATGGCGGAGATGAGTTTTGCGTTGTCCTCAATGGACTCAAGCAAGGTGATGAGCGCCTGGGTGCCGGGCTCCTGGACGAAGAGCTTGACGAAGGCGGTGGAATCGAGAAAACAGCGGCTCATGATGCACCCTGACTCTCTTCAATGGTGTCGGCGACGGGATCGCCCTGAATGGCGACGGGGCGGAAGCGGTGAGCTTCCTCGGGGATGCCGGCTTCGGCACGGTTGAGGCGGATGGTGGTGGTGGGGTAAGCGGGGGTTTTAGGGTTGGGGATTTTGCTGGTGAGCACGACTCCGCGCTGGATGGCCTCGGCGAGGATGAGCTGGCGGGACTCGGGGGTTTGGTTCCAGACGAAGGCCTTGCGGGGAAGGAAGGAGTCGCGGAACCACTTGAGGGCGATGAAGGCGTGGCCACCGCGTTCGGCTTCGGCCAGGGCGGCGCAGAGTTCCCTGATGCGGTCGTCGATGTCGGCAGGCAGGGGCTCAGGCGCGGTGGGCTCAAAGTTGAAGGAGTTGCCGACGTTGCCGGGCTCAGGGGTTGGAGCGGGGACGCGGGGGCGGGTGCGGGCCGGGGCCTGAACGCGGGCCCGTGGGGCGATGGGCTCGTCGTCTTCGTCGGCATCGTCGATGCGCTCGAAGTAGATGCGGATTTCATCGTCTTCCGGAGACCAGGTGGAGGCGTCGCCGTTGCGGCGCTTGCTGCGGCCGTTTTCGCTGCAGAGCTCGACGATGGCCTGGTAGCCTTTGGGCGCGAGGAAGCGGAGGGCGCGGGAGAGGCCGGGATCGGTGGAGAAGGAGAGCTCTTCGAGCGCGTCTTCAATAATCTCTTCAGCTTCAGGAATTGAGAGGGGAGCGAGATCATCTTCTGTGGCAAATTTGGGAAGTTTCATTATCGTCTCCTGGTCCTATATAGAGGCCAAACATGGAGGGGTGTTGCATCGGTTTCAGTTATCCGAGGGCGCTCAGCCATCGGGGGGGGAAGTTTCGTGCCTGTAAGTCTTACGCAACCAGAGGAGCGATGTTCCCCAATCCCGGGAAAAGGAGTGGCGAGGTCGCTGACCCCTGGAGAGTTGATGTGAGTCATGCTTGCGGGTCGGTTGGGGAAAAGCAAGAACCGATGGGACGGAAAGATTAGGATTAAGGACTTATATTCCGTGCAAGCGTTCGCACTCCAGTGACGCGATTGTAACTCGATGTGCGGGGAATTGAACAGGGGCGGGTTCAGATGAAAAGAAGATGGTGTAGGTGCGGGGAACGGAATTCCGATGGATTGGATGGAAAGTTCTTCGCAACCTGAGGAGAAAGGTTGGGTTTGAAGAGGAGAGAGCGTACGTACAATGGGGGTGTATGCGGAGTTTGAAAACGATTGCGCTGAGCGCGGCGCTGGCAGCGGGAATGTGCTTGCCGGCCTTTGGTGCGGATTCGCCGGCTTTTGACCTGGTTGGGCCGAAGGTGGATGTGCATGTGCAGCGGAACGGTAAGACGCTGCCGATTGGGGAAGTTTCGAGCCTGGAGCCGGGGGACCGGCTTTGGATCCATCCGGATTTGCCGGAGAGCCAGAGTGTGCACTTTGTGCTGGTGGTGGCGTTTCTGCGGGGTTCGACGGACAAGCCGCCGGCGGACTGGTTCCGGCGGGTGGAGACGTGGAACCGGGAGGTGAGGCAGGAAGGCGTGTTTGTTGTAGTGCCGGATGAAGCGCAGCAGGCGCTGGTGTTTCTGGCACCGGAGACGGGGGGCGACTTCAGCACGCTGCGGGCTGCGGTGCAGGGGAGGCCGGGTGCGTTTGTGCGGTCGAGCCAGGATTTGCAGCAGGCGAGCTGGGACCGGCAGAGGCTGGAGGCTTACCTGGCTGAGGTGCGGACGGCGAGTGCGGGCGACGCGAAAGAGCTGAAAGAGCGGACGGCGCTGGCGGCGCGGAGCCTGGGGATGCGGCTGGACCAGCAGTGCTTTGACAAGCCGACGGAGCAACAGGCGCCGTGCCTGGTGCAGCATACCGAGGGACTGGTTCTGGACGACGCGAATGCGCAGACGCTGATTACGCAGTTGGCGAACGGGTCAACGGCGGACATGATGAACCAGATCAGCTATTCGGCGCTGGGGGGGAGCGGGGCCTTCAGCCCGTATGTTGGGGCGGTGATGGATTTGGCGCGGGTGCTGAGCACATTCCACACAGCGAAGTACCAGTACATACCGGCGCTGGCGTTGCCGCAGAAGGACACGCTGAATTTGCGGCTGAATGTGCCGCCGAGTTTCCGTGATCCGAAGAGCGTGATTGTGGTGGCGATGCCGCCGATTTATGCGAAGGGCGGGAGCGCGTCGCATATGCCGCAGATGCGTGTGGCGGATGGGGTGGGCAGCCTGTGCGCGCAGAAGCCGGGGCTGGTGCTGGCTACGGAGGGCAATCCGCTGGTGTTTGCCGCGCCGCTGGGCCATGATTTGATGCTGCATCTGGAGACGAAGGCGGCGGAAGGCGGGCTGGAGATTCCGGTGGCACCGCAGGCGGCGCTGGGTGGATTTGTGCTGCAAAAGCCGATTCCCGCGCTACCGGAGGCGGAAGTGACGGCGACGCTGCACGGGAAGTGGGGATTTGACGATTGGGAGGGACCGAAGTTCCACCTGTCGAGCGCGCATGCGGGAGCGTGGACGGTGGCAGAGGGCGACCGGAATGCGCTGATTGTGGGCCGGGACGACCAGGTGCGGGTGGATGGGGCGAGCACGGTGTGCGTGGCCGGCGTGGATGTGCAGGTGGGCGAGCAGAAGTCGGTTGCTGCGGGCTGGAAGGCGGGCAAGCTGGATCAGCTGCAGGTGACGGTTCCGCTGAAGGATGCGCAGCCGGGGGATGTGACGCTGGCGGTGCACCAGTATGGGATGGATGCGGCCGAAGAGGTGACGCTGCGGGCGTATGCGGAGGCGGCGGCGCTGGAGCGGCTGACGGTGAGCGCGGGCGACAAGGCGGCGATGCTGAAGGGGCGAAGGCTGGATGAGGTGGAGTCAGCGAATTTGGCGGGGATTGGGCTGGCGCCGGCGGGGCTGAAGCGGGTGGGGGACTACGATCTGCTGACGTTGCAGGTGACGGGGTCAACGGCGACGCTGGAGCCGCGGGCCGACTACCAGGCGAAGGTGGTATTGCGGGACGGGCGGGAGCTGCGGGTGCCGGCGACGGTGGAGGCAGCGAGGCCGCAGGTGGACCTGCTGAGCAAGGGTGTGCAGCAGGCGGAAGGGGACGTCGCGCAGCCGGTGCGGCTGGGCAGTCCGGCGGATTTGCCGCTGCAGGGACGGCTGGTGTTTTTCCTGAAGTCGCGGGTGCCGGCACTGTTTCCGCGGAATGAGAAGGTGGAGCTGGCGGCAGAGGATGGCAGCTTTACGACGATGCTGAGCCTGGCCGATGGCAGCCTGATGCTGGAGGATGCCCATACGGCGGTGGCGGTGGTGGACCCGATGGCGCGGTTTGGGGCCTCAGCGTTTGGGCCGATTCATTTGCGGGTGGTGGCGGCGGATGGGGTGGCGGGGGACTGGATTCCGCTGGGAACGCTGGTGCGGGTGCCGGGCTTCAAGGAGTTGCGCTGCCCGCGGAATGTGGCCAAGGGATGCACGCTGACGGGGACGAATCTGTTTCTGGTGTCAGCGGTGGGCGCGACGGCGGATATGGCGAATGCGCAGGAGGTTCCGCCGGAGTTTACCGGGAATACGCTGACGGTTCCGAACGGGAACCATACGGGCGGGGTGGGGACCCTGTATCTGCGGCTGCGGGATGATCCGGCGACGGTGCAGGCGCTGACGCTGCCGGTGACTGCGATGACGCCGACGGCGCCCGTGGAGGCAGTGCCGCAGCCGGATGCGCCGAGTGCGCCAGTGGGTGGGGGTGCGGCTGGACCCACAACGGGGCAGGCGGCTGGAGCGACGCAGCCGCATTAGAGGCAGAGATTTTGCGGAAGTCTAGTGGGCGGCGTGGTCGTCGTGCTTTTCCTTGCCGGTGAGGGTGGCAAAGAGGATGCAACTGAAGAAGACGACGGCGATAAGCGGCACGACGAAAAACGGCGAATTGATGTGCATGGGAAAGAAGGAACCTCCGTTTTTAGCCTAGCACGATGCGGGCGGGGATGGGGCGTGGGGTCAGGGGCGGATATCGACTGGTGTTCCGATGGGGACGAGGTTCCAGATTTCGTCGATTTCCGGGTCGGTGACGGCGATGCAGCCGAGGGTCCAGTCGTAGAGGCGGTGGGCTGCGCCGATGGCGCCTTTGCCGTTGGGCAGGCCGTGGATCATGACAGCTCCGCCGGGGGTGACGCCGAGTTTCAGGGCGCGGGCGCGGTCCTGGGGGTTGGGGTAGGAGATGTGCAGGGATTTGTAGTAGTGGCTTTGGGCGTTGCGGGCGTCGATGGTGTAGTGGCCCTCGGGGGTGAGGCCGTCGCCTTCACGCTGCTTGGGGGCCAGGCCGCCCTGGCCGAGGGCGACCTTGTAGGTGCGGATGACCGAGCCTGCGGCGAGGAGCTGGAGGGTGTGGTCGTGTTTGAGGATGAGGATGGAGTCGGCGCGGGGGGGGGGTGGATGAGGCAACGGAGTGCGGGGTGAGGATGGCCTCGAGGGCGATGAGGGTGATTGCGGCGAGGGTGAGGGGGGTGCGCATGGTTGTATGACAGGGTAGCGCGGATTTGGCGTGAATGTTGATCGGATTTTGCGTAGGCGACTGACGAATGACAAGCCGGGTAGGACAAAGGCAGCGAGTTAGCTGCGGCTAAGCCGCAATAGCGAGTCAGCAAGTCAGCGGATTGTTTGTTTTTAGCAGCAAAGAGGGGATGCCGTGGTGGCATCCCCCGTTTTGGGTTTGGGGTGGTTATCTTGCGGCGGGGTAGTCGACGCGGATGGTGAGGATTTCGTAGGGGTGGATGGGGGCGGTAACGGTTGCGCCGGGGATGTCTGCAGTGCCGCCGAGGAGGGGGGCCGGCTGCTTGCCGGCGGGGTCGGCGGTGATGGTGAGGGGGTTGCCTTCGGGGGCTTCCTGCAGGTTGGTGATGGTGGCTGCGGTGGCTCCGGCGGGGATGTGGAAGTGGACGTCGGCGGCTTTGCCGGCCCACTCGTAGACGCGGAAGATGAGGGAGTTGGTGTCTTCAGCCTTCTTGACGGCGGTGAGGACGACGTTGTCGGGCGAGACGGAGACGAAGGAGTGGCGCGCCGGGAGCGGGCCGGGGTGGGAGGTGGTGACGAGGGCGGTGAGGGGGTAGTTGTACTCCCAGCCGTGGCGGACGGTGAGGGCCTGCTGCCAGGTGCCGGCGTGGGGGTAGAGGGCGAAGTGGAAGTGGTGGTGGCCCATGTCGGCGTCGGGGTCGGGCCACTTGGGTGAGCGGAGGAGGGTTAGGCGGAGGAGGTTGCCGGCCGCGTCGTAGGCGTACTTGGTGTTGTTGAGGATGGAGAGGCCGTGGGAGCCGTCGCCGAGGTCGGCCCATCGCATGGCGGGGACCTCGAATTGGGCCTTTTCCCAACTGTTGGTGCGCTTGGTGGTGCGGTCGATTTGGCCGTAGGGGATTTCGTAGGTGGCGTGGTCGCTGGTGGCGGCGAGCGGGAAGGCTGCCTTGAGCAGGACGTGGGATTCGTGCCAGTCGATTTCGTTGTCGATGTCGATTTTGCCGTCGTTGAGGCTGATGGTCTGGACGAACTTGGACTTCTGCCAGGTATAGGTGACGCGGACGGCGGGCTGGTCGCGCTCGCCGACGAGCTCGACGGAGTCAGCCTTGGGGAAGGTGGTGGGGGTGACGTCGAGGGTTCCGGGGTCGATGTTCCAGGCGTCGTAGTCCTTGGGATTGTCGGCGAAGGCCTGGAGCTGGTTGCCGCAGGCGTTGGGGGCGAGGTACTCGAATTTGTCGGCGGGGTTGTAGATGCTGGTGATGCAGCCGGAGGTGGTGGAGACGCGGACGGTGAGGCCGTCGGGGGCGTTCTGGAGGACGAGGTCCTTGCCGCCGAGTTCCTGTTTGGGGATGAAGCCCTGGTGTGTGCCGGCGGCGCGGTCAACGTAGATGGGCCGGAAGACCTTGTAGCCGAGGGCGGGGATGGAGGCAGCGTCGAAGGAGATTTCCGCGACGTTGGTTTCGGGGTTGCGGGAGAGGATGGTGGGCTCGAAAGGCGCGGCGGTGATGGTGGTGTCTACGATGCGCAGGGCCTTTTCCGGGTGGGTGAGGCGGATGCTGGCGTGGACCGGGCCGGAGCGCTCCCAGCCGAGGGGGTTGTAGACGACGATGGCCTGTCCTTCGCCCTCAGCGCCGACAGCGGTGTTGATGTGGTCGGTGACGAGGCCGAGGGAGCCTGAGCCGATTTCGTTGGTGGACATGCGGACGACGTCGTAGTCGCGCTGGGCGTCCTTGTAGATGATGCCGATGCCGGAGCCGGCGGCGAGGTCGTGGAACTGGTTGAGGAGGACCTTCTTCCAGTCTTCGGTGATTTCAGCGCCGGGGTAGGGGCGACCGTCGAGCCAGGCGAGGGAGGCCCACTTTTCGGCGTTGAGGACCTGCTCTTCGGAGTCGCGCATGTTCTTTTTGTGGTTGGCCTGGGTGGTCATCACACCGCGGTGGTACTCGAAGTAGAGCTCGGAGTCCCAGGTGGGGATGGTGGTTTTCCCTTCGACGGCGGGGGGCGGGGTGTAGCCCCTGGCGATGGAGGAGTAGTTCCAGACCGGGCTTTCGGTGGCGATCTGTTTTTCGACGGCGGAGAAGAAGGGCTGGGCTACGCCGAACTCCATTTTGGGCAGGGCGTCGGTTTTGGAGTTGGCGACCCAGGAGTCGCCCTCGTCGAGGACGGCGCGGGTGGGGCCGCCGCCGTGGTCGCCGATGCCGTAGAGGTCCATGATGTCGGTTTCGCCGGTGGCGCGGGTGCGTGCGGTGGCGAGGTCGGCGGTGAGGCGGGTGGGATCAAGGTTGTTGTTGGAGTAGTCGTGGGGGAAGTAGGCGAGGACCTTGGAGCCGTCGGGAGACTGCCACCAGAAGAGCTTGAAGGGGAGCTGGTTGGTGTCGTTCCAGGTCATTTTCTGGGTGACGAAGTAGTCGACGCCGGATTTTTTGTAGATCTGGGGGAGCTGCCAGTTGTAGCCGAAGGAGTCGGGGTTCCAGCCGATGCGGACATCGACGCCGTAGGTCTGCTTGTAGAAGCGCTTGCCGACCAGGAGCTGGCGGACGAGGGATTCGCCGTCGGGCATGTTGAGGTCGGGCTCGACCCACATGCCGCCTACGATTTCCCAGCGGCCTTCCTTGATGCGGCGGGTGATGTCGGCGTTGAGGTCGGGGTATTTTTCGGCCATCCACTCGTTGTAGAGGGCGGCGGACTGGGTGTAGGTGTACTGGGGGTACTCGTACATGAGCTGGAGGGCGGTGCCGAAGGTGCGCTTGACGGCGTCAACGGTCTCGGTCCAGGGCCAGAGCCAGGCGGCATCGATGTGGGAGTTGCCGGTGAGGTGGAGGGTGCCGCGCTGGAGGAGGGGGCGGAGGGCGTCGAGCTTTTGGCGGGCGGCGGTGAGGGAGGCATCGAAGGCGGGCTGGTTGGCGGCGTCCAGGGCCTTGAGGTCAACGGTCTGGATGGCGTCGGCTAGGGTCTTCATGGCCGAGGCGTCGCCGGGCGCGAGGGAGGGAACGAGGAATGCGGCGGACTGGAATTCCTTGCGGAGGGCGTCGGGGTTGGGGCGGTTGGCGGGGAAGTCGATGCGCATGGTTGCGCCCTGGAAGTCTTTGGTATCGACGGTGTGGAGGAGCTTGACGGCGATGGTGATGGAGTCGCCGGGCTGTGCGTTGTCGAGCAGGACGATGGGCTCGAGGTCGTCGCCCATGGCGGCGCGGCGGCCGTTGAAGTAGAGAATCTGGGGCATGGGGCCGTTGCCATAGGCGTGGAACTGGAACCAGATGCGTGAGCCAGAGAGGTCGTAGCCGTTGAGGGTCTTGGGAACGGTGATGCGCTGGCGGAACCAGACGGCGTCATTGGGTGCCCTGGAGCCGCGGGACATTGCGCGCCAGTCGGAGTCGTCGAGGGCGATGGCTTCGCCGTGGGCGAGGTCGCCGGAGTGCATCTTCCAGGAGCCGGCGGGCAGCTCAGCGAGAGCGGCGAGGCGAGGCAGGACCTGCTGGGCGGCTGCGGGCAGTGCGGCGTTGGCGTGGGCAATTTCAGCGTCGCTTTGGGCTGCGGCCGGTGTGGCGGCGGCGAAGAGGAGCGAGCAGGCAAGGGCGGGAAGGGCGAAGCGGAAGCAAAGTTTTGAGAAGCGAGTCATGACAGAAAGAATCCCCCATCGCATAGTAAAGCCGCAGGGCGGAGGCTGTCGTGAAAGGCGGAGATTTCGATGGAAAGATGCTGAATTTTGGAGGTTGGGGGCGGGTTGGCGGGAGGTCTATCCCTGTGACTCGCATCACCTTTGGGGGTGATGGTTTGGATTGACCTCGTGAGCGATACCAACCATGATGAAAGCGTCATACGCCTTGCGGTTCTGAGAGGACCGTGGCCGGGGATTGAGCCGGTGGAGAGTGAGGCGGCGATGCGGGGAACGTGTACGCAGAGGATGGAACATGCGGCATGGAGCAAGCCTGCATTTGCCAGGACGAGACGTTTTGCAGCATTGCAGGTGCAGAGAGGCCTGGGTTCCTGTTCCCGGGTTGCTCGAAGTGTATTTTCACGACGGCCGCAGTGGGCGAGCCCCAGCAGCGCCCGGGCCGGGAAGAGATGTGAGCCATGGTAGTGACGTGCATAGCCAATTCGTGCAGGCATAGTCCGAAGATCTTCGAGTCGGTGGGTTTCAGCGAGAAGTCGGCGTACCAGGTGACGCCGGGCAATGAATACGTGGTTCATGCGATGGCGCTGCTGGGCCTGCACCTGGTGCTGCTGGTGCGGGATGATACGGGACAGCCGAGCTGGTTTCCGGCATCGCAGTTCAAGGTGGCGAATCCGCATCTGGACGCGGGTTGGGGCTACGACATAACGCGGCGGGATGCGCGGGGGCTGTGCGCGATATGGGGGTACGGGAAGATGATTGCCGACAAGCGGCACAATGACGCGCTGATAGCGAAGGAGCCGGAGGCGGTGCGTCTGTTTGCCGAGGCGGCCGCGCGGATGCCGCTGGAGACGGCGATGACGCTTTAGGAGCAGCCGGGAAATCTGCAGGACACGGTGCCTCAATCTGTTGCGAATCATGCAGATTGGGGCATTTTTGCATTCCGGGAACGGGAAGGTGTTTCACCCTGTGAAAGGCTTCGGGTAGATTGTGACAGGGGTCACAATTGCGCTTGAGAGGAGTCACACGGAAAGGGGTTGACGGTGGATAGACTCAGAGGGAATTCTGGGGAATTTTTGACCTATGCCACAATTTCCAACTGTTGATCCCATTCCTTTGCCAGCTCCCATCTGGCTTTTCAAACTGCTTCATATCGTTACGTTATCGCTGCATTTTCTGGCGGTGGAGATGCTGCTGGGCGGTTTGCTGCTGGCGGTGCTGCTGAGCCTGTTCCGGGGCACGCCGGAGAGCCAGACGGCAGCGCGGGCGCTGGCCCGGCGGCTGACGGTGGTGATGACGTATGTGATCAACCTGGGAGTGCCGCCGCTGCTGTTTGCGCAGGTGCTGTACGGGCGGGCGTTGTATACGAGCAGCGTGCTGATTGGCGCGTACTGGATTGCGATTATCGGGCTGCTGACGCTGGCGTACTGGCTGCTGTACCAGTTCAGCGGGCGGCTGGAGGCGGGCAAGGCGGGCTGGCATGTGGGTCTGCTGGCGTGGCTGCTGTGCGGGGCGATTGCGCGGATTCTTTCGACGAACATGACGCTGATGCTGCGGCCGGAGGAGTGGCTGAAAATGTACTCGGCCTCGGCTGCGGGCGTTTATCTGCCCACCGGCGACCCGACGCTGACGCCGCGGTGGCTGCTGTTTGTGGCCGGCGGGTTTGCGTTTGGCGGGCTGTGGATGATTTACCTGGCGGGGCGAAGCACCTTTGCGGCGCGGGACAAGAAGTTCCTGGCCGGGGTGGGCGGCAAACTGGCGGTCGTATTTGGCGCGGTGTACCTGGCGGCCGGGATTTGGGCGGCGCGGGTGCAGCCGGATGCGGTGAAACAGGGGTTGCAGACGCATCCGCTGTATCACTGGTTCGGGCTGGGCGCTTACGGGTGGCTGGCGGGCGTGGTGCTGATGGTTGCGGTGGGCGCGGTGGCTGGATTTGGCCGGGTGACTGCCGGTTGGCTGGGCTGGGCGGGTGCGCTGGCGGGATTTGTGGCGCTGGCATCGCTGACGGTGTACCGGGACGCGGTGCGCGACCTGACGCTGCTGAGCAAGGGCTTTGATGTGTGGAACCGGGTGGTGGTGACCAACTGGGGCGTGGTGGGGCTGTTCCTGGTGTTGTTTGTGGCCAGCCTGGGCGTGGTGGGATGGCTGGTGTCAGTAGTGGCGCGAGCGAAGAAAGTGATGGAGAGTGCAGCGGCATGAGTACCGATTCTGTACACGAGGTTTCCCTGGTTGAGAAGGTGGACGACAAGCTGACGCGGCGGATATTTCTGGCTGCGGCGGGTGCGGCTGGGCTGGCCTACACGGTGGCTCTGGCGTATCCGATTTACCGGTATCTGGCGTCGCCGGTGGAGATGGCGCTGAGCGCGACGGCGATTACGGAAGTGATGCTGAAGGACGCGCAGAAGCTGGCTGCGGGCAGTGTGCTGATGTTCAAGTTCGGCCCTTCGCCGGCGTTGCTGATTCACCACGAGGACGGGACGTGGGTCTCGTTTACGGCGGTTTGCACGCACCTGGGCTGCACGGTGCAGTATGAGCCGGAGCAGAAGCGAATCCACTGTGCCTGCCACGGCGGGGTGTATGACCCGCGCACCGGGGCGAATGTGAGCGGACCGCCGCCGAAGCCACTGAAGGCGTACAAGGTGGCGGTGACAGATGCCGGCGTGCAGGTTTCCCGGGCGTAGGAAAGGGACGAGGAATGACGACGAAGACGATGACAAGCTCTCTTTTCGAATGGGTGGATGAGCGGCTCGGACTGCGGGAGATTGCGGCATTTGCGCGCAAGAAGCGGGTGCCGGTGCATGAGCACTCGTTCTGGTATTACTGGGGCGGGATTTCGCTGTTTCTGTTCCTGGTGCAGTGCTTTACCGGCGTGCTGCTGCTGGTGTACTACCGGCCGGGCGCGGATGCGTACGAGAGTGTGCGGCAGATCAACTTCCAGATGCACTTCGGGTGGCTGATTCGGTCGGCGCACTCGTGGTCAGCGAATCTGTTTATCTTTGCCATTTTTGTGCACATGTTCTCGGTCTTCTTCATGAAGGCGTACCGCAAGCCGCGTGAGTTTGGGTGGCTGAGCGGGATGGCGCTGCTGGGAGTGGCGACGGTGTTTGGGTTCAGCGGGTATCTGCTGCCGATGGATGAGCTGAGCTACTTTGCGACCAAGGTGGGTTTGCAGATCCCGGCCGCGATTCCGTTTATCGGGCAGGGGATTGCGAATATGCTGCGGGGCGGGCCGGACGTGAGCGAATTCACGGTGCAGCGGTTCTTTGCGCTGCATGTGGTGGTGCTGCCGGCAATCTTCCTGCCGCTGCTGGGCTTCCATCTGTGGCTGGTGCAGAGGCACGGGAATGCGATTCCGCCGAGCGAGGAAGAGAAGCCGCCGATGGCGCGGCGGAGTGTGCCGTTCTTCCCGAATTTTCTGGTGAAGGATATGGCGCTGTGGCTGGTTTCGCTGAATATATTGGCGGTTCTGGCGCATGTGTTTCCGTGGGAGCTGGGCAACCAGGCGGATTCGCTGAAGCCGGCTCCTTTGGGGATTCACCCGGAGTGGTACTTCATGAGCCCGTTCGAGATGCTGAAGCTGCTGGGCAACTGGCTGC
The DNA here is from genome assembly GCA_903904755.1 of uncultured Acidobacteriaceae bacterium. Taxonomy (GTDB): domain Bacteria; phylum Acidobacteriota; class Terriglobia; order Terriglobales; family Acidobacteriaceae; genus Acidicapsa. The sequence continues at coordinate 10,257 of CAIVDV010000010.1, read as the reverse complement.
CGGGCGAGTTCGGGGAGATTGCCGGACTGCTGATCTTCACGCTGGGGATCGCGATCTGGGTGTTGATTCCGTTTTATGACACCAGCCGCGAGCGTGGAGAGCGGGCGCGGAATGCACATTATTTCGGTTTGCTGGCGGTGTTTCTGCTGGTGGCGACGACGGCGATTGGTTACTGGACGGTGCGCTAGGCTGTGAGGCCGGTGGCACGAAGCGAAGGCACGAGAGAGTGATTCGATGAACTATCCATTCTGGGAAATTCCGCATATCGGGTCGGGGTGGGTGATTGGCATGATTGCCATCTTCCACGTGATGATTTCGCAGTTTGCGGTGGGCGGCGGGCTGTATTTGCCGATAGCGGAGCGCAAGGCGTACAAGGAAGGGCGCGAGGACTGGCTGGCGCAACTGGTGGACCACTCGAAGTTCTTCCTGATTTTGACGGGTGTTTTTGGGACGGTATCGGGCGTGGGCATCTGGTTTGCCATCGGGCTGACGCATCCTGAGGCGACGAGCACGCTGATTCACAACTTCGTCTTTGGCTGGGCAATTGAGTGGGTCTTCTTCATGGTGGAGCTGACGACGGCTGCGGTGTACTACTACACGTGGAACCGGATTGACCCGAAGCTGCACTTGAAGGTGGGCTGGGTGTATGCGGGCGCATCGGTGGCGACGCTGGTGATTATCAACGGCATTCTGGCGTTTATGCTGACGCCGGGCGGGACGTGGCTGGCGGTGGCGGGAACGGGAGCGGAGGCGAGCAAGTTCTGGAACGCCTTCTTTAACCCGACGTACTGGCCGAGCCTGCTGATGCGGGCCGGGGTTTGCACGTCGCTGGCGGGCATTTGGGCGCTGATTACGTCGAGCCGGATTGATGGCGAAGAGCAGCCGGACCTGAAGGCGAGCCTGGTGAAGTGGAGCGTGAAGTGGCTGGTGCCGTCGTTTGTGGCGACGCCGTTTCTGCTGGTGTGGTACCTGTGGATGGTTCCGGATACGCAGCGGGCGCTGCTGAGCCTGGGCATTGACACGATTGGATCGGGGACGTTCTCGCAGGTGACGCGGATTGCGCTGATTATCGTGCTGACCTCGGCGACGATTATCGGGGTGGCGTACTTCCTGGCCTACCGGACGCCGCTGGAGTTTACGCTGGGCCATGCGGTGGCGGTGCTGCTGCTGGCGCTGGTGGCGACGGGATCTGGCGAGTATGCGCGCGAGATGCTGCGCAAGCCATTTGTGATTGGCAACCACATGTACTCGAATGGAGTGCGGGTGAGCTATGTGCCGAAGCTGAATGAGACCGGGTACCTGGCGAACTCGCAGTGGGTTTGGAACGGGGCGACGACGAACTACTCGCGGGGCGAGGCGATTTACCGCGGGGAGTGCGGAAGCTGCCACACGATGAACGGGTATCGCGCGATGAAGCACCTGATGGCCGGGCGCGACCGGGCGAATATCCAGAACTTTGTGACGATGCTGCATGAGTACAAGGCGGACTCGCCTTACCGGAAGTTTATGCCGCCGATGGTGGGCACCAAGCAGGATGTGATTGACCTGACGGACTACCTGAACGCGCATGTGAATCCGGGCGGGGACAAGGTGACGACGGCGCGGAGGTAGGCGACGGCCAGATGAGTAGGGGAACGGCCGGGCGTGAAGCCTGGCCGTTTTCGCAGGCGGCGGGTGATACAAAAGGAGTGAAGTCCGCTGGGGAGAGAGCCAAGTGAAATACCTGTACATTGCGCTGGGTGGGGCACTGGGCTCCATGGCGCGCTACTGGGTTGGCAGTGCGGTAGGGACGCGGGTGCAGAGCCGCTTTCCGTGGGGCACGTTTGTGGTGAACATGACGGCGTGCGTGGTGATCGGTTTTGTGATGGAGTGGCTGGGCAAGCGGTCGAGCCTGGACCCGGCTTTCCGGTTTCTGATTCCGGTGGGGTTTATTGGCGCGTACAGCACGTTTTCCACGTTTGAGTGGGATGCTCTGATGACGGTGCGGGCCGGGTACTTTTTGACCTCGGCGCTGTATCTGGCAGGCAGCGTGGTGGCGGGGTTTATCGCGGTATGGGCAGGGGCGCGGCTGGGCGACTGGCTGGGCTAGGCCGGGAATAACGGTTCCGGCAGTTCGGAAGCGGAAAGTGACCGAGAGACCGAAGGTCGGCGACATTGTAGCCAACGCAGTAACGCATGGCGTGGGCGCGGTGCTGGCGGTGTGCGGCGCGGTGTATCTGATTGCCGTGGCTTCGCACGGGACAGGCTGGCAACTGGTGAGCTGCACGGTGTTTGCGGTGACGCTGGTGCTGGTGTATGTGTGCTCGACGCTGTATCACTCGCTGGTGCTGACGCGGGCGCGGCATGTCTTCCAGGTGCTGGACCATGCGGCGATTTATCTGCTGATTGCCGGGACGTATACGCCGTTTACGCTGGTGTCGCTGCGGGGAGCGACGGGGTGGTGGCTGTTTGGCGTGGTGTGGACGCTGGCGGTGGCGGGGGTGATTTTCAAGAGCGTGGCGGTGGGGCGGTTTGAGGTGGCCTCAGCGCTGGTGTACCTGGGGATGGGCTGGGTGGGGGTGGTGGCGGTGCGGCCGATGGTGGGGGCGCTGGGATGGCATGGAGTGGGGTGGATTGCGCTGGGCGGGGCGGCGTATACGCTGGGGATTTTGTTTTTTGCGCTGGACCGGCTGAGGTATTTCCATGCGCTGTGGCACGTGTTTGTGCTGGCGGGAAGTGTCGCGCATTATGTTGCGGTGCTGGGGTATGTGGCGAGAGTGCGAGTGGCCAGTGGTCAGTGATCAGTGGTCAGGGCAAGGGGGCTACTGGCAGCAGCTCGGTTTGTTGCGTTTGAGGATGAGGGCGGCGATGAGGGCGACGAGGGCGAAGCCGGTGAGGAAGCCGCGGACGAAGTGGAGCCAGTTGGTGGCGCCCTGGGTGGGGTGGTAGTTGGGCTCGACGAAGAGGAAGAGCGCGAGGGAAAGAACCAGGCTGGCGAGGCCGAGCAAGGTGACCTTGCGGGAGTGGATGAAGAGGCTGGCGAGGGACATGGCGGTGGTCCTTTTGGCGGGTCGGCGGTGGGTGCGATGGCCTGGCGCGTACGGGAGTTGGATGCTGCGGAGAGCGGTGGCGATTCCGGTTGTGGCCGCGGTGGTGGAGTGGAACGCGGAGCGGGGGATTTTCAGGGTGGCAGGGGCGGAGATTTAGGATTGGGAGATGGCTGAGTGTGAGCAGGTGGACCTGGTCGGGGTGGGGCTGAACGCGACGGATACGGTGGTTGCGCTCGCGGATTTCCCGGTGGCGGGAAGCAAGGTGGAGTTCCAGAAGTCGTATGTGCTGCCCGGCGGGATGGTGGCGACGACGGTGATGGCGTGTCAGAGCTGGGGTTTGAAGACAAGGTATGTGGGCAAGCTGGGGCAGGACCACGCTGCGGATCTGCACCGGGCGGAGTTTGCGCGGGCGGGTGTGGAGGCGCAGGCGTTGACGGTGCCGGGGTGCGACAGCCAGCAGTCGGTGATTCTGGTGGATGGGACGACGGGCGACCGTACGGTGCTGTGGAAGCGGGACGGGCGGCTGGAGTTGCGGCCGGAGGAGCTGAAGCGGGAGTGGATTGTGAATGCCCGGGCGCTGCATGTGGACGGCTACGACACGCGGGCGGCGGTGCAGGCGGCGAAGTGGGCGCGGGAGGCGGGGATTCCGGTGGTGGCGGATCTGGATGACCTGTACCCCGGCGTGGAGGAGCTGCTGCCGCTGATTGACCACCTGATTGTGAGCCGCGATTTTCCGACGCGGCTGACGGGGGAGAGCGATTTGCGAGCGGCACTGGTGGTGATGCGGGCGAGCTTTGGGGCAAAGCTGGCGGCGGCGACGCTGGGGCCCGAGGGGGTATTGGGCTGGGACGGGCGAAACTTGCACTACTGTCGGGCGTTCCGGGTGCCGGTGGTGGACTCGACCGGGGCTGGGGATGTCTTCCATGCCGGGTATTTGTATGGGCTGCTGCAGGGTTGGGAGCTGGACCGGACGCTGGAGTTTGCGTGCGCGGCGGCAGCCTTGAACTGCACGGGGATTGGCGCGCGGGGCGGGATTCTGGGGCTGGGTGCAGTGGAGGAGCTGATTGCGACGGGCGAGCGGTATGCAGGGGTGTTTTAACGGTGGTGCGCCGAAGCCTGGGGCTGAGCGCATTGGCAAGGCACGGGGAATATAATTCGTTTTTTGATGCAGAGCGCAACTGAACTCTCCAGTTTCGCCATCACAGTGGCTTGAGGCGGGGAAGGTTTCATCGAGAATCCGTTCGAAGAGGTTCGATTATGGCTCTGGATATTCGGATATTGTGGCTGATCAGTGCGTGCTGCGCGTTCCTGCCAGGATTGCTGGTTCTGCTGGTTCGCAAGACCTATCCGCTTCATCTGCGGGGGGTGATGCTGGCTTTTGGCGTGGCGAATATCTGCCTGGGGACGGGTTGGATGTTCCGGGTGGAGCGGGCGCTGGTGGGAGAGTTTGCCTTCCAGGTGCTGTCGAACACACTGTTCATTTCTGGTGCGGCGCTGATGTACCTGGGCATCTGCCTGCTGAAGCGGCAAGACGCGCGGATGGTATGGATGATTGGCCTGCCGCTGCTGCAGTTGGTGTCAGGGGTATGGTTCACGGTATCCAGGCGGAATATGAGCCTGGGGGTGGTGTCAGCCCTTTTGCTGCTGGCGGTTTTTCTGATTGTGATGGCGGTGACGCTGCAGCGGAAGCAAGATGGGGAGCGTGCTTTTCCGGATATTCTGGCGGCAATCTCGCTGGGTCTGATGGCGGCGGTGTACCTGGGCGGAGCCGTGGTGATGGTTCGCAATTGGCAGGTGACCGGGGAGTACGACTTCAACAGCCCGCAGGTGGTGATTTCCGCGATTGCGTCGGCGATTATGGAGGGGACGCTGACGACGCTGTTTCTGCTGATGGTGTCTGCGCGGCTGCAGCGGGAACTTGCCGTGCAGGCAATGATTGATCCGCTGACGGAGCTGTATAACCGGCGGGCGTTTGAGGAGATTGCACGGCGCGAGGTTGCGGGCGCGGCGCGTGCGGGCACTCCGCTGTCGCTGATTGTGGTTGACCTGGATCACTTCAAGCAGATCAACGATGAGCATGGGCATCATGCGGGCGACGCGATGCTGCGCCATGTTGCGATGACGCTGCGGAGCAAACTGCGCGAGGAGGATTTCGTTTGCCGCTGGGGTGGGGATGAGTTTTGCGTGCTGCTGCCGCGCTGCAGGTAGGCGACCGCGCATGAGCTGGCGATGCGGCTGCGGGTGGAACTGGAGCGTGCGGATTTCACGATTGGGGGCAGGCAGACGCGGGTGACGGCGAGCCTGGGAGTGATTACCGATGAAGCAAGCGGGAATGATTTGGGGGCGTTGCTGGCGCAGGCGGACAAGGCGTTGTACACGGTGAAGCACTCTGGGCGGAATGGGGTTGCGTGCGTGGAGATGATTGGGTTGCGGGGGAATGGGCAAGAGCGCGCCGGGTAGGGCGGTGAGGGGGAGTGGGACTGCGGCGAGCCCCGAGAGGGAATCTGAAATGGGCAACCCATGGGGGTTGCCCATGGTGTTTGTGGAGGCCGCTAGCTGGCGGGTTGCGAGAGGGGCATGTCTTTGGTGCGGGCGTAGAAGACGATGAAGGTTGCGGGTTGGGGGCCGACGATGCCGCGGTGGGCGGTGTGGACGAGCTCTGGCATGACCTGGCCGGCGGTGAAGTGGTGCTTGTTTCCCAGGTTGTCTTCCACGGTGATTTCGCCGGAGAGGACGTAGGCGAAGTTGGGCATGGGGTGGGAGTGCCAGGTGATTTCGCCGTTGGCGGGGATGGTGACGCGGGTGACGACTGGCTCGGGGATGCCGGTGGGGTAGGCCAAGTACGGGGTGCCGTTCCAGGAGGAGGTGGTGCGGAGGATTTCCTGGATTTCGACGCCTGAGGGGATGGCGGGATTGGTGCTCACTTCGGGGCCTTTCTCCAGGAAGGCCTGGAGGTCGCGGGTGAATTTGAGTGGGTTTTTGAAGGCGAGGAAGTGGTCACCCTGCTCGGCCCTGGAGTAGACGTAGAGGGTGGAGTCTGGGATGACGGAGTGCATCCACTGCTGGCTGGGGAGGTTGGCGCTGAACTCGCCGGAGAAGATGGCGGTGGGGACGTTGATTTTGGTGCGGATGACGTCGCGCCAGTCGATGCCGGCGTGGTCGTACATGATGCGATTGACGGCTTCAGGATCGACGGGGACGAGCGCGCGGGCGAAGGCTTCGGAGTTGGCGTAGGCGGGGGAATCCATGGCGTTGTAGCGGTCCATGACGGAGGTTCCGGTGTGGGCGGACATGGCGGGGCCGAGGCCCTGGAGGGTGTCTGCAATGGCGCCGGACTGGAGGCGCTCGTCGGGGGACATTCCGGGGCGACTGAGGATGGTGGGCGGCTCGTCGATGAGGGCGAGCTTGTGGATGCCGGAGGTTCCGAAGAGATCGATGTAGCCGTAGAGGATGGAGACGCCCATGGACCAGCCGCAGTAGTCGGCGGAGCGGATGCCGATGTGCTGGGTGAATTCGTGGAGGTCCATGGAATAGCGGTAGATGCGGTTTCCGAAGTCGACCTTCTGGGAGAGGCCGTGATTGCGCATGTCGAGGACGTAGACGTGGTAATGGCTGCTGAGGAGATAGAGGAGGTTGATGTAGTTGGCTCCGTTGGCGGACCAGGCTGGGACGAAGATGAGGGGCTTGCCGGAGCCGGCTTCCCACCAGGCGAGCTTGACGCCGTCGCTGGTTGTGAAGGAGTGGATCTGGAGGCCGGGGAAGTCAGAGAGCTTGGCGGGCAGGCCATCGACATGGTTGGGGAAAGTGAAGTCGCGGCCGAGGACGGTGAGGGCGGATTGGGCGCACAGGGCGTTTGCGGCGAAGGCGAGGATGAGGAGTGCGAGGGAGGAAAGAGCGAATCTGCGCATGGGTGCACCTGAGAGGGATGCCAGCGGCTGCGCCCCGGGGATTATGGCGGCGGGGCGCGGCGGCGGCGGGATATGGGTTTATTTTGACCAGGGGGGGACGATGCCGTTGACGCGGGCGTAGGCGATGGACTGGCCGAGGTGCTCGTGCTGGTCGCCGAGGAGGAGCATGGCGGCGCTCTGCCTGGTGAAGTCGCGGCCGAAGAGTTTGACGGGGGTGGCGAGGTCGGAGTCGGGGAGGGCGGAGATGGCTTTGGCGAGGGCGGCGTAGGAGGCTTTGAGGGCTTCCTGCAGCTTGGCGGGATCGGTGATGGGCTCGGGGCGGGGGCCGGCAGGAGCGCCAGTGAGGGTGGCGGTGAGCATGGCGTTTTCCGCGACGATGAGGTTGAAGACCTCGCCAACGGAGCGGACACCGGGGCCGGGGCGGTAGTCGTATTTGCCGGCCATGGCACCGGCGAGTGCGGAGAACTTGTCACTGAGCTTGCCGGCATCAGAGGCGAGGGCGGACTGGATGGCGGCGGGGGCGGCGGGAGCCTGGGCATGGAGGTTGGGCAGGAGGGTGAAGGCGAGGGCGGCGGTGAGGAGGGCGAGTCGTTTCATGGGCGGGGCCTCGTGGTTTGGGTTGGGGTGGTGGGAGTTGGTGCGAAGTCAATCTTACTCTGTCAGGTAGGACGAGTGAGTGCGGGATCGGGACTGAGGAATTTTCGCGAGGCATGGGCCAGGTGCGGGTTCTTAGCGCACGGGAGGCTGAGGGCGGTTGGGGAGCGGGTTGGCGGGCGGCGAAGAATTCGCTATCTGGCGGATTGGCGCGTGTGCTACGTTACGACTCATTCAGGACAGATATCTGCTTGATTTTTTGAGCTATGGGGGAGGCCGGGATGCAGAGTTTTCTCAAGCGATTGCCGGCACTGTGCCTGGCGCTGATGCCGATGGTTGCGGCGGGGCAGGCGCATCCCATGCCAGAGGTGCCGCATGTGGAGCAGGAGATTCCGCGAGCGGGCGAGGAGCGGCGGCCCGAAGATAAGCTGAAAGACGCGGCGGGGAGTAATCTCCAGGTTCAGGTGGAGAAGGGCGAAGGTTTTGAAACGAAGGAGGAGCGCCAGCGGGAGGCAGAGCGGGAGCGGGAGGAGCTATCCGGGCATATCACCGGGAGTCCGGAGGAGATGGCGAAGTTTTGGGATGAGTTGCTGAGCAGGCGGCTGGCGAAGCTGGTGCAGGAGCCGACGCCGCGGGTGCTGTGGAAGAGGGCTGTGGGTGAGGGCGGGAAGGTGAAGTATGACGCGTATCTGGAGGATGCGACGGTGCCGGGCGGTCGGCGGTGGCTGAGCGCGGATGCCCTGCATGCGCTGGAGAATGGGGGCCGGCCGGTGGTGCATGAAGGGGAGATTCCGGAGGGGCCGGAGTGGGGGCCAAAGTGGGAGGCGTTTACCGGGCAGCACAGGAATGTGGCGATTCATGTAACGGATTCGGCGAACCAGGAGCCGAGGGCGATTGCGGAGGCGACGGCGCTGGGGACACTGGTGCTGAATCCGGGGATGGTGCGGATCTTCAACGCGTTGCCGAGGGAGGTGGACCCGGTGCGGAGTCAGTTGGAACGGCGGCGGATGGGGCTGGAGCGGGCGGGGACGGTGGAGGACTGGAAGCTGGTGAACCAGCAGATTGAGAAGCAGACGGAAGGGGTCTTCCGGATGGAGGTGGCGACGCGGGAGGTGGTGCTGGAGGAGCTGAGCAAGGGGCGAAGCGACACGATTCTGCTGTATGCGCACCACTCGAACGGGACGATTTCCCTGGCGGGGTCGGAGACGAGCGGGCCGGAGGGGCAGATTACGCTGGCGGATTTGGCGAAGATTCAACGGCGGGGAGATCCGGCGGTGGCGCATCGGCGGATTGTGCTGGCGGCGTGCAGTACGGCCCGTGTGGGCGAGGCGGGGTCGATTGCGCGTGTGCTGCTGAAGAACGGGATTGCGCGGACGGTGTTTGCGACGGACAAGCCGTATGACGCGCGGGAGATTCCGGCGCTGCTGGCGCGGCTGAAGGAGCAGAGCCTGCAGCAGGGCGGGGGGCAACTGAAGCAGTATGTGCGGCTGGAGGTGGAGCCGATTTTGTGGAGGAGAGAGAGGAAGGGCGATGAGTAGACGGATTGAGTACGGGGAAGGGAGCGCGCCGGCGGTACCTGGGCAGGCAAAGCTGATGCTGGGGGATGACCCTGGCGCGGGGATTGTGGACCCGGCGGCTGTGGCTGGAATCCAGCCGGATAACTATGTATCCAAGCTGGCCAAGGGGATACCGGCGGAGGTGATTGCGCTGTATCTGGGTGTGATCAACGCGGTGCCTGTGAAGGATCCCAGTTACAAGACTGCGGTGTGGACGGTGGCTGCGGTGACGGCAGTGTGCACGCCGGTGTACATGTACCTGGCGACGCGGGTGCCGGGGAAGAAGACGTCGTGGCCGCAGATATGGATTGCGACCGTGGTGTTTCCGATTTGGGTGTACGCGACGGGTGGGCCGTTTACGACGCTGAGCTGGTACCAGGACAAGCACTGGGTAGGCGCGATTGTGCTGAGCTTTGCGACGTTTCTGGCTGGTGCGTACCGGCCGGGGATCTTTGGCGGGGGTGAGACGAAGGATGGGTCGGCACCGGCGGCGGCGCCTGCTGCGGTTGCTGCGGCTGCGGTGGTTCCGGCTTCGGGAGGGGACGAGGCACCGACGGGGAGTGGGGGGAGTTTGTGAGGGGGAGTGGCCAGTGGTCAGGGGATTCGGGGGCTTTTAGGGCCTTGGGGGGAGGGGGGTAGTGTTTTTCGTGGGAAATGCCTCCCATGTTGTTGATGGGGTGTGGGTTGCGGGGTGGTTACCTGGGTGATTTCGGGGTGTTTTTGTGTGCTTTTTGCGCGGTTTGGGGGTTCGGGGCGGGGTGGAGTCCTGGGGCGCTGCGGCGGCGGGGACGAGTTTTCGGATGGGATAGGCCATGAAGTTTGCCCTCTGGATGGCAACCTTCATTGTGCGCTTTCGGGGGGTAATTGCCGGCAAGGGTGGGGGGATTTTCTGCGGTTGTATGTGGTTGACTCGGTTGGGGTTGGGGGTGGCGCGGGGATTTGGGGGCTTGACAGGGCGGGGAGTAGAGTTAGCCCGCATTTCTCACCACAGCTTGCCGACTGTGATCACCAGGCATTTTTTAGCGAGACCATCGAGGTGTAGTCATCATTTCCCATCGAGTGTCTGGTTCTGAGAGTTTGGTTTCCTCTGGTTGGTGTGCTGGAACTGATTTTTGCACATAGCTCCGCCTGCCGTTGCTTGTTCGGGGTGTGGATTTCCAGTTTGCGGGT